>JAXJXA010000291.1:0-1931 GCA_036307745.1 Acutalibacteraceae bacterium | reverse complement strand
GGAATGATTTGTCTTAACGGTGCGGCGGCACGCTGTGTACAAAAGGGTGATCATATAATAATTATGGCTTACTGTCAGCTTGAAAATTCTGAAGTAAAAGACCACAAGCCAAAAGTTGTTTTTGTAAATGATGAAAATAAAATCGTAAAAACAGCCAACTACGAAAAATACGGTGTTTTAAGCCAAAGTATTGTTGAATAATAAAAATTATCCCCCTTTATCGTTGGTCTGATGAAGGGGATAATTTTATTGCAAATGTGGGGTGAACAAATGGATAAAGTTGAACTACTCAAAACCTACTGGGGTTACAGTGAGTTTAAAGGGGCACAGGAAAAAGTAATTGAAAATATAATAGATGGCAAAGATGTCTTGTGTGTAATGCCAACAGGTGCAGGTAAATCGGTGTGCTATCAGTTGCCAGCACTTATGTTAGATGGTGTAACTATTGTTATATCTCCACTTATTTCCCTTATGATAGACCAGGTAAAAGCTTTGGTTAATATGGGAATAAAAGCAGCTTATATAAACAGTACCTTGACATTAAAACAGCAAAGCCTTGCAATAGAAAGAGCTTTAAATGGTGCTTATAAGATTATATATGTTGCTCCTGAAAAGCTGTTGACTGCAAATTTTATTAATTTGTGCAGAAATATGGATATTTCTATGGTGGCCATTGACGAGGCACATTGTATATCTCAGTGGGGACAGGATTTCCGTCCTGATTATGTCAGGATAGTAGAGTTTATTCAAAAACTTAATACTCGTCCCGTTATATCAGCCTTTACAGCCACAGCTACAGTAGAGGTAAAGGAAGATATTGAACGAATCCTTAAACTCCAGAATCCATATATTGTTACAACCGGTTTTGATCGTCCAAATCTTAACTTTAAGGTGCTTCACCCTAAGAATAAAGATACACAGCTATTGTCTATTGTAAAGGACAAGCCGGGTGAATGTGGTATTATATACTGCAATACTCGTTCGGGAGTAGAAGATGTGTGTGATATTTTATGTGAAAACGGAATAAAGGCACAACCATACCACGCAGGTATGCCAATGGAAGAGCGTAAGAAAAATCAGGAAGACTTTATCTATGACCGTTGCAGAGTAGTTGTAGCTACAAATGCCTTTGGAATGGGAATCGACAAATCTGATGTAACCTATGTTGTGCATTACAATATGCCCCAGAATATCGAAAGCTATTATCAGGAGGCAGGCAGAGCAGGACGTGATGGAAATAACGCAGAATGTATAATTATGTACAGTGGTAAAGATGTTGCAACAAATAAATTCCTTATTGAAAAATCACTTGAAAATGAAGATATGGACGAGGAGCTTTTGCAGAGTGTAGTAGAGCATAAGCTCAGGCAACTGGACAGAATGTCCTATTATTGCAACACAACAGAGTGTTTGCGTGGATATATACTGAAATATTTCGGACAACCTCATAGCGAATACTGTGGTAACTGCTCAAACTGTAACGGAGATTTTGAAGAAATAGATATAACCACAGAAGCACAGAAAATACTTTCCTGTGTAGCCAGAACCCGTCAGCACTATGGTATAAAGCTGATAACGGATATTTTGCGTGGTAGTAAAAACCAGAAACTTCTTGACTGGGGGTTAGATAAGCAATCTACATATGGTATGCTCAAAAGTTATTCTGAGGCTGATGTAAAAAGAATGATAAACTTTTTGGTTATTAAAGAATATGCACTGCGTACACAAGAGAAATTTCCTATTATCAAGTTGAATAAAAAATCATTAGCGGTTCTTAATGGCGAAGAAAAGGTTATTATGAAGGTTCAAAAGGGTAGCGGAGTTAATAAGCAGACTGCAAAAGCGTTGTTTGGTAAGTTAGAAAGCAACTATAATGAGGATATGTATAATTATTTACGTGATATACGCAATAAAGTTGCTGATACTGAAAG
>JAXJXA010000290.1:0-2590 GCA_036307745.1 Acutalibacteraceae bacterium | reverse complement strand
CAAAATAGACAGTGCTTTTGATTTTTCAAACAGCCCCTAATTTTGGTCTTGTACTTTTTTATATTTGAAGTAGTATATAAGTCCTGTAATTACAAGAACAACAGCAGAAGTACCTCTTAATATCCAGGCATATCCCCCACCTAACAAATCTACAGCAGGGATAAGCTCATTTGCAAGCCACCATCCACTCAGGAATACAAAATATATTCCCGGTAACAATAAAAATCTGAATTCTTTTATAGCGTTATATATAAGATATATGCCTAGCAGGGCAAAACCTGCAGTGTATAAGTAGCCCATTGTGTGTCATCTCCGTAGCATTAAAATCTGTTGTTAAGGTTTACACGCTTAGTTTTTTGTTTTTGATTTTTTCTGTTTTTACGTTTATTGCGTTTTTCTTTTTTTGGTCTGCTTAAAAACAGGCATAGTGCAAGATAACCTCCAAAAACAATTACCCCGGCATAGTGAACCCATTGCATAGCCTCAGTACCGGGCCATATCTGGGTTATAATGTAATCACACATTATCCATACACCTTCAAAAATAAAAAATAGTGCTACAGGTCTGAATAAAATTAGGTGGCGGAACATAGGGGTAAAAAGCACTATTGCAATAATAAGGCATACCACCGCTGCTATTATGGCTATTAACATAAAAGTCCCCCCTTTTATAACAGCCTTTTACAACATATAGTATAAATAAAAATTAATTAGTAGTCAATAAGTTATTATTTGTTTTTATACTGTGCTACGTACAGTGCGTCTTATACATTCTTTAACCAATTTTCAACGCTGCTAACTAGCTATTAAACACTGGCTTTTTCCAGTGTTTAAATGAAGATTACCCAAAAATATTGACTTAACAATTATTTTACAAATACTGATATTGACAAATAGGGGAATTGGTGGTACATTATAATTACATTAGCACTCAAGGTTACAGAGTGCTAATACAGAAAATAAATAAGAGGTGGTACGGATGGAACTGCCTGTAAGGAAAAGTAAAATTCTTAATGCTATTATTGAGCAATATATAGAAACTGGCGAACCTATGGGTTCAAAGGCTTTGCTTGATTTTCTTGATTTTTCGGTTTCTTCCGCAACAATCCGTAACGAAATGGCAACGTTGTCAGAGATGGGATATCTTATTCAGCCTCATACATCAGCAGGTAGAATACCTACTCAGATGGGTTACAGATATTATCTTGATCATCTTATTGAATCTGTGCAGATAAGCTCACGTGAAAAACGTGCTATTGACGATGTTTTGACAGCGGCGGCAGATGATCCCGAACATATACTAAACAAAGGAGCAGAGATTCTCTCTCAGCTTACAGGATATGTTGCTATAAGCACTACACCGCCCACTGACGATACAGCGATTCAGCATATAAAGATTTTGCAGATAAGCAAGCATACCTCTATGATGGTTATGATAACTTCTAAAGGAATGGTTAAAAACCGACTTTTCAGGTGTGATTATAATATTACAGACGAAGTTCTCCAGATTTTTGAAAGAGCCCTTAACGAGATGCTTTCGGGAGTAAAGTTAAGCAATATAACACCTGCTTTTGTGCAGACAGTTGCAGTGGCTATGGGGGATGTAATGATTCTTATGCCACAAGCTTTGCTTGCCATTATGGAAGCGTCAAAGGAAGCATCGGTAATTAACATTGTAAATTATGGACTTTCAAATCTACTCCAAACAGGTGAATTTGATGTTGCACAGCTTAAAGGAATTTACAGGTTCTTGCAAGATTCTTTAAGTCAAGAGGAACTTCTTTTTAAAAAGCACGATAGAATTACAAGTTATATCGGTACAGAATCAGGTATTCCTGATATTTCGTCAACAGGTATGATTGTAGCACGTTATCCTGTTCAGGGGACAGAGTCTGGTGCTTTGGCTGTGATAGGACCGCTGAGAATGGATTATACTGCAACAGTTGCATATACAGATTATATTGCACAGATGTGTGGAAAGCTAATTACAGAACTTTTGGAATAAAATAAAAAAGTACCTTACAAAAGGATTGGTGATAAAAGTGAGTAAAAAAGAGGAAAAGAAAAATAAAACCAAGGCAACAAAAGAAGAAACAGAGGTAAAAGAGAAAGAAACAGTTGAAGAAGCTGTTGAAGAAAAGGAAGCTGTAAAAGAGGAAACTGTTGAGAATAAGCTGGAAAAAGAGCTTAAAGCTAAAGCAGACGCTTATCTAAGACTTGCGGCTGAGTATGAAAATTACCGCAGACGTACAACAGCGGATAAAGCTAATATTTATGCTGACGCAACAGCAAGAGCAATTAAGGAGATACTTCCAATAGGTGATAGTCTGGATATGGCGTTAAAGTCTATTGAGAATGCTCCTGATGAGTACAAAAAAGGTGTAGAACTTATTTGTAACCAGTTTAAAACATCACTTGAAAAATTGAATGTTGAAACTTTTGGTGAGGTTGGCGACGAGTTTAATCCTGAACTTCACAATGCTGTTATGAAGCTGGAAGATGAATCATTGGGTAAAAATACTATTGCTCAGGTTTTCCAGAAGGGTTACAAAACAGGTGATAAGATTATAAGACACGCAATGGTTCAGGTT
>JAXJXA010000289.1:0-3623 GCA_036307745.1 Acutalibacteraceae bacterium | reverse complement strand
TCGTTTTGAAACAAAAATCCAGCACTTTTTCTATTTTCAAACAAGCCCTAGTATAAATTCCCTGTAATGAGATAACTGTGTCAAAATGCCTATAGAGAAATATATAAAATAGATTTTTAAGTGGGTTTTAAAGATTTGGTTATTTTATGAAGAAAATTTAATATAAAAATATATCATTTTTTTAATAAACTGTACATTCACAACAAACATACTAAACCTATAAAAATAATAGGTAAAAACTTCTTGACAAATAATCTTTTTGTAGATATAATACAAGTACGCTTAAAACATATAAAACCTATGAAAATAATATGAAATAGTTCGCAGGTGTCTAATAGAGTACGCCTGTAGCACAGCACGTCTCGTACAATATTCAACGCTACTTCGTAGCTATTAAACAGCGGATTTTATTCACTGTTTAAATGAAGATTATGGGCTGTAAAATCGTTAACATTTGTTTTTGTATAAAACAGAATTGGAGAGTGTACAAAATGTTTTACGAAACTCAAAAGCGTTTTGAATTTATGTTAAAAAATAAATGGAGAAACAGCCGAATGTGTAACGGTATGTTTTTTTCAACAGGCGGAATAAGCTATTGTTGATTGAAAAATAACAGATCGGCTTAAAAAATTTATTTTTTAATGTAAGG
Organism: Acutalibacteraceae bacterium; assembly: GCA_036307745.1. Classification (GTDB taxonomy): domain Bacteria; phylum Bacillota; class Clostridia; order Oscillospirales; family Acutalibacteraceae; genus CAG-964. The sequence goes on along the minus strand of JAXJXA010000289.1, from coordinate 2,974 downwards.
AGTATATATTATGAAAAAGAGAATTATCAGTTTAATATTAGCAACATTGATTACGGGAACAGCTTTTGTAGGTTGCTCATCAACAGAAAGCAGTAGTGCTGACTCAGCTTTAAAAAGCGAAAAGGTAACAATCACAAATGTTTCTTATGACCCGACAAGAGAGCTTTATGCATCATACAACGAGATATTTGCAAAGCACTGGAAAGAGCAGACAGGTCAGGGAGTTGAAATTACACAGTCACACGGCGGTTCAGGTAAGCAGGCACTTGAAGTGGCAAATGGTCTTGAAGCTGATGTGGTTACACTCGCTCTTGAATATGATATAAAAGCTGTTCAAGATGCAGGACTTATCGAAGACGGCTGGGTATCAGAATTTGATAACGACAGTGCACCATATACATCAACTATTGTATTCCTTGTAAGAAAGGGCAATCCTAAGAACATTCAGGACTGGAATGACCTTGTAAAGGAAGATGTAGGAGTAATAACACCAAACCCAAAGACATCAGGCGGTGCAAGATGGAATTACCTTGCGGCCTGGGCATATGCAGATAAGCTTTATAACGGCGATGAAACCAAAATTAAAGATTTCATTAAGAAGCTTTATCAAAATGTTCTTGTACTTGATTCAGGTGCAAGAGGTGCTACAACTACATTTGTAGAGAATGGACAGGGTGATGTTCTTCTCGCATGGGAGAATGAAGCATTCCTTTCCATTCAGGACTATCCGGATGAATATGAAATCATCACTCCGAGTATCAGTATTCTCGCACAGCCTTCGGTTGCGGTTGTCGATGAAGTTGTAGATAACAGAGGCACAAGAGATGTTGCCACAGAATATCTTAGCTATCTCTATTCAGATGAAGCTCAGAGAATTGCAGGTGACAACTATTATCGTCCTTCAAATGAAGAAATTCTTAAAGAATATTCGGATGTATTCAATCTTAATCTTGATCTTGTAACAATCAATGATTTCGGTGGTTGGGACGAAGCTCAGGAAAAGCATTTTACCGACGGCGGTATCTTCGACCAGATATATGAACAATAAACATAAGGTGCTGTAAATAATGAAAAAAGCAAAGAAAAGAGTAATTCCCGGCTTTGGATTGTCGATGGGTATCACTCTCACAATATTAAGTTTAATAGTTATAATTCCGCTGGCATCACTTGTTCTGTTTACAGCACAAATGAGTTTTAGCGATATAATCGAAACAATCACTCGTAAGCGTGTTCTTTCAAGTTTTTATGTAAGTTTCATTACTGCATTTATTGCCACGGTGATAAATGCAGTAATGGGTGTGATTTTAGCATGGGTTCTTGTAAGATACGATTTTCCGTTCAAAAGAGTTCTTGATGGAATGATTGAATTACCATTTGCTCTACCTACTGCTGTTGCTGGTATAGCGTTAACAGCACTTACGGCGGATACAGGAACTATAGGCAGTTTTTTTGCACAATTCGGCGTAAAAATAGCCTATACAAAAATAGGTATAACCGTAGCACTTGTGTTTGTAGGTATTCCGTTTGTAGTGCGTGCGGTACAACCTGTGCTTGAAAAGTTTGATCCTGCTTATGAAGAAGCAGCAGGTGTTCTTGGTGCAAGTCGTATAAAAACATTCTGGAAGATTATTTTTCCTGAAATCAAACCTGCTATATTTACAGGATTTGGTCTTGCTTTCGGCAGATGTATAGGTGAGTATGGAAGTGTTGTATTTATTGCAGGTAATATGCCTTATGAAACGGAAATAACACCTCTGATTATAATGTCGGAATTACAGGAATATGATTATTCAAGTGCAACTGTAATTGCTTTGGTAATGTTGTTATTCTCATTTGCTTTATTGTTTGTTGTAAATTTAATTCAATCAAGAAATTCCAAAATTCTTAAAGGAGGTAATTAAATGTATGAGAACAAAAAAGGTTCAAAAATTCTGAAATGGTTTTTAATTTCAATCTGCTTTATCTTTGTGTTCTTTATGCTTGTTCTTCCTTTATTTACTGTCCTCACGGAAGCATTGCGAAAAGGCTGGCAAACCTACAAGGATGCTGTTCTTGATGAATATACTCTCAGTGCAGTAGGGCTTACAATTGAAGCAACAGTTATTGCAGTGATTGTAAACACAGTTTTCGGAATTTTTGCATCGTGGGCAATTACAAAGTTTCAGTTTAAAGGTAAGAAAATTTTAACTACGCTCATAGACATTCCTGTAACTGTTTCACCTATTATAGCAGGTCTGATTTTTGTTCTTACATATGGCAGACAGAGCCCTCTGTATCCTTTTTTGCAGGATATCGGTTTTCAGGTTGTTTTTGCGGTACCGGGAATTATTCTGGCAACTGTTTTTGTTACATTTCCGTTTATATCAAGGGAACTTATCCCTGTCCTTGAAACTCAGGGAACAGAAGAGGAAGAAGCGGCGGCTCTTATGGGAGCAGGCGGATTTACGATATTCAGAAAAATTACATTTCCACATATAAAATGGGCACTTCTTTACGGAGTAGTTCTTTGTTCCGCAAGAGCAATGGGCGAGTTCGGTGCAGTGTCAGTTATTTCAGGTCATTTGCGAGGTAAAACAAATACTCTGCCGTTGCATGTTGAAATTTTGTTCAATGAATTTCAGTATGTTCCTGCCTTTGCAGTATCATCAATACTTGTGATTATGGCACTTGTAATACTGATTATCCGAAGTGTTGTGGAATATAGAGGAAAGAAGGCTGAATAAATGTATGTGGAATTAAAAAATATAAATAAAAAATTCGGTAACTATAAAGCCTCCGATAATGTGAATTTTGGTATTGAAAAAGGAAAACTAATCGGACTTTTAGGACCAAGCGGTAGCGGAAAAACAACAATTCTAAGAATGATTGCAGGACTTGAAACACCTGACAGCGGTGAAATTATCATTGACGGAAAGGTAGTAAATAATATTCCCGCAAGCAAGCGTGGAATAGGTTTTGTATTTCAGAATTATGC
>JAXJXA010000288.1:0-8709 GCA_036307745.1 Acutalibacteraceae bacterium | reverse complement strand
GTTATATACTATTGTACACTTACCAAATTTGCCTTGCTTTGTCATAGGTTGTAAACCACCTTCAGGGTCAATAACCGTCAACCTACGGTGCATAAGACAAACATCTTTTTCATCACTAAAAAATACACCTTGCTGATCAGGACCTCGACTACGCATTGTGCTTATCATACTATCAATTACAGGTCTTTTCTCACTAAGGTCAGTATAGCGGTCCAGCCAACCAGCTATTCCACACATAAAATCATCCGCCTTTCTTCTATTAACGAATAAAAAACATCAAATCCTTGCTGTATTTATTATATTCAGAAAAAAGCATTTTGTTCATTCAGACATAAAAACAGCCGATTTCATTTTAATTATGAAATCGGCTAAAATTATTCTTCAAAACTGAATACGGGTAATTCTATATCAGGATAACCCAGAGCTTTGGTGAGATTATCAAAATATTCCCTAACAATCTTTGTAGAAACAGGGAGATAATATTTTTCAATATATTCATTGTTTATTTCTTCTTCATCATCACATGATACGATTTCAAACAATGAAACAACTTTAAGCTGTATAAAAACAAACTCGTCTTCCTTACCAAATTTTATTGTGGTTGTTATCGCTATTTTACCTCCAACCTTGTTGTTATCATCTTTAGAAAAATCCACCTTTAATTTAATTGGTGTATTTGTATACTCTTCATCATTTGGATATACATTGCTGTCTGCAAATTTATAGTCCAATACTTTTGATTTAATTAACTTTAATTCCAACATAACTTTCAATCTCCTTAGAATAGTACATAGGATTATAATCTGTTTTTAATATATTATTAAACCATAGCATTGGAATTTTAATTTGAACTTTGACAACTTCGTTATAGCGGTTTGCAACAGCTGTATAAATCAATCTTCTTTTTCTGTTTTTAAGTTCAACTATTTCACTGTTAAACTCATTATCTTCAACATCCATAAATTCACCTTTTACAGGCAGATAATTATCATCTAATAAATCAAACGCTTTATTATCACAATTCACTCCATATTTTGAATATGTAATAATATATTTATTTTTACTAATGGCTTTAAAGGCATCATATATTGTTATTTTATCTTCAAGCAGTGAAATTAATGTATCACAATTTGTTTTTGAAATATGCCAAATTATTTTTTCACTGTTTGCATATGAACAAATGCCAAGATATATATTATCATCTGTGTCAATACATGTAAAAAGAATAGGTTCTGCATCTTGAATAAAAACCATATCCAATTTTAAATCAGATAACTCTTTTGTGTTTTTCAAAACATCATTTATTGTCAACATTTAAATCACTCTCCTTAAATTCACTAAATTTTTCCCATATTGGTATACCCTCATATTGCCAAAAGTCGATGTGACTACTTTTAGGAGTAAACTTCCAGACACCCATATTAGAATCTATTGTCCCTTTAGCAATAAGGCAAGGATGTGGGTACACTCGATTCACCTTAGTAAACCTCTTTACGCCACTAAACTTAGTATATACTGACAAAGAATATGAAGATGGATTATCCTCCCTGCCAATAACCGGTTTAAAATCATCTTCTTCATAAGAATTAAGAAATGACATCTTTTCAATCTTTTGTGTAGGACACGCACGATAAACCTCAACCGGTGGCTCATTCACAGCATCTGACGGAGGTAACTCAATATTATATGTATCAGATATACTTTTAAAATATGATGGAAATTTTTTATTCAACGTTTTTTTATCCATATTTAATATCACCAATTACAATTATTATACCCTACTTAATATTTGTTATAATAATTGTACCACTTTTGTTAGAGATTTTCAACACTATTAAATCATTACTTTATTTTCGCAGTGATTACAAAATTTGTTTTGTATCACTTTAGAAAAATGTCAATATTATGTTAATGTCAGAAAGTATAAACATATATATTTAAGGTAAAAATATTACTGTAAACGGTTACAGCAATTCCTATTTAAACCTTAAGATTTAAAATTTAAGTTTTTAGAGGGATTTATATAATATGGCTTTAATTAAAGCACACAACAAACCGTTTACTACTCTCTTAAACGAAATTATGATTTTTTTAAGAAAGTATTATAATAAATTTACGGAGTGTGAAAATTGTGAACATTAAACGTGGCGACATTTTCTATGCAGATTTAAGCCCTGTGGTAGGCTCTGAGCAAGGCGGTGTAAGACCTGTGCTTATAGTACAAAATGATGTGGGCAACAAATTCAGCCCTACCGTAATAGCCGCCGCTATAACCAGTCAGCAATCAAAAGCTAAACTTCCAACACATATTCAGCTTGGTGCCCAGGATTGTGGTCTGATGAAGGATTCGGTTGTACTGCTAGAGCAGATCAGAACTATAGATAAAAAAAGGTTAAAGGAAAAAATGGGTTGCCTTGATTCAAATGCAATGGATATGGTAAATCGAGCAATTACAATCAGCTTTGGTTTGGTTACCCAACAGCAAATGGCTTCGGCTACATAAATAGTAGCCGAAAGGTGCAATCAAAGAACTTCTTTGACAAATAACAAAGCTCCCGTACAGCCTAATGCTACACGGGAGCTTTATTATCATATTAATTATTAATTAAACAAATAATCAATTAGTTGTTGATGAGCTTATCCTCATCTGACCAGCTGTAAAGCTTTCTAACTTCCTGACCGATAACCTCAGCAGGAGATTCAGCCTGAAGCTTTCTCATAGCACGGAAGTGAGCCTGTCCACCTGCTGGTGACATATCAAGCAAGAAGTCCTTAGCAAATGTACCATCCTGGATATCAGAAAGAACTTTCTTCATAGCCTTCTTAGTATCCTCAGTAATAATCTTTGGACCTGTGATATAGTCACCATACTCAGCTGTGTTAGAAATTGAATATCTCATACCAGCAAAACCTGACTGATAAATAAGGTCAACAATCAACTTCATCTCGTGAATACACTCAAAGTAAGCGTTTCTTGGGTCATAGCCTGCTTCGCAAAGTGTTTCAAAACCAGCCTGCATAAGTGCACAAACACCACCGCAAAGAACAGCCTGCTCACCGAACAAGTCTGTTTCTGTTTCGGTTCTGAATGTTGTTTCAAGAACACCTGCTCTTGCACCACCAATACCAAGTGCATATGCAAGTGCCAAATCTTTAGCCTTACCAGTAGCGTCCTGCTGAACAGCAACAAGACAAGGTACACCCTTACCAGCCTGATACTCTGAACGTACTGTGTGACCAGGACCCTTAGGAGCGATCATTGTAACGTCAACATCAGCTGGAGGTACGATCTGACCAAAGTGAATTGCGAAACCGTGAGCAAACATAAGCATATTGCCTGGCTCAAGGTTAGGAGCAATATCATTCTTATACATATTAGCCTGCTTTTCATCATTGATAAGAATCATAATGATGTCAGCTTTCTTTGCAGCCTCAGCAGCTGTAAATACTTCAAAGCCCTGAGCCTCTGCTTTAGCCCATGACTTACTTCCTTCATAAAGACCTATAATTACGTTGCAGCCTGACTCCTTAAGGTTAAGAGCGTGAGCATGACCCTGGCTACCGTAACCGATAATTGCAATAGTCTTGCCTTCAAGCAAAGCAAGATTACAATCATTCTGATAATAAATGTGTGCTTTCATGTTTTCTGTGTAATCTTTCATTATAAAAGTTCCTCCTTATGCCATTAACTGTGGCTACATTATATGATACACCAAAAGACAGATTATGTCAATTACCTGGTAGATATACTTCCCTTTTCTATTGCCACTGTGCCTGTTCTTACAATTTCTTTTATACCGTAAGGCTTAAGCAGATTTGTCATTGTTTCTATATTATCCACTGTATCTGCCATCTCAAGAGTAATTGTATTAACGCTTACATCAATAACCTTTGCACTCATAAGCTCGGCTATTTTCATAATTTCAATTCTGTTGCCTGTGTTGCAATTTACTTTAATAAGTGCAAGCTCACGACTTATAAAGTCTGTCAGAATTTTAACCTCCAAAACAGGAATAAGTTTATTAAGCTGTTTTTTTATCTGCTCAGCAATATATTCATCACCATCTGCAACAATAGTAATTCTTGATGTGTTATTGTCTGTTGTTACACCAACTGCAAGGCTTTCAATATTAAATCCTCGTCTTGAAAAAAGACCTGTAATTTTGCTAAGGACACCTGCTTGGTTTTCAACAAGTATATAAATAGTATGTTTCATAAAATAGGCCCTCTCAGTCAGTTATATAGATGGTGTTTCGGGGCTTACTCTACACACGAGTACAAAAGATTTATCAGAGTTAATCATCTGCTGTGCATACTTTTCAGCCTCTTCGTTAGAAGTTGCATAAGCTGAATCTATATTATAAGCCTCAGCTATCTTCATAAAATCAGGTGCATTTTCATCAAGGAATGTACCTGAATAATGCTCATTATAAAGATTCTTTTGCAACTCACGCACCATACCCAGTCTATCGTTACGCATTATAATAATTTTTACGTTCAGGTGATTCTGTGCTATTGTACCAAGCTCATTCATACCCATCTGAAAAGAACCGTCACCGCACACCACTACAACTTCACGGTCTGGACGAGCAAACTTTGCACCTATTGCAGCAGGCACAGAATAACCCATTGTACCCATACCACCTGTTGTTAAAAATCTTCCTTCTTTAATGTGGAAGTTATTTGCACACCAAATCTGATTCTGTCCAACGTCAGCTACAAGAATTGACTTGTCAGGCAACATTTCAGACAACTTTGCAATAAAACTTCTTGGTTCTACACAGCCCTCAAATTTAGGAGCAGTTCTGAAAAGCTCCTTTTTCCAACGTTGAGTAGTATCTTCCCACATATGAGGAACGTGGTAGTCACCAATATTTTCAAGTAGCTTATTTATAACAACATTCATATCTCCTACTATTGGAATAGTAACTTCTACATTTTTGCCAATTTCAGCAGGATCGATATCTATATGTATAATCTTGGCACGGGCTGAAAGCTGATCAGGAGCAGCCATAGTTCTGTCGCCTACTCTTGCACCGCACAGCAGAACAACATCAGCTTCGTGAATAGCTCTGTTTGCTACACCTTTACCGTGAGAACCAAGCATACCAAGGTACAACTCATTCTCGGTAGGCATAACACCTATACCCATCATAGTAGATACGACAGGAATTCCTGTTCTTGTAGCAAACTCAACAAGTTTCAGCTTAGCTCCTGATGTAAGCACACCACCACCTGCACAAATAACAGGACGTGAAGTTGAACGAATAAGTTCAACAGCTTTTTCTATCTGCTTTATGTGTCCATCTTTACGAGGCTTATATCCAGGAATTTCAGCTTTTTCAGGGTATATAAATTCTTCAATTTTATTTGTCTGAATATCAACAGGTACATCAATAAGTACAGGACCCGGTCTGCCTGTCGTAGCTATATAGAAAGCCTCTTTAAATATTCTGGGCAAATCCTCAGTTTTCTTTACAAGGTAGCTGTGCTTTACAAATGGTTCGCAAGCACCTGTAATATCAGCCTCCTGGAAAACATCTCTTCCTATAAGGTCACTGCGTACCTGACCTGTAATTGCAATTATAGGTATAGAATCCATATAAGCAGTAGCAATACCTGTAATGAGGTTAGTTGCACCAGGACCTGATGTTGCAACACAAACACCGGGCTTACTGACAGAACGTGCATATCCGCTTGCAGAATGTACAGAATTTTGCTCTTGTCTTACAAGAATGTGCTTTATAGGTGAGTCAATAATCGCATCATAAAACGGACAAATTGCTGCACCTGGGTAGCCAAACAGGATTTCAACATTTTCCTGCTCAAGGCATTTTACCATAATTTCAGCACCGCTAATCATAAGTGCCACACTCCTATCCAAAAATCTCTATTCTCAATAATTATAGACGAGATGTCATATAAAATCAAGTAAATTTGCATATTTTAAATCGTAAGTATAAAATAAAAATTCACTTTATAACAAAAGCTGATAAAGTGAATAGTAATAATTATAATAACAGTACTACGAATAATTTATAATTCATTCTGCATTATACTCTTCAAGATTTTCACTGTAAGGAAAAACTTTTCTGAAATCTTCTACAATTTCCTTATTCTTGCTAAGTAACAAAGTCAGAGTACTATCCCAAGGAACAATTTCAACGCTTGCTAAAGGATGCTGAAGTGTTAGCGGATTTTTCCAAAAACCTCTATATCCGTTAGCATAGGGCAACTTATATTTAATCACTTCCTCAAAGGGGATATCTTTTTCAAAACCAGATAACACCGCCCATATCCAAAAAAAATTCTCTTTTTCAACTAAAGCTGTTAATTCTTCTCCACTAAGCCAACAGTAGTTCTTTCTTAGCATTTCTGCCATTACAGGATTTTCAGGATAACATTCGCAATCAGTAATAAGCCAGTTATAATTCTTCTGCTTATTTTTGATAGCCTCAAAAACTTTTCCTAAATCCGTATAGTACTCTTCACCTCTTCTATTAATTACACCATAGATCATATGCCCCACCTCTTTTTACTAAATTTAGTGTCAATATAACCACATATATTACTTTAACAAACCAGTTAAATTTCTTCAATCTAATTCAATAATATCAAAATTTTAAGAGCAGTTTTTAACAATTTAACTTTCTTACAATCTGATTTTACTCCACTCTTTAATCAGGCAATCAAGCGTCCACACTGCATTGGCAGGTGAAGTAGACGGCAAACAGATTGCTTCTCTGGTAATTTCATTGCGTATATATTTATTGTAATATTTTTCAGATGTTTTGCCATTAACAAAAATCTTTTTTATGTCCGCATTAGACAATATTATATTAAGGTCATTAGGCACTACATTTTTTATGGAACTATCTGAACTTCCAACAATATCACAGGAGTAAATTACATCCCACAATGCAATTTGTGAAGATAATAAAAACTCACGCTTTTCCTCTATTGTTTCAGGAACAGGACTCTCAAAAACAGCCGAAACTACTTTCCAGAATCTATTCTGAGGATGACCGTAGAAAAACATCTGCTCTCTGGACTTTACTGACGGAAAGCTACCTAAAATAAGTATTTTTGAATTTTCATCATATACCGGTTGAATAGGATGATTTATCATAATAACCTCATAAATTCAAGATTTTACTTTGCAAATAACTCATATTAAATTATAAATCCTTTGTAATACCATACATAAGATAATTTCTAGCACGGTTTGCTATTGGCAGATTTTTACCATTATCAGCAACATATTTAAAGTTGAAATTAGCCCTGTCAAACATACCTGTACGCAGATAAAGTTTTCCTAGATTATAACGAATAACTACTACATTATAATTAGAATAAAAATTTATTGGTGCTAATCCCGAATTAGGGTTAAGCAGTCTTTCGTAATAATCGAAGTCAGCATATGAATTGTCAAAATGCATAGCATATGAACGCTCAAGCAATTCCATTGTAAAATATGCAATCTGTTTTTGCTGATTTAATTGAAGGTTCTTAATTGCTTCTCTGCAATAATTAAGATAAATATCTGCCTGCTCTTTATTATTTAATGCTATGTAGCATCTGCAATAGTCAGAGGCTTCTGAAAAAGAGGAATAGCAGTCATACTTAGTAATATCCTTTCTGTTTTTATTAAGAGTATCAAGTGCCAAATCATATCTGAACAATGCCTGATATGACAGAAATGTTAAAATATTACGCTCATATGGACTATATAAAAAGCTCCACTTTGACATATTATTTAACAATCTCTCAGGTTCTAAATCTGTTGCTAAAACCTCCATACCACTTTTTTTCCTTATATGATAAAAAAATACAGATACACTTACACATAAAAGATAAAAAAATGAAAAGGTAAGTTCAAGAAAAACGAAGTTAGTTCCCTTAAAAATAAACAAACTCGTAATAATAGAAAAGATACCCATTATAAGTATAATAACACCAAAAATAAAGAGAATACTGATTCTTTTCATATATTCCTCCATAAATTATAATTATGTATTCTGCTGATAAAAAACTTATTTTATATCAGTTTTTATTTAATTATACTAACTCTTAAAATATAATTCAATAAAAAGCCAAGATTGTCTAAAAACAAAGTTGACTTTTTATTTCCAAAAATAAATAATATTAAGGTAAAAAGTTAAAATTATAATTCAATTTTTAGATATTAACTTTGATTTAACTACAAAGTTTTGTAACTGCTTCCTCTTTTTCCGCCGTAAAGAATATGTCTTTACCATTATTACTTTCATAAATAAAATCGTGTAATGGTTTACTTGTATAATGAGAATAATCACCATAGATTGCACAACGAACACCATAGTTAATAAATTTCTGCAAAATTTCTCCTGCAAGTCCACTACTAAGAATAAAAAAATCATCTGCAATAATTCTCTTATCTATCACCATATTTTTAGTTCCTGTTTCATACTTAACTGTCATAACTAAATCCAAAGCTGACTGTACATCGGTTATTATTTTTGTATCGGCTATAACAGACGCTACTGTTATACCATTCTGAATTATTGTTTCAATTTTCATAAGTATTCTCCTTTATTAATTTTTATTTTCTTGGCTCTATAATAAATGTCAGTGTAAAAAGATTATTGAAGAATATTTTGTTAAGGACGCTGTCCTTAAAACCTGCAAAGGCTCTGCCTTTGAATGGTCACACCACTAGGCTAAAGCCGT
>JAXJXA010000287.1:0-3412 GCA_036307745.1 Acutalibacteraceae bacterium | reverse complement strand
ATTTAAGATACAGAACATATCAATGGAGTGACATACATGGAAAAGCAATATGAAGTGCTGCTGCAAATTAGCGGCGAATACGAAGACTTTGCAAGTCTGAAAGTCAGCGAGTCCGAGCTTGAAGTAGTACGCAAAATATGTGACGCTATCGAAACCGATAGCCAGCATACTTCTGTACGCATTTACAGTACAAAAGAAATTTAATTTGGCGCCATGGTCAAGAGGTCTAAGACACCGCCCTTTCACGGCGGTAACACGGGTTCGATTCCCGTCCGGGTCACCAAAGCAAGTCACCTATTTAGGTGACTTGCTTTTTTATTTTTAGAAAGGAAGATGTAAATGGAAAAAAGTAAAAAGAAAAAATTTCAGTGGCAAAATTTAATAGGTATAGCATTCTTTAGCATTATAGGTATGATATGCGGTATTTTGACCATAGAATATATGGACTCACTTGAAACAACAGAACTAAATTTCGGAGAAAAAATGCTCCATTTATTATTTCTGCTTATAATAATGTACATATCATTTTTCATACAAATGATTATTCACGAAGCAGGTCATTTTATTTTCGGTAGCCTTACCGGATATAAATTATCATCATTTCGAATTGGAAGTTTTATGTGGATAAAGGATAACGGGAAAATTAAACTAAAAAAATACTCACTTGCAGGAACAGGCGGTCAATGCCTTATGAATCCACCTGATATGGTTAATGACAAAATTCCAATAGTACTTTACAATCTTGGTGGTTGTATTATGAATATAATTACAGGAGTCATTGCACTAGCATTATTCTTTTTATTCAGAGATAATTCTTTACTTTCAGTATCTATGTTAATGATAACAATAGTAGGTTTTGCTTATGCAATTATAAATGGTGTTCCTTTAAGGCTAGGACTCATTGACAATGATGGATATAATGCGTTATCTCTTGGTAAAAATCCTCAGGCACTTCGTTCATTTTGGATTCAGATGAAAATAAATGACCTAATTTTAAAAGGTGACAGACTAAAAGATATACCTGAAGAATGGTTTGCACTTCCAACAGATGAAGAAATGAAAAACAGTATGATTTCAGTAATAGGTGTATTTGCCTGCAACCGCTTGATGGATGAACATCGCTTTGATGAAACCGAAAATTTGATAAAACATTACCTTGAAGTTGATACTTCTATGGTAGGCATACATCGCAGTTTGTTAATCTGCGACTACATATTCTGCCAACTTATCCGAAATGGAAATCGTCAGGATATTGAAAAAATGCTTGATAAGCAACAGAAGAGCTTTATGCAATCTATGAAAAAAAATCCAACTATTATACGTACAGAGTACGCTTGTACTCTACTGTTAGAAAATGATAGTATTAAAGCTGAAAAAATAAAACAACAATTTGAAAAGTGTGTTGTATCTTACCCTTATACATCAGATATCGAAAGTGAACGTGAACTTATAAATATTGCAGAAGAATACTACAAAACAATAGCGTAAACAATGTTTTTTAATTTTATATAATACTTTAAAAAGTACTGGATTTTTTGTTCAATAGCAGGTGATTTTAAAACGAAAACTACAAGGAATACTTGACGTATTCTGAAGATTTTCAATGCAGAAAACACCACTATTTTACAAAATAGACAGTACTTTTGATTTTTCAAACAAGTTCCAGCATAAAATGATAACAAATAAAGAGGATAATTTTGATTTAAATAAATTGTATATTTTTTGTTAATATGTTAAGATTATACCATATTGTTGAAAGGGATGTGAAAACTTGAGCTTTAATGACATACTAACCGCTGTCAGTGACTTTTTGTGGGGCTGGCCAATGATTATCCTTTTGCTTGGCACACATTTGTTTATGACAGTAAGAACGGGATTTATTCAAAGAAAACTTTTTACAGGTATAAAACTTTCTGTAAAAAAAGATTCAGAATCAAGCGGTGACATAAGTCAGTTTCAGGCTTTAACAACAGCTCTTGCCTCTACAATAGGCACAGGAAATATTGTAGGTGTAGGTACGGCTATTGCTCTTGGAGGTCCAGGTGCAGTATTTTGGTGTTGGATTACCGGTGTACTTGGTATTGCTACAAAATATGCCGAATCTTTAATTGGTGTAAAATACAGAGTAAAAGCAAAAGACGGTACAATGGTTGGCGGTGCTATGTATGCCCTTGAGAGAGGTTTGGGATTAAAATGGCTTGGTATATTATTTGCTGTATTTGCTGTGCTTGCCAGTTTTGGTATAGGTAATGGTGTACAGGTAAATGCTATTGCTAACATATTTAATGAAGCATTTACTCCGGAGGAAGGATTAAAATTTAACCTTGGAGATTATCAGATAGACATTATAGGTTTAGTATGCGGTATCATATCTGCTGTTCTTGTAGGAATAGTTTTATACGGTGGTGTTAAATCAATATCAAGAGTATGTGAAAAACTTATTCCACTTATGGCAGCTTTATATGTACTTGGCTGTATTTACATACTTATATATAATCATCAGTATATAGTTCCTGCTATTGTTGATATTCTTCAGTCTGCATTTTCTGTAAAGTCAGTTGCAGCAGGCGGAATTGGTGCGGGTATGATGATGGCGTGCCGTTATGGTATTGCAAGAGGTTTGTTTTCAAATGAATCTGGTATGGGTTCTGCACCTATTGTTGCTGCGGCAGCTCAAACACGAAACCCCGTAAGACAAGCACTTATTTCCTCTACCGGAACATTATGGGATACTGTTGTAGTTTGCCTTATGACTGGTTTAGTTCTTGTAAGCAGTATGCACGCAAATTCTGCGGTATCAACAGAACAAAACGGGGGCGATCTTACTTTTAAAGCATTCAGTCAGATTCCATACATTGGTATAGCAGTTATAGTAGTTGGAATTGTTCTGTTTGCTTTCTCTACAATTCTTGGTTGGGCTTATTATGGAGAAAGATGTGTTGTTTATCTTCTTGGCACAAAAGCACTTAAATTTTACAGAGCGATTTTTATTGCAGTTATATTAATATCACCTCTTATAACACTTGACGCTGTATGGACAATGGCGGATATATTGAATGCACTTATGGCTATACCGAATATTATCGCCATATGGATGCTTAATAAGGTTATTGCAGATGATACAAAGCATTATCTTGGTAATCTGGACGAAATTGACAGGACACCTATCCCCACAATAGACAGAAGTTGTAAATAATATAATTTTTACTTTTTTAAATAAATTTATCATATATAGTTATTTTAAACACCTGATGTATATTTCTCAGGTGTTTTTTTATTATGAATTTTCAACCAAGTTTTCAACATTTTCAACATAAATGTTGAAAACTTCTTTATTCTACAAAATATTTGTGATCAGGGAGTATCTGAAAACAGAAAAATGACTGAATATTTCGCTAAGACGAGGTGAGTT
>JAXJXA010000286.1:0-2881 GCA_036307745.1 Acutalibacteraceae bacterium | reverse complement strand
TCATAATTTTCAAGTTCTTCAAGCTCTGTTTTTGCTTTATCACAAAATTCTAGAATGTCTTCTGTTGTATTGCCATATTTCCTTGAAAGTTTATACAATAAATCAAGTCGTTCTTCAATTTCTTCAATACGATATGAATCACTATCTACACTTTCAAGAAAACTTGATATCTCTTGTGAACAGTCTTGCAAATCATAAAAGGCTGTCATAATACGTTCAGAGAGTTTTTCTGTTTGTGGGTAATATTCAGTTATCTTGTCTATAACCTCACTACATTCACGCAAGCTATTTAAACAACCGTTGTAATCATCTCCACCAGATAATATTGATTTCGCTTTTGCAAGAGATTTAACAATGTCCTGCACATTTGTAACCATGATTCTTTCTTCTGTAAGCTGTTCGTATTCACCTTCTTTTGGATTTACTTCTTCTATTTCATTAACCTGATATCTGAGTAAATCTATTTGTCTTTCACGTTGTGAAGAATCAGACTGAGCAGAATTAAGCTTTCGTTTACATTCACGCAAAACAGCAAGATTTTCTCTATACTGTTTTTTTATATCTGAAAGACTACCTATATTATCAATATAAGTTATATGTTTTTCAGCAGACATAAGATTATAGCTTTCGTGTTGACCGTGTATATTAACAAGATGTGTAGCTATTTCTTTTAAAATTACTAGAGTTGCAGGTCTGCCGTTTATTCTACAAGTGCTTTTTCCTGAAATATTCAGCTTACGTTGCAAAATAAGCTCATCTTCTTCATCACAGTCATAACCATAACAGTTGAGCATTTCAATAACAGATTTATTATTAACTGTAAAACTACCACTGACAAAAGCAAAATCTGCACCATTACGTATAATGTCTTTAGAAATTTTGCCACCAAGCAGGGCGTTGATAGAACCGATAATTATAGACTTTCCTGCTCCGGTTTCACCGGTAATAACATTAAAGCCATCTTTAAAATCTATTGTTGTGTTTTCAATAACAGCAATATTTTCTATGTGTAATGAATTAAGCATAAACTTCACCTTACATATTTTTCTTTAATTCAGAGGTTAATGCCGCTGCTTTGCTACTGGTAGATGCTACAATAAAAATAGTATCATCACCTGCAATAGTACCTAATATTCCTTCCCACTCTATTGAATCAAGTGCAGCACAGACACCTTGTGCCATTCCACTTGTTGTTTTCAAAACTATCATATTTTGTGCAAAATCTACGCTTATTACTGAAGTTTTAAACAAAGTATCAAAGTTCGAAAGAGTACCTAAACCCGTTTTATTACCAGATATGTATTTATATTTACCATTACCCACAGGAACCTTAATGAGTTTCAATTCCTTAATATCTCTGGAAACAGTAGCCTGTGTAACATTAAAATCCTTTTGTTTTAATTTTTCAATCAATTCCTCCTGAGTATCAATATCATACTCCTGTATTATTTCAAGCAATGTTGCGTGTCTGCGAGATTTCATAAAATCACTCCTTTAATACACCACACTTCAGAACGTGTCTAAAAATGTTTTTTAAACAAGCCTTAATATTGATTTCAAAAAATCTGTTACATTTGCTATATTTAATTAAAATCTGCTCTACCCACGTTCGTTTAATTTATCATTTAATACTGTATAGAAATTTTTAGTTTCCATAGAAATTAATGTAAATGATTTTTCATATTTTTCTATTGTTACTTTTGTATCATTATAAAGTGGAAGATAATATTGACCATCTACTGTTAAAAACGCTTCGGAGTTAGGACTACTACCAGAAATAGACTGTACTTTAAGAACATCATTTTCTTTGAAAATAACAGAACGTGAAAAAAGACTATGAGGACAAATAGGAGTGAGTAAAATACACTCTATATCAGGTGATATAACAGGTCCTCCAGCTGAAAGTGAATAGGCAGTAGAACCTGTTGGAGTAGAAAAAATTATTCCGTCAGCACGATAATCACAGATTTTTTTTTCATTAACAGATACAGATAAATCCATCATTCTTGACAACGAACCACGGGATATAACTGCATCATTCATTGCATATAAACACTCAGAATCATTATTATTTTCGACTGTAACTTTAAGTAACATTCTATTCTGGCATACATATTCACCGGTAAGCAACAGAGAAAGTTTGTCTATTTCATCAGGCTCCATTGTTGCAACAAAACCAACTCGTCCAAAATTAATACCCAATAAAGGTTTATTATATTCAGCACAGTGACGTGCCATATGGATTATTGTACCATCACCACCAATAGTAATGACAACATCACACTCTTTTACCAAATCTTTATGACAGCTACAATATGTAACCATATCTGAATTATAGAAAACCTTAGTATCCTCCATCATCAAAGGCGATATACCAATAGTTACTAATTTATCAATAACCTTAGGTAAAAAATTTATTGCTTCATATTTCAAGGTGTTGACTATTACAGCTACCTTCATATTAATCAGTCCTTTTTATCCAAATCCAAATGGGAATTGCCAACAAGCTCTTCGGGAGATATATTAAGCATCAACTGTGGATTATCTGACTTATGCAAATAAATAAGGTATTCTATATTTCCCTCAGGCCCTTTTATAGGAGAATAATCAAGTCCCAGAACATCAAAACCATTGCTAATACAAAATTTTACAATAGAATTTACTACGTCACAATGAACTTTGGGATCACGAACAACCCCTTTTTTACCCACCTTCTCTTTGCCAGCTTCAAATTGTGGCTTTATAAGGCACACAGCGTATGCTTCATCTGACATAAGATTGCGTGCCGGAGGTAATACAAGTTTAAGAGAAATAAAGGATACATCTACTGAAAAGAAATCTATTTTATCAGGAATCTGCTCGTTAGTTATATATCTGATAT
>JAXJXA010000285.1:0-3079 GCA_036307745.1 Acutalibacteraceae bacterium | reverse complement strand
TTTGCCTGAGGTGCTGAAACAACAACTTTGCGATATTCTTTA
This sequence comes from Acutalibacteraceae bacterium, assembly GCA_036307745.1. Lineage (GTDB taxonomy): Bacteria > Bacillota > Clostridia > Oscillospirales > Acutalibacteraceae > CAG-964. The sequence goes on along the minus strand of JAXJXA010000285.1, from coordinate 3,037 downwards.
AATACACCTTCAACGCTTTTTAAAACACTTTCCAAATTTCCCTCCTCAGACAGTTGCTTTGCCTGTTCAAGAGTAATTGCATCATCAAGTGTATATCCGCAGGCTGATGTACGGCACAAAGCTGTCATAGTCGCTCCACATCCAAGAAGCTCACCTATATCATCAATAAGAGTGCGTATATATGTCCCCTTTGAACAAGCTATCAATAGCTTTCCACAGCCTTTTTGACTGTCATACTCCACCAGTTCCAGCTTACTGATACATACCTTGCGTTTTTCACGCTCTACAACTATCCCCTGCCTTGCAAGCTCATAAAGCCTTTTACCATCTTTCTGAACAGCTGAGTACATTGGTGGAAGCTGAAAAATTTCACCTCTAAATTTTGGTAGAAGTTTTTCAACATCTTGACATTGAATATTAACTTCTTTCTCAGATAATACCTTTCCTGTTATATCTAAAGTATCGGTTGTAATACCCAGTTTGAAATCAGCTATATATTCCTTACTGCTGTCAGGCAACAAAGATTGTGCTTTTGTGGCATTTCCAAAAAGCAGAGGCAACACTCCGGTAGCCATTGGATCTAAGGTTCCTGTATGCCCTGCTTTTCGGGTTTTAGCCACACCACGCATAACCGCCACAACATCAAATGAAGTAAAATCGGCAGGCTTATTTATTACAATAATTCCGTCCATAATATTCCCTTACTTTTCAAGATATTTATATACAACAGGCAAAATTAAGTCCTTAACCTGCTGTAAATTACCCTCAATAGCACAACCAGCCGCAGCAGCGTGACCACCGCCACCAAAGTTGTTACATATTTCGCTTGCATTAACTCCATCATTGGTTCTAACAGAAATTTTAAAGGTTTTTTCATCTTTTTCACGCAAAGTTATTCCAACCTTAACACCTTCTATTGTACGTGGAATTGCAGAAATGCCCTCAACCTGATCCTCTGAAATATCAAATTTATTTAAAATTTCTTTTGTTGTATATGCAAAAGCAACCTCGCCATTATGGTAATACTCCATATTCCCGATAACAAACGCTTCCAGTGATTTTTTCTTTCTTGGAATTGTTTCAAACATTGACTTATTAATCTTATAGGAATCACAGCCGTATTTCATAAGCTGTGCAGCTATAAGGTGAGTTTCTGGAGTTACATTGGTGTATTTAAAACAACCTGTATCTGTAGCTATTCCTGTATAAAGTGCATTGCAGATATTTCTATTAAATTCTATTCCAAGTTCTTTTCCAAGTTCAAAAATATTCTCGCAATTTGCAGCTGAGTCTGCCTTTACATAGTAAATCTCCGCAAAAGGACGGTGTGATTCGTGGTGGTCTATTGCCACTTTTACTTTATCTGCATAAATTTCAAGTTCACCAAGTAACTTACTATCGGCAACATCTACACTTACAAAATTGACCACTTCAAACTCTGTTTTATCTATGCCTGTTTCAAGATATCTGAATTTTTCAGGCAAAGTACCATTTACAAGAACTTTAGCTTTTTTGCCCATTTGCTGTAACATATTGCACAAACCATAAGCTGAACCTAACGTATCACCATCAGGATATTGATGCGTTAAAATTGCAAAGCAGTCATTTTCTTTAAAAAACTTTGCAACATCACAAATATTATTCGTCTGTTTCATCTGCTTCAACTTCCTCCTCAGGAATATCAAGATCATTTAACAGCTTGTTTATATTTGCACTATACTCAATTGAGTCGGTAGCATAAAACAAAGGAGAAGGAACATGACGGAGTTTTAATCTGTTGCCAAGTTCCTTTCTCACAAAGCCTGCTGCATTCTTAAGAGCCTTTGCTGCTGCTTTGCTTTTCTCCATACCATACATAGAGCTTACATAAACACTGCAATATGATAAATCATTTGTTACTTCTACACGTACAATGCTTACCATAGCGTCGCTTATACGAGGGTCTTTCATTTCACGCAAAATCGCAGTAAGTTCACGCTTAATATCCTCAGTTGTACGTCCCATTCTATGTCCTGCCATTATATTAATCCTCCAATAAAATCTTATACTTGTCTTATTATTTGTTATTTGTTATTTTTTTATTATCTCAAAAATCCAAATTGGCGGACTTACAGAAAGCTAAACTCCCCATACGTCCGCCTTTTACTAAATATTAATCTCTGTATTCTTCAATCTTGAATACTTCAAAAATGTCGCCCTCTTTAATGTCAGAGAAATGCTCCAAACCAATACCACATTCGTATCCTGACGCAACCTCTTTTACAGAATCTTTAAATCTCTGTAATGATGCCATTGTATCTTCAGCAACAACAATACCGTCACGAACAACACGCACCATAGCGTTACGCTCAATTTTACCGTTCAGAACATAGCTACCTGCAATAAATCCAACATTTTTAATCTTATAAACGCTACGACACTCAGCTTTACCAAGTTCAACTTCTCTTGTTTTAGGGGCAAGCATACCCTTCATAGCCTGCTCTATCTCTTCAATACAGTCATAAATTACTCTGTACATATGAAGTTCAATACCTTCACGCTCAGCTGTAGCCTGTGCAACAGCATCAGGACGCACATTAAAGCCAACTACAATAGCGTTTGATGCACTTGCAAGAGAAACATCTGATTCGTTAATAGCACCAACAGCACCGTGAATAACACTTACACGAACCTCTTCGTTAGATAACTTTTCAAGTGACTGCCTTACAGCCTCAACAGAACCCTGTACATCTGCTTTAACAATAACCTTAAGCTCTTTTACCTCTCCAAGCTGCATCTGATCAAACAGATTATCAAGTGTAACCTTTGTCTGAGCGTTAAACAATTCTTCTTTAGCCTTTGTTTTTCTCTGCTCTACAAGCTCTCTCGCAAGACGTTCATCAGAAACCGCATTGAAAACGTCACCACCGGTAGGAACTTCATCAAGACCTGAAATTTCAACAGGATATGAAGGCCCTGCATGCTTAACCTTTTCGCCTCTGTCATTTGTCATAGCTCTTACACGTCCAACAGTAGTACCTGCAACAATAATATCACC
>JAXJXA010000284.1:0-3246 GCA_036307745.1 Acutalibacteraceae bacterium | reverse complement strand
CCTAGCAATACTGTTGCAATGCCGAAGTAAACTAAAAGTGAAATTGCATCTACCGCAGTTGTAATAAATGGACTAGCCATAACAGCAGGGTCAAAACCAATTTTTTTTGCTAGTATAGGCAAAACACATCCAATTACCTTTGCACACAATACAGTAACAACCAGTGTTAAAGATACTACCAGCGAAATTAAAATATCTAATCTATCAAAAATCATAAGTTTGATAAAGTTGGCAATACCAAGAGTAACACCGCACAAAACAGCAACTCTTGTTTCCTTCCATACAACTCTAAACATATCCTTAAACTGAATTTCATCAAGAGACAAACCTCTTATTACTGTAACAGATGACTGACTTCCTGAGTTACCGCCTGTACCCATCAGCATAGGAATAAACGCTGTAAGGGCCACCTGTGCTGCAAGAGCCTCCTCAAAACCTGTTATAATCATCTGTGTGAAAGTTGATGAAATCATAAGCAATAATAACCAAGGAATACGCTTATACCAAGTTTCAAATACACCTGTTTTCAGATATGGCTTATCAGTTGGAGTAATAGCAGACATCATTTCAATATCTTCTGTAACTTCATCTTCCATTACATCAATAGCATCATCTACGGTTACAATACCAACAAGTCTGAACTCTTTATCTACTACAGGTATTGCAAGAAAATCATACTTTTTAAACTGATTTGCAACTTCTTCCTTATCATCAAGAGTATTTACAGCAATAACATTGCTTTCCATTATATCTTCTACAACGTCATCATCATCACTTAATAACAATGTACGCATAGAAAGCATTCCCACCAATGTACGATTATTATTTATAACATAACTAATATAGATTGTCTCTTTATCCACACCCGTACGTCTTATTCTCTTAATAGCATCGCTTACAGTCATATCAGGACGTAATGTGACATATTCTGTGGTCATAATACTTCCTGCACTATCGTCAGGATATTTTAATATGTCATTAATTGCCTTTCTGGTTTCACTATCTGCTGAAAGTAGAATTCGCTTAACTACATTGGCAGGCATTTCCTCTACAAGGTCAACCATATCGTCTACATAAAGCTCGTCAACTACTTCTTTTAATTCAGTATCGCTAAAACCGTGGATCAAAAGAGTCTGAGCATCATCATCCATTTCTACAAATGTATCAGCTGCTAACTCCTTCGGAAGAAGTCTGTACAACAACGGAAGTTTGCTATCATCCAACTCGTTAAACAGTGTAGCTATATCTATAGCCTGCATAGTTGTAAAAATATCACGAATAGTCACATATTTTTTTTGTTCAAGTAATAGCTCAATAGTTTGAATCATTGATGCTACAAGATTACTTTCCATGTTAACTTTCCTCCTAATCTCATTAAAATAACACTAATCTTCATTAAAAAGACGGATAAAGTTCACCCTTTTATAGTACTAATGTACATTGAAGTCAGAATCAAATATACTGTGCATAGCACAATACAGACTAGAACAGTCCTATATCCAATAAAAACACTTTTTATTGGATAATAATATAAGATATTTAGAAGCATAGTAAACACAGCAGAAACCTTACCGGTTTTATTTATAAATTGGTGTAAAATAAACGCAAAAAGCGTTTTATAATAAACCCAGATAAAGGCCCGGGAGCTGTGTTGTTACTACTTCCTGCGTCCATTTTTTTCACCTCTCATTTTTCATATAAATTTAGGAATAAGTATTAAACATATCATTACCCATACGTATTTAATTTTACAGCTAAAAAATAAAACTGTCAATAAATTTTGTATAGAAATCTGTGTGAAATGAAGGTAGTTACCATATGATTATTTTTTGCTTACAAACATATAAAAATCCGCTTGACATAAATTAATAAATGTCAAGCGGATTTTTATAACATAATCTTATTATATTTTTTTCTGCACAACAGGCTGATCTAATTTTTCAGTATTTTCTTGTTTGTCATTACGTACATAGAGGTTTGAGCTATGTTTCACCTGAACTCCCTCATATTTCAACTTAAACTGCACCTTACCATTAAACTTTATACCACAGTAATCGCAGTTAAACAATGCCCTGAAACTTTTATTTTTTATCTGCCATTTGCTTAAACGTCTGCCCTTTTTTCCACAGTTAGGACAAGTAGAATAAAGCTGTTTTTTATCTATTAAAGGATTAGAAAAATCTGTGATAACAACATTTTTAAAACAAATTCTATTATAAAAAGCCGCATCGGCTGTTCTTATAAACTTTTTAACTTTGTTTTCATCATACAGTTCTGCAAAACATTTCCAAGAAAGAATACTGTCATCTAAGGCTCTATGAAGTTTATCACTGCCAAAATCTATGCCAATAAGTTCTGCCGCTGTTGAAAGACCCATTTGTTTTGACGGGTCTTCCCTTTTAAGGCAGTTTTCGCAATAGCTTTGCAGATTTATATAATTATTTAAAAAAGGTAAAGTCTTCGTCTTATTATAATACTCATTATTTACAATAAGAGTTTGTATATCGGTAATTCCCCAAGTAAGAATTATAGCGTCTTTTGCAAAAACACTGAATTCCTTGATAACATGATTAAATGTGTTATTTGTTTCTTCAAGCTCTTCAGTGTCAATATGAGTAAGCTCCTTTACTCTACTACAGATTTTTTTACCAATCTGTGGTTTTATAAGCATAGAAAATTTATCAACAAGTTCCATACTGCTATTAATTCTTACAGCACCAAATTCAAAAATCTCGTTGATATACTTTTTTATTTTCTTACTATATGAACCGTTCCATTCAAGATCTAAAATAACAAAATCCACTAATTATCAAATCCTTAAATTACATTTACCGTATATTCGCTAACTTATTACTTCTTTTTGCTTGCCTGCTTCATTCTTAATTCTTTGCTGAGAACTTTCTTTCTAAGACGTATACTCTGAGGTGTAACCTCTACCAACTCATCGTCAGCAATAAACTCCAAAGATTGCTCAAGACTTAAAGGAGAACAAGGAGTCAGTTTAAGTGCATCATCTGAGCCTGAGGCACGAGTATTTGTAATATGCTTTTTCTTACAAACATTAACTGTTATATCCTCGTTTTTAGGACTTGCACCAACAATCATACCCTCATATACAGGTACGCCTGCACCAAGAAATAGTCTGCCTCTGTCCTGTGCGGCAAATAAACCATAGTTTGTAGTTTCACCTGTTTCGTGTGCTACAAGAGAGCCTTGATGACGGCTAATGATCTCACCCTTGTATGG
>JAXJXA010000283.1:0-3412 GCA_036307745.1 Acutalibacteraceae bacterium | reverse complement strand
TTGTAATACTTTCCTTTACAATCTGCTGTTTAGCTTTCAGAGATTCTTCAGTATCCTGTGGCTCCCACTGGAAAGGTGTAAATGGTTTTGGGACAAAGCTAGATGTGCTAAGAGTTACGCTAACACCCTTACCTTTGGGACGATTTTCACAGTTATAATATGTGTTAACAACCTTTTGTCCCAAATCTGCTATACCACGCACGTCGTCTTCCGTTTCAGTCGGCAAGCCAATCATAAAGTACAACTTAACCCTTGTCCAACCACTGTTAAATGCTTTTGAGCAGGTTTCCATAAGTTCGTTCTCAAGAACATTTTTATTAATTACATCACGCAAACGTTGTGTACCTGCCTCAGGTGCGAATGTAAGACCACTCTTTCTTATTGTTTTTATTTTTGAAATAATCTCATCGTTAAAACCGTCTACTCTGAGCGAAGGCAAAGAGATACTAACTTTTTCGTCCTTTGACCAGTCTGTAAGTTTTGTAAGCAAATCTTCAATTTCTGTGTAGTCACTGGAGCTTAATGATGATAACGATACTTCATCATAACCTGTGTTCTGACACAATGTATGGCACTGGCGATTGATAACCTCAGTAGATTTTTCACGAACAGGTCTGTATAAAAAACCAGCCTGACAGAATCTACAACCACGAATACAACCTCTGAATATTTCCTCCATAGCTCTGTCGTGTACAATTTCAATCATAGGCACAACAAAATTATCAGGATAATAACACTTGTCCATATTCATAATAAGTCTTTTTTCAACCTTTTCGGGAGCACCGTTTGTAGGTGTAACAGACTTAATTGTATTATCTTCGTTATATTCAACATTGTAAAGTGACGGTACATAAACACCCTTTATCTTTGATGCTTTGATAAGAAAATCTTGTCTGCTCTCTCCATTGTCACGGCACTGACGGTACAGCTCCATAACTTCAAGGTCAACCTCTTCTCCTTCACCAATAAAGAAAATGTCAATAAAGTCTGCAATAGGTTCAGGGTTACAAGCACAGGGACCACCTGCACAGACAATATTTTTCAAACCTTTTCTATCCCTTGACTTTACAGGTATTCCACCAAGGTTAAGCATATTTAGAATATTGGTAAAGCTGAGTTCATACTGCAATGTAAAGCCAATAAAATCAAACTCTGTCAGAGGATCACCGCTTTCAAGACCATACAAAGGTATGTTATTCTTACGCATAAGTTCTTCCATATCAATCCAAGGAGCAAATACACGCTCACACCATATATCTTCTACACTGTTAAACTGACTGTAAAGAATTTTCATACCTAAGTGGGACATTCCTACTTCATAAACATCAGGAAAGCAAAATGCAAATCTTAAGTTAACTTTACTTTTATCCTTAATTACACTGTTCATTTCTCCGCCAACATATCTGCCGGGTTTCTGAACCTTAAGCAGTAATTTTTCAACATCTTTATTTATCACTGTTTATCCTCCGTTAAAAATATTTTTCCGGTTTAAAAATTATCACACTAATCAAGTACAAGGTAGCAAACAGCATTGTAAAATTGTACGGTGATTTAAGCAAAGCCATAAAACTGACAAATCCAAATGGTATTACACACAAAAGAGAAGTAATAAGAGTAATTATATACACTGTTTTATCAGTAAAATTTCTCTGCAAAATTAATTTTAATGCGTTGCCTCCGTCAAGTGACTCAACAGGAAGTGCGTTAAATATCCCCAGCGACAAATTAGCCAGGGCAAAATATCTAAATAAATAGAATTTACAACTATTATACACCATAAGTGCCACTAAAAACAACACAATATTCACAAAAACTCCGCTTAAGGTAATAATAATTTCAGCTTTTATGCCACGCTTACATTTTTGTACATCTATAATTCCAATATCAAAAACTGACAACCGTATACTTGTAATTTGAGTTTTATAAAATCTCATAGCAACAATATGCCCCAGCTCGTGGCATACCGAGGCTGTAACAGCACACACCGCCATACCCGTAGGATCACAAATAAGTAATAATGTAAGTCCAGCCACCAAAGGATATGACAATATAAATTCTACATCAAACAACTTGAATTTCATAACTTCTCCTTATGCAACAATATAATGCATATCTATATATTTTTTAATTTTTATTCATTTTTTTAATCAATCCTGTGGTATACTATCATCAAGATTACTATCTGCTACATTCTGTTCTGTAAGTTGTTGTTCTGAAGTTTCTTGCTCTGTTGTTTCTTGATTTAAGGTTTCCTGTTCTGTCGGCTGTTGTATAGAAGTTTCATACTCTGTTGACTTTTGTAGTGTGTTTTTTTGTTCCGTAGGATTCTGCATAGTAATTACAAGGGAATTGTTGAGATTTTCAAAGTACCAGTTTTTTACTGTTGTATAGATTTCTCCACCAACACCTTTTAGCAGAAAGGCTCCTATTAATATCAATATTGCAAGAAAAAACTGGAGCTTTATAACAGGCTGAGGATTATTATCTGCTTTGTATTTTTTGGAATCACAAAATTGAGGGTATTCCTGTGAAGGATAGTCCTCATCATCTGCAAAGCCTTGTTTTTCAACCTCGTCTTCATAATCATCTTCAAGTTCAACAGGCGTAGCACGAACTACGGGAACACTCTGCCATTCATCGTTATATTCGATATTGTCGTATCTGTCTTTGCTCACAATGTCACATCCTAACTCTTTTATTAATCCTTATGTAAAATAGTTAAAATGTATGCACAAGCTATAATATAATAAAACAAAAAGATACCGCCCAAACGAGCGGTATCAAAAAATTCAACTTATTTTATTCGTTACTATTATGTAAGATTATCATACAATCTCAAGTATTCCAAGAACAGCCTTTTGAATCATAACTGCGTCTGCTAGTGTTAATTCACCATCATCGTTTACATCTGCACATACAATCTGGCTATCTGTTAATTCCATATCACCAACTAAATATTTCATTAAATATAAAACATCTTTTATGGATATGATATCATCACCACTTAAATCACCTGTTTTATATTCTTTAAAATGAATATTTGCGTTTGTAAGATAAGAATTTCCACTATCTATTGATATGTTATTCCATTGACTTTCACTACCTGTATAATATACATCACTAAGACTACTGCACTTATAAAATGCATAACCACCAATACTAGTAACACTGTCTGGAATTGTTATGCTGGTTAGACTACTGCAACCTCTAAATGCATCACTACCAATACTAGTAACACTGTCGGGGATTGTTATGCTGGTTAGACTATCGCAATCCTCAAATGTCCCATAACCAATAGTAGTTACACTGTTGGGAATTGTTATGCTGGTTAGACTACTGCACTGAGAAAATGCATCACTACCAATACTAGTAACACTGTCGGGGATTGTTATGCTGGTTAGACTATCGCAAT
>JAXJXA010000282.1:0-3529 GCA_036307745.1 Acutalibacteraceae bacterium | reverse complement strand
TTCAAAGGCAGAGCCTTTGCAGGTTTTAAGCACAGCGTCCTAAACGAAATATACTTCAATAAACTTTTCTACCCCAACATTTATTAAAGAGCTACAATCCCTAATCTAAAAGAGCAACAGACCATTTGAAAAAATTCCAAATGGTCTGTTTTTTTTACATACATTAAAAGCATTACCAAGTTGCTACATTATAATGTCCCTTTGAATCAGTTGTTGATATTGGATAATAACGGACTTCACCGCCACCATATGATATATCCGTTGTCTGAGCACTACCGTTTGTGAAGATTATATAAGTTGCATTTTCAGGTACTTCAAAAGTATACATACTTTCTCCGTAACTGTTAGTACCTGCATAAGTCATCGCCTTACCGGGCCATGTTGTCATAGTTGTATTTGAGCTTGACCAATAGTAGCAGGAGATTGTACCACCCCAGTTAAAAGAATTAGTAAAGGTTACAATATTTTCTTCTTCAACGTCAGTTGTAGGTTCTGTAACAGACTCTGTCGATGTAGTAGGCTCTGTTGGTGGTTCTGTTGGTTCGGGTTCTTTATAATTTATTTCTCCTACACCAGCAGAATTTTCAATCGCAAGAATATATTTCTGAATATAAACTGCATCTTTAATACTTACTTCGCCGTTTTTATCACAATCAGCGAGAGATAGCCAAATTTTTGAAGAATCAACAATTCCAACAATATATCTCATTATCATAACCGGGTCTGCAAGAGTAATTCTTTTATCATTAGTTGCATCTACAACTAAAGTCCCGTTATATTCTGCAACATCAAAGTAAATTGTTTTTTCTGCATATTCTCCATTACCTTCTGTAGACGAAATTGTAATGGAATAGCTTCCTGCCTGAGTTGGAGTCCAGGATAATTTAATTGTACTGGTCATACCGCCGATATTATATTTACTTGAATTTACAGTTGTTGTATAGCAAACTTCATTTTCCTTCTTTATAGTAAAATCATATTTGTTATATAAATTCCCCCAAGCTTTTATATGCTCATAATTTGTAATTGCTGTAAAATTAAGCTCCTGTCGAGCTATAATGTTAGCTTTTGGTGTTATATAAAACTCTGTAATTTCAAATGGAATTTCTTCGACAACAACATCCATTGATGCAGATACTACATTATCTGTAAAATCCATAACATTTACCGTAATTCTGTAATTTCCAACTTCTCTGAAAAAATATCCACTTTTAGTAGAGTCACGGTATTCCTCAACTACTTTTTCACCGGTTTCAAGGTTTGTATATATATACTGATATTGATATGGAGCATAACCTCCGGTTGCCTTTGCATTAGAATATCCACAATAATCAACATCTGCGATACTGTTAAATTCGTTTGTTAATTCAACAGTAAGTGGCTCACTTACATTTTCAGTTATATAATAATTCAAACCTTTATGTGCTGTATAATATTGACCATTGTTATCATCTAACTTACCGTTGCCATCATTAAAATAAATCATTACATCTTTACTATCGCCTAATTCTATTACATATTTGTATGTATATCCACGTCTTTCAGTATTTGCAGACATATATATACCTGTATCTGATATCCAAACTCCGTTACTGTCCTTGTAATTTATGATAGGATTTTCATATCCTCTGTAATAAATCACAGCATTATTCAACGTTGTTTCTGAATGTTCTATTGTTTTTTCACTGCCATCTAATGTAAAAGGATAAACACTCTCAGGCTTATAAGTTTTATTTGTGGTTTCATCAACTATTTCTGCATTTTTAACAGTAAATATATTTCCATCTGCACTGGTATCAGAAAAAGTAACATTCCAAGTATATTCATCAAAATTATCTGAGTTAATACCGGGAACAACATTATTAAGTAAAAATATCATTGTTCCATCATTGGCATTTGTTGTTCCGTCATAAGAACATTTATCTCCGAGTGTTTCATTTGATATAGCCTGAGCGGTATATTCTGTACCATTTTTTTCAGCTGCAACAGAAACCAAGGTCTGAGTTCTATCCGAAGAATTTAAAGTATACTTTAAATAAAGATTAGCATCTGTATTATATGGCAATACATCTATTCTTGTTATTTCATCAAATATTGAATCTCTTTTAGAATTTTCTTCTACGCCATCTACACAAGATGTTTGATTCAATGCATCATATGCTACCCAAATAAAACCGTTATTACCATAATCATTTCCCCAAGAGTTAGCAACTTTAAATGCACCCATTTCGCCGTCATCAACTATATCATTGTCATTGATATCCGTCCAGATATTATCATTGTAGCCTACCAAAGTCATTCTGTGACCACCACTACTGCCAGTCATACTTTTAACTACATATTCTCCATCATAATTATCGTTTTCAGGTGCCATACTATTTGTCTTTAAATTAGTACAGTTCCAACTGTATACATATGTAGAATAAGTAAGTACATCACCATTACTAAGTGATGTTTTTATCAAATCAAGCTCTGAATCATCAACAGATGTAATCTGAGTATTTTCATCTCCTATCGATTTTAAATTCTGATAATCTTTTAACCTGTATTTTATGGAGGTTTTCCATATATCTTCATCAGGACTCAGTGTACTGCAATTAAGGTCATAAGGTACTTGACTTAACATTACATTACCTTGCTTTTCCATAATAATAAACGAATTATAATATGGTCCTACCATACCGCTTGTACCGGCAGTTAAATTGTAAACCCATTGTGGAGAAAAAGTATTTTCAGGTGTTGTCGTTCGGTTCATATCTTTATTCATAGTATAAGTGAACTGATAATATACCTGTGCCCAACTGGTACAGGAACCTAAACTCCCCTGATTTCCTATTTCGGGAAAAAACTCACTTGCACTGTTGTCAATACTGTCCGGTAAAGAATTTGATGCTACATTACTTGCACTGCTTTTAACCTTAAAAATTTTTTTGCCTGAACTATTATTTCGACTTATTATTTCATAATAGTTATCTACTGAATTGATAATTGTTGTGGAATCGAGTATTTCATCATCTTCAAGTGTAGAATCTCCTGTTGTTCCATAAAAATGAATACCATTTTCATCTTCTAATATACTAAATGGTTGGTTATTACCATTATTGTTAGAAGAAACTTCAGTTGCATTTGAAGTTAGAAGCGGTAGTGATGACATAAGAGTAGTTACTGACAACACTGCTGAACATAGTTTTAGTGTATGCTTTCTCATATTAAATCCCTCCTGAGTTAACCTAATTACTTCATTCTATATAACAGTACCATTACTATTATATAGACAAAATTTATACATTTTTATTTTATATTAATATAGTTATTTTAACATCATTATAAAATAATTACAATATTTTTACCAAAATATAAATTTTTTGTTAAATTCACCCAAATCTCAGAAAATATTTGTTATACTAGGAGCTGTTTGAAAAATCAAAAGCACTGTCTATTATTGCCCCGAAACGGTGCTTTAGACATTAAAAATCCTCGAAATACGTTAGTACTTTTGTGGTTTTGTCTTGAAATCACTCGCTTTGGA
>JAXJXA010000281.1:0-4054 GCA_036307745.1 Acutalibacteraceae bacterium | reverse complement strand
GTACCATTCCTTTTACATTTGCTGCAGTTATTGAAGGAAACCATACTGCATGAAGAAATTTGCATTTTCCTAAAATTGACGAGAAATGGTGGTTTTCAAAATATTTAATCAATTTCCATTTGTTTGATGCAGCCTGGTTAAATGGTCCTCCATTATGCATAGGTTCTCCGTTACCGTATAGCCAATAACCGTTTTTGTAACAAACTTGCCCTGCTTTAGCTTCAAGACAAAGAATTCCGTATTTTTTGTTAAAAATAACAAAGTCAGTTTCGCTCTCATGAAAGGTATTATCAACTACTGTTGATATTTTCAACGAATGAAAAACATAATAGTCATCAGGTAATGTTTCAAGAGCAGTAAACATCACACCTTCTAAGCTTGCAGGGGAAAAAGAATGTGGTTTGTTTGGAATCATTATTGCCATAATTAAACCTCCAATATAGATTGTATGATTTCATCGGCAGTTAAGCTGGTTGATGCTGCACAAAAGCAAGTCCAATCACTATCTTGGATAATTTGGAGTATGTCTTCATTTTCTGTTGTAATGAAGATAATTTTCGAATTTTTCCAGATTAAATCACAGGTATATTCTTCTTGTGTTAAAGGATTAAGTATTGTTCCTCTAGTAACAGGCTTTTCTTTATTAGTTAATAAATCAGACTTGGCTATTAGGTCTTTCAGTAATTCAATTTCTATTTCATCTGTACTCCATACCATAAGATTATTCCAAATATCTGAATAGGAGCAATCAATTAAGTCAGTTCCGTCTCCTTTGAAAAGGAAAACAGATTCAGGAAAGTTAGATTTATCAGAAGTATGGTGAGACAACGGGGTTCTTTCATATACACCTTGGAAAAAACCTATGTTAGGATTATCAAATGTTCCAACTACAACGCCACGATCTAAGAAACAATTAAACTCTTCACAACTGGTTTCTGGAATAAGAGCACAGGAATAACAAGCTGACATATTTAAGGAATCTCGTCCCTGACCTTGACTCAAACTGCAAACGGGGTCGTTGGAGCATATCTTTGCGTTCTCAATAGCTTTATTGAATATTTTTGGAAAGATATCGGCTCTTCCTTGGCGAACTAGACCACCAAGAGTTCCTTCTGAGTCGCCACAAGCAGTGTAAATTAGAATACCAGACATTTCTTTTCCATCTGAGACTTCACTGCAGTAAATACGTTCCTTTAGTGAAGCGATTCCATAACCACACTCAAAGCTTAATTGCTTAATCAGCAAATGGGATATTGTATGTAGTAACAGAAATTTGCTTGTGATTTCTCGAGGATGATTTGCACCTATAAATGATTTTTTGTAATTTTCGTTTAAGGTGTTAATACGCTCACTAAGTATATTGTTATTTGATCTCCATCTGTCGATTACTGAATTGTCAAATTCAATAAAAATACCTTCTCCTCGAACGTCGTATGCAGGATACCAGTTAGTAGAGGGTTCTTTGACGGAAACAATTATACCTTGTGAATTAGGCTCGTCGGTTGTGTCAACAGGCTTTAAGCGTGTAAATCCTATCAAAGCCTGTACTTCTCTAACTTTATGAATTAAAGAAATACTTTTTAAAAATGGAAGATTATATTCTGATATATCTACACTTTCTCGAAGAAATTCGCCATAATCCTCAGCCTCAACAACTGCTTCTCCTGTAATTGCTTCATATTCCTCAGCACGATATTTAACACTTGTGGTACTGTATTCATCATCTGCACTAGAATTAAGTTTCCTTTTTAAGACGGTTTTAACTTTTTCAAGAGGAAGTGATGTTTCTAATGCGATTTTTTGTGCGTATGTTTGCATTTGGGTATTTTTTATACACTCTATTATTTCTATTGGTAAATCAGTAGTTCCAATTAGAGCTGTAAGAGTGCATCTGTACTCTTCATAAGCGACACTATCCTGTATTTTTGTGGTAATAATATTGGAATATGGTGGTATAACAAGAGAACTTTCGGTTACGGGGAAATAAACTGATGAACTGCCTCGTTGTAACACTTTTGGATATTCAGGATGTTTACATTTTTCTGTTTTGTGTTTCCAAGGATGTTTTCCTGTACAACGAAAATCATATTGATAATTTGTTTTTTTGTCTAGTTCAAGAAATTTGTCGGGATCGAATGCTCCACGAAGTGATGCTATTGCACCACAAGTTGTACACTTTAAAGTTAATCCTTCAAGACCTTCTGAAGCACTTGACGAGGTTGTAATGGTAAGCTCTGGTTTACTGCAGATAGGTTTTCCTTCTCCAAAATTTTGGCAATGAACCCATTGAATCCATGGAAAATCATCGATGTGACCATCTTGACAAGCAGTGATAATACGTGCTACTACAAGTTCCTGAAAACATCTTGGACATTTCATGGTTTGGATCATATGAGGGTCATTTTCGGATTTTTGGGAGTTTTTAGTGCGATATTCTTTTACCCATTCTGTAATAGGTTTAAAACGTCTACAACTTGGACAAAAATACCATTCAGGAAAACGAACATATGAGATACCTTCTGCGAATTTAGCATCATCTTTATCACCAGGTTTACCAAAATAATCTACGTGAAGAAATTTTTCTAAACGTTCATCGTGTATTTTTATGACGTTTTTTTCCCAATACTCGGGGGCTGCTGTCATTAAGGTTCTATCCCTAAAATCGACCATAGCCCCAACACCGTATTGCAAGACTGCTTGGCTGGCACGAACAGAGTATGCTATTTTATTCTTTAAAATAATTTTTGCTTTTGAAATTTCAACACTCATAGTTAATCCTCCCACACAATAATATTTCCAGCCACGCTTGTATCTACATTTCTCATGGATGTCATAGCATCAAATACATTGTGATCATCTGTACCAAATGCTTTTAATAACCTGCCGTGTTCGACATCAGGTTGTTTTACCATATATTTTTCACCGTAGCTAAAATGTTCATTATCATACATAGAGGCACGAATTTCCCATTCATTAAAGAAGGTTTCTATTTCTTCAGCAATATTAGCACTATCATTTAACATATCGGGATTTAGTTTTTTTGTGATATTAGTACTTCGAGCAATAATATATGATTTTATTTTTTCGATTGTATCTGTATATTGTGCTACTGTGAATTTCGAAGCATCATTTTCATAAGCTAGAGATGGTTCTGAATTGCGAATCATTGCAACTAACAATGCTTTTAATGAACGCTCTCTTGCAGGCTTAGAGAATGGTGTAGCACCTGTTGGTTCAACATAACGATAGAAAGAGTCATGATATTGCTTAAATTGTTCAAAATGAGAGCGGTCACGGCTTTTAGAGGCATCGTACATAGTAAATGCTACACCAGGGAAAGAACGCCCTACACGGCTTGAAGCTTGAATGTATTCGCTTGTCAGTTTTGGCTGTCCAATGAGTAGTATTACATTTAAGCGTGCAACATCAATACCAACAGAAATCATATTTGTTGCAAGTAACAAATGTGACACCTTGTTATAGTTTTCAAGAGAATATTGTGTTTTCTCAAGCTTGTCGAGGGTTTCGTTAAGTTCTGTTGTAGTAGCACGGCTCGTTAACTCGTCAGGAGAATAGAATTTTCTAGCGTTTCGCTTTGTGCCTAATCTCTGTGCTTGACGTGTGATGGCATCTTTGATATCGTCTTCTGCTAATGTTCTGCATTTTCCAAGATCTCGTAAGCTTCCGAAATATGTAGTCAATGTCCAGAATTTATCTTTTACTTTATCTGATAAAGGCATTTTGTGAATACATTGCATTAATGAAGCTATAGAACGAACTTCCATCATCGCTTTAGTCTTGCCAGATGACATCATACCAACGTACAATCTGCCATATTCACCTTTTTCGTGGTCAATAGCTGCTTCTCTTGCAAAATAAGAATCGCCGGCATCAAGACCAGGGGATGGGAATTGTGCTACATCTCTATTATAAAGAGCGGCACACTGTTCCTTTGCGTGCCGTATGGTTGCAGTTGAGGCGACTATCTTAGGAAGAACACCTTTTTCTTGACATAAATAGTCAATAGCGGTTTCAAACATTGCTACCATTGTCC
>JAXJXA010000280.1:0-4053 GCA_036307745.1 Acutalibacteraceae bacterium | reverse complement strand
TTTCTCTTTTTATCCATCAGATCATATCCAACCTTTGCAAGAGCTAATGACTTTTTTGTGTTTATCAGGTTACCCTTTGTTGCAACAGCATTATTTGCCATTTTCTCTCACCTACCCTTTAATCAAATTACTCGTCTGCATTGGTGTCTGATTCGGGTTTTGATGACTCACGCTCTTCAATATTATCAATATAATGAGCATTGAGAGTTTCGTCATCTACACGGTCAAGTTCATTCTTTGGCAGATAAGAAAGTAATTCCCAACCTAAATCAAGACTCTGCTCAATAGTTCTGTTGGCACTACTGCCCTGATTTACAAACTTTTCTTCAAACAACTTACCAAATTGCATATATTTTTTATCAATAGGAGAAAGCTCTTCCTCGCCTATTACAGATGAAAGAGAACGTGCATCCATTACTCTTGCATATGAAGCAAATAGCTGATTTGCCAGAGATTGATGATCTTCCCTTGTAAATCCCTTGCCTATACCATCCTTCATCAAACGTGAAAGCGAAGGCAGTACAGAAACAGGCGGATATATACCTTGTGCCTGTAAACTTCTGTCAAGAACAATCTGTCCTTCAGTAATGTATCCTGTAAGGTCAGGAATAGGGTGTGTAATATCATCATTGGGCATTGTAAGTATAGGAATCTGTGTAACAGAACCTGATTTACCTTTTACCATACCTGCACGCTCATACAGAGATGCAAGGTCAGAATAAAGATAACCTGGGAAACCCTTTCTTCCCGGAATTTCACCCTTTGATGTACTGAACTCACGCAAAGCTTCAGCATACGATGTCATATCAGTCATAATAACAAGAACGTGCTTGTTTTGTTCAAAAGCAAGATATTCAGCTGTTGCAAGAGCACATCTTGGGGTAAGAATACGTTCAATAATCGGATCATTTGCAAGATTCAAAAACATTACAACTCTTTGCAAAACACCAGACTCTTCAAAACTCCTCTTAAAGTAATCAGCAACATCATTTTTAACGCCCATTGCTGCAAAAACGATAACAAACCCTTGCCCTGCTTCGTCAGCAATCTTTGCCTGTCTTACAATCTGAACTGCAAGCTCATTATGACTCATACCTGAACCTGAGAAAATAGGTAACTTCTGTCCACGAATAAGAGTCATAAGAGTATCTATTGTAGAAATACCTGTGTTTATATAGTTTTGAGGATAAATACGGGAAACTGGATTAATAGGAGCACCATTTATATCATACTTCTTGTCTGGAAAAACATCTCCCAAACCGTCAATAGGCTCACCTGAGCCATTGAAAACTCTGCCTATTATCTCTGGTGCAAGAGGCATTTCCATCGGATGTCCTGTAAGTCTTGTTCTTGTATTTGAAAGTGAGATTGAACGTGTACCTTGAAAAACCTGTACAACAACACGCTCACCCTCCATTGTAACAATTCTGCCTCGGCGGATAGAACCATCATCTAAACGAATGTCCACAACTTCATCGAAGAAAGCGTCTTTTACTCCGTCGATAACTATAAGTGAACCGTTTATTTCCTTAACGCCCACATAATCTATAATCATTGGTGTTTACCTTCTTTCAATGAATTTAAGCCTGAACTTCTGTAATAGCCTCAATTTTTTCATCTATCTCTTTGATATAGTCATCAAACATTTCAAGCTTATTATTTGGAATATCATACTTCATTTTTATCAGTTTATCAAACATTCCCTGCTCCAGAACCCTGCTTATAGGAATATTAGCACTTACAAGATGCTTTGTTCTTGCATAAAGATGTAGTATTGTTTTCATCATTAATAACTGTTTCTCAATACTTACATAGGTATCATCCGGATGAAAAGCGTTCTGTTGTAAATATCCAACTCTGATAACCTTTGCTATTTCTATTATCAGCTTCTGATCATCAGGCAATACATCTGCACCAATTAGCTTAACAATTTCCATAAGTGAGCTTTCTTCCTGCAATAATGCACTTATACTATTACGACATTTAATAAATTCTTCACCGTAATTCTCAATAAACCAACCATCAAGGTCTGTAAAATACTCACTGTAGCTACCAATCCAGTTAATTGCAGGATAGTGACGTGCGTAAGCTAGTGACTTATCCAACGCCCAGAAACAACGGATAAATCTTTTTGTGTTTTGAGTAACAGGTTCCGAAAAGTCACCGCCCTGTGGAGAAACAGCACCTATAATTGTTACTGAACCTTGAGAACCACACAAAGGAGTTACACGTCCTGCACGCTCATAGAATTCGGCAAGTCTTGACGGTAGGTACGCAGGATAACCTTCTTCTGCTGGCATTTCCTCCAAACGTCCTGAAATTTCTCTTAAAGCCTCTGCCCAACGTGAAGTAGAATCAGCCATAATAGCAACATCATAACCCATATCTCTGTAATATTCAGCAAGAGTAACACCCGTGTAAATTGAAGCCTCTCTTGCTGCAACAGGCATATTTGATGTATTAGCTATAAGTACAGTTCTGTCTGTCATCGGACGATCATTTTTAGGGTCAACCAACTCTGAAAACTCATCCAGAACTTGGCTCATTTCGTTGCCACGCTCACCACAGCCAACATATACAATAATATCTGCGTCACACCATTTTGCAATTTGGTGCTGTGTCATAGTTTTTCCTGTACCAAATCCGCCAGGTACAGATGCTGTACCACCCTTTGAAACAGGAAACAGCGTATCAATAACTCTCTGTCCTGTAATAAGTGGAATTGTAGGTGACAATCTTTCCTTAACAGGTCTCGGCGTTCTGATAGGCCATTTTTGACATAAAGTAAGGTTATATTCATCACCACTTTCAAGAGTAAGGGTAACAATAGTATCCATTAGCTTATACTTGCCATTTTTTACAATACTCTTTACAGTGCCGTTAACCTGTGGAGGTACCAATAATCTATGCTCTATAACAGGTGTTTCAGGCAGTGTAGCATAAATCTCACCTGAGTTTAGCTTGTCACCAACCTTAACTTTAATTGTTACATCCCATTCCTTTTCCATATCAAGAGAAGGAACAGCGACACCTCTTGAAATAAAGGCACCGCTTTCCTTTGCAATGGCCTGCAAAGGACGTTCAATACCGTCAAAAATATTTGTAATAATTCCAGGTCCAAGCAAAACATTCATAGGAGCACCTGTACCCACAACCGGGTCACCGGGCTTTAATCCTGTTGTTTCTTCATAAACCTGAATTGTTGTAAGCTCATCTGTAATGGTGATAACCTCACCAACCAGCTTTTCTTTTCCTACATAGACCATTTCCATCATGGAGAATGCTTTTGTTTTTAAAACAGTAACAACCGGTCCGTTGATACCGTAAACAACATTCTGATTTTCCATTAAAATCATTTCCTCTCTGTGGAGTTTGCTTTATACCAATATTTTATAAACAGATAAGATTATCTATATATTTACAAATTTCAGTATTATTTCACCCGTAAGGATGAGTTAGCATAAAACCACTCTTTCTGCTGTTCTAACTTAGCGTCCAGAGTTCTGTCAATGGCAATCTGTCTTTCAGGGCAATAAACTCTAAGTCCGCCAACTTTAATGTCGAATACCTCTTTAACAGTACATTCTCCCTTAAACAGATCTGAAAGCCTATCGGCAAACTTCATATCTCTTTTACACAAACAAATCTCTACTTTTCCGTTGCCAAAAAATTCAGCACACTCTCTGGCACTTTCTGTAAGTTTTTTTTCGTATTCTGATGTTTCAGCATAATCCTGCAACTTTGCAATAGCTTTGGCAAAAACCTCTTCTGTAATTTGCTGACGCTTTTTGAAAATTTCCAGATTGCCTGCTGCTTCTTTTTTAGCTATTTCAGCCGCAATAGAAGCACGCATAGCATCTTGCTCTCTGTGGATAAGATTGTAAGCATCACGCAGACCCTCTTCCTCTGCTTTTTGCAGAACTCTTTTTTCAAATAGTTCTGTTTCAGATACAAGGGCATCTCTCTGCTGTTTGGCATATTTTTCAATGGCACTCAAGAACTTGCTTTCGTTTTTGCTTAAGCCTTTATTTGCAGGTTTGTCGTTAGCCATAA
>JAXJXA010000279.1:0-7478 GCA_036307745.1 Acutalibacteraceae bacterium | reverse complement strand
GTTTTAAACCCTTTACACCTATATTTCTCAAAATCTGAGAGCCAACTGAGTAATCACGCATATCAGCAGGGAAACCAAGTGCAATATTTGCCTCAATAGTGTCCATTCCCTTGTCCTGTAAAGCATATGCTTTAATCTTATTAATCAAACCGATTCCCCTGCCCTCTTGACGAAGATAAACAAGTACACCTCTACCCTCTTTTGCAATAGCTTTCATTGCGGCATCATACTGCTGTCCGCAGTCACATCTTGCAGAACCAAGAGCATCACCTGTAAGGCACTCGGAATGTACTCTGCACAAAACAGGTTTACCATCTGTAACATCTCCCTTTATGAGAGCAACATGATGTTCACCATTTATTTTATTGATATAACCTCTTATTTCAAATTCGCCGTATCTTGTAGGCATTTTTGCCTTAGCCACACATTCAACAAATTCTTCCTGTACCTTGCGGTATCTAATAAGGTCTGATATTGTTCCGATTTTCAGATTATGTTTCTTTGCAAATTTAATAAGATAATCTGCACGTGCCATTGTACCGTCGTCTTTCATAATTTCGCAACACAAGCCTACGGGTTTACATCCTGCAAGACGAACCAAGTCCACAGTAGCCTCTGTATGGCCTTCTCTCTCCAGAATTCCTCCATCTTTAGCCAACAATGGGAACATATGTCCCGGACGGCGGAAATCCTGTGGCTTTGCTCCATCTTCAACTACCTTCATAGCGGTAACAGAACGCTCCAGAGCAGATATACCTGTTGTTGTATCAACGTGGTCAATAGACACTGTAAATGCAGTACAGTGATTGTCAGTATTATGACTAACCATCTGTGGCAAATCCAGCTTTTCTGTATATTCCTTTGTCATAGGCATACAAATCAAGCCTCTTGCGTAGCTAGCCATAAAATTGATATTTTCCAAAGTTGCATACTCGGCAGCACAGATAACATCACCCTCGTTTTCTCTGTTTTCTGCGTCTATGAGAATAACATTCTTTCCGTTTTTAATATCCTCTATCAGTTCTTTAATAGAATTAAATTTAAACTCCGCCATTAAAGCATCTCCTTTCAATTACATAAAACCATACTTTATAAGCATTTCTTCATTTATTTCTTCTGTTTTTTCTTTATTATCATCTTTAAAATTCAAAAGTTTTTCAACATACTTTGCGATAACATCACATTCCAGATTAACTGTATTACCCACAGACTTTGTAAGTAATGTAGTTTCCTTTGAGGTATGAGGAATTATAGACACCTTAAAGCAAGAGTTATCCACATAGGCAACCGTAAGACTTATACCGTCAATAGCTATTGAACCTTTTTCTACAATATATTTAAGAATATTGCTTTCTGTTTTAATCGTTACCCAGGTTGCATTGTCCTCTTTTTCAAAAGATGATACCGTACCAACACCGTCTATATGTCCGCTTACAATATGCCCACCCATTCTTGTAACAGGAGTTAAGGCTCTCTCAAGATTTACAGTACAACCTGCATATTGCTCACCAAGATTTGTTCTTCGCATAGTTTCAGCCATAACATCAGCAGTAAAACAATTATCCCCTATTGTTGTAACTGTAAGGCAAATTCCGTTAACAGCTATACTGTCACCCAACTGAGTTCCCTGTAAAACTTTTTTAGCCTCTATTTGCAATACAGAAGATTTTTCACTTTTTGTTACCTGTAATATTTTTCCTGTTTCTTCTACAATTCCTGTAAACACTTTGTCACCCCTTATCAACATATGCTGTAACACAAACATCACTTTCAATCATCTCTGTTGTGATATCTTTAAGTTTTACAGCTTTTGATATTTCTCCAAAGCCATCACCTTCAACTGAAGTTTTAGCATCAGTTCCACCAAAAATCTTAGGAGCAATATAATATATCACCTTATCAACAATCCCCTGATTAAAAGCACTGAAAGCCAAAGTTCCTCCACCTTCAATCAGTATGCTGTCAATTCCCATTTCTCCAAGTATTTCCATAAGACAACTTAAATCAGGTCTACCATTTTTCTCTTTAACAGTGATTATCTGCACACCCATCTGTTTCAGCATACCAGCCTTTATACAGTTTTTATCCTGTAAAGTGGCAACAATGGTTTTATATTTTTCAGCGGTCTGAACAAGATTACATTCAAATGGAATTTTGAGTGAAGAATCAAGGACAATTCTTACCGGAGATGTGCAACCTTCTGTTCTGCAATTAAGCATAGAGTCATCATTAATAATTGTATTTATGCCCACCATTATCGCACTGTAAAAATGTCTGAGCATATGAACACGTCTGCGTGATTCCGCATTTGAAATCCACTGTGATTCTCCTTTAACCGTTGCAATTTTGCCATCCAATGTAACAGCAGATTTATACACTACAAATGGTTGCTTTGTTACGATATATTTCATAAACACTTCGTTAAGTTTTATACTTTCATCCGCAAGCAAACCTGTCTGTACCTCTATACCGGAATTTTTTATTTTTTGAATTCCACGTCCACTTACCAACGGATTAGGATCAAGAGCAGCCACAACCACTCTACCAAGTTTTTTTTCAATAATTTTGTCGGCACAAGGTGGTGTTTTTCCTGTGTGACTGCAAGGTTCAAGGGTAACATACATTGTTGCCCCCTCAACATCCTCAGTTGCACTATTAAAAGCATTCACCTCTGCGTGCCAATCACCACACACCTTATGATAACCCTCTCCTATAATTCTATCATTTTTTACAATTACAGCACCAACCATAGGATTAGGCGAGGTAAACCCTCTCGCTTTTTCGGCAAGCTGTAAAGCACGCCTCATATATTCATAATCCTTATTTGTAAAATCACTCATAAAAATCACCTGCAAAAAAGCCGCAATGCAAAGGGCATTACGGCTGATAACACATAAATATTACAGCTATATAAAAATATAATACGCACCATATGCATATTATACAAAGCTGTACTTATGCTTCTATCATCCGGACTATACCGTCGGCTTTGGAATTACACCAAATCAGCTTTCGCTCGTGGGCTTTACCACCGGTGGGGACTTTCACCCCGCCCTGAAACACAAATTTATTCTATTTAATTTAAGCAATTATATTATAACACTATACAATAAAATGTCAAGTTAGTTAAAACAAATCTTAATAAAAACACAACTACTGTTCATCAAGCGTAAGTTCATAGGCAGGAAACATTTCCTCCATAAATACTTTTACCTCAGGCAAGTCAATATTATCAATAGCCTGCAAGGTTGACTTTTGTGCTTTACTGAATTCCTTATTGCCCATAATAATCTCTTCTGTACATTTAATAAGTGCAGAAATTTTATCTGCCGCCTTCACATACTTCCACAGTAACTTTTCGTTTTCATCTTCACAAAGAATACTGATGTATTCTTCAGAGATATCATTTGGCAACATTTCAAGAAGTTTTATTTGTGCCTGTTCTTCAATTTCTTTATAGGCATTTTTTATCTTTTCGTTATTATACTTTATAGGTGTGGGCAAATCTCCTGTTATAATTTCGCTTGCATCGTGAAACATAGCCAATACCGCCAGACGCTCAGGATTAATATTTCCATTAAAGCGTTTATTGTTTATGATTCCCAATGCGTGAGCTATTATAGCGACCTCTAAAGAATGTTCGCTTAAATTTTCTCTGCGGGTATTATTCATAAGTCCCCAGCGGTTAATATATTTTATTCTTGACATCATAGCATAAAAACTATACATATCTATCTCTGTCCTTTGTCTAATTATAATATATTCACATACAAAAACTATAAAACAATCTTTTTAGTTGCTATTTCTTGCTGAAAAGTTCTGTCGTGCTCAACAAAAATCATAGTCGGTTCAAATTTTTTAATAAGCTCTTCAATCTGTATTCTAGAATATACGTCAATAAAATTAAGTGGTTCATCCCACACATAAAGATGTGCCTTTTCACATAAACTGCGTGCTATTAAAACTTTCTTTTTCTGTCCACCTGAATAGTCTGAAATATCTTTTTCAAACTGTACCCTTTCAAAATCCATTTTTCTTAGTATAGATTTAAAAAGAGTTTCATCTATACTATAACTTTGTGCATAATCAGACAAAGAGCCGTGTAAATCAGATGTATCCTGCTGAACATAAGAAATTATAAGTCCCGATGAAAGATGTATACTGCCTGTGTGAGAAATTTCAGTACCAAGCATTAACTTCAACAAACTACTCTTGCCACTTCCGTTGCCACCTTCCAGAACCACACGCTCACCTTGCTGAACAGTAAAGTTGATATTTTTGCAAATAATACGCTCATCATATACAACAGATACATCATTAAATTCAACAAGATTTCTGGAATGATGCTTTAAAGATTGAATTTTCAAAGATTCATTCCACTCTACATTTTTCAATAATTCTGACTTTTTATCAATTTCCTGTTGCCGTCTTGTTTCAAATCCCTTTGAACGTTTCATCATTTTTGCCGATTTATGTCCAACAAATCCTTTATCTAATTTTGAACCTGAATTTGTTGTACCTTTTTTCGACTTTTCAACTTTGTCAGCCCATATTGCTGAACGTCTTGAAGCCTCTTGCAATCTCGCTATATCTTTATGCAACTGCTCATTTTTTGAAAGTTCGGACTGCTGTTGTCTGTCAAAATTCTCTTTCCAAGTTGAATAGTTACCATTCTGGACTTCAATATTACATCTATTAACAGCCAAAATATGGTCAACACATCTGTCAAGAAAACTTCTGTCGTGGGACACAAGTATAAAACCTTTCTTTTTGTTAAGATAATCAGCAACCATATCTCTGGCTGTAGTATCAAGATGATTTGTAGGTTCATCTATAAGCAAAAATTTCCCTTCGTTTAAAAATAATGATGCCAACAACACCTTTGTCTGCTCACCATTTGAAAGCAAATTAAAAGGTCTGTACAAAGCCTCAGCATCAACTCCAATATAAGAAATTTCCCGTATAATCTCCCAATCCTCAGCTTGAGAGCAAACCTCGTTAAGAATTTCGTAGGTCATTCTTTCTTTATCTTCAACAGGATAAGGGAAATAATCAAAATCAATAGAAGTATATATCTTTCCGTTGTATTCAAGATTACCCAAAAGCAATTTAAGAAAAGTTGTTTTACCTCTGCCGTTTCTACCTATAAAGCCTAACTTCCAGTCTGTATCAATTTGAAAACTAACATTCTCAAAAACATTGTCATAACTATCGGGGTATGCAAAAGTAAGATTTTCAACCTTTATCATCGACATATAATCACCTCCAAAATTATACGGCTCTCCGAAAAAACAGAAAGCCGTATCAAATATTCAACAATTTAACATTACCGATTAGTAACTTGTAATATTCAGCCTTATTAATCCTCAAGCTGATTCATAACCAGACCTGTAATCATCTTTGGATAAAAATAGGTGGATTTCTGAGGCATTTTTTCGCCGTTTGAAGCAACATCTCTTATTTCTGAAACACGAGTCGGATTCAGAATAAATGCACACTGAGCTTTACCACTGTCAACAGATGAAATAGCCTCGTCAAAAATCTTTGTATATGTAAGATTTATCTGCTTAGCCATATTTTCTGCATCAATACCAAAAATCTTTTCAAGAATCAAAGTGTGCAAAACTGTTACGTCTAATTGCTGTGTTGCTTTGCTTGCATCAGGCAACAGTTCTTCTATAATTTTTTCATCTTTCAGTACAAGTAAGCTGTACTTATTATCACCACTGTAAAAAGCATATGCTTTTTTTCCTTCTTCATACAGCTTCATAAGACTACTCTCAATAGTTGAAACATCATCATATTCTGTAACATCAAAATATTTTTTACAGCTTTCAAGAGCTTTTTCAGCATTAAAATCCGCAAGGTCACGTACAAGACGGTGTGTAGGAAAAACAACTAAGCCAGGGTGTTCCATATCAACTAACATCATCATCTGATAGTCACAAGCATCGCCTTCAACAGCTTTGCCGTTCTCTCTCAGATAATTTCTGTAATTAAGAGCAGTTTCATAACGGTGATGACCATCTGCAATATACAACTTTCTATCAACAAAATCAGTGCAAATGTCCTCTATCGCTTTTTCGTCAGTAACTATCCACATTCTGTGAACAACACCCTCTCCGTCAGTAAGCTGAATATCAGGCTTTTTTTCTGAAAGAGAATCAATTTCACTGATAGTGTTTTTACCATTATCCATATAAAGAGAATAAATTTGACTAAAATTGCAATTTGTTGCTTTCATCAGATTCAGTCTATCTTCTTTAGCCTTTGATAATGTAAATTCGTGAGGCAAAATTACACCTTTACTGAATTCCTCAATTTTAACTCTGCAAATAATACCTTTTATACTTTTTCTTTCGCCATAAGCTGTAAATTCTTCTTCATAAATATAAATTGCAGGCTTGTCCTCTTTTGTCAGAATCCCTTCTTCAAACCAGTTTTTAAGAATATCATTAGCTTTATTATATTTGTCCTCACCTGTTGGAAGTTCAAGACGGATAATATTGTGAGGGTTAGTTTTTATATACTTCTCACGCTGTTCCTCACTGATAATATCATAAGGAGGACACACAAGCTCTTCAATACACCCTGCCTTATCACAGTTAAATCTCATACCTTTATATGCTTTTATAATTGCCATTATAAACAACCCCTTTCTACTTTATTACTATTATTTTACACAATATCCAAAAACAGGTCAACATACTTTTTAGGGAAATTTTGTAAATCTAAAAAAATAAACAATACCTCAACCTAATTGCTTAATACACTTATTTTCAGCCAAGAATAATATTACACTCACAAGGGAAAGTTAATATAAAAAGTAAAAAAGGAGAATGACAAATGAATTATTTACAGATTGAAAAAGTACATGGCAGAGAAATTCTTGATTCCAGAGGAAACCCTACAGTAGAGGCTGAAGTTACATTGGCTGACGGTACAGTTGCAAGAGGAACTGCTCCCAGTGGTGCTTCTACAGGTGAATTTGAAGCACTTGAATTAAGAGATAACGACCCCAAAAGATACCTTGGCAAAGGCGTTACAAAAGCAGTAGAAAATATTAACAACACTATTGCAAATGCTATTATAGGCATGGATGCTTCTGATATTTACGCAGTTGACGATGCAATGATTAAAGCCGACGGCACAAAGGACAAATCGAAGCTGGGTGCTAATTCAATACTTGCTGTTTCCATAGCGGTATCTAGAGCCGCTGCTAACGCTCTTAATATTCCACTATATAAATTTTTAGGAGGTACCGCAGGAAATCGCCTTCCTGTACCAATGATGAATATTCTGAATGGAGGAGCACACGCCACAAACACAGTAGATATACAGGAATTTATGATTATGCCTGTAGGAGCAGAAAGTTTTAAAGAAGCTTTACGTTGGTGTGCCGAGGTTTTCCATTCTCTGTCAGCTTTACTAAAATATAAAGGATTGACAACATCAGTGGGTGATGAAGGTGGCTTTGC
>JAXJXA010000278.1:0-4521 GCA_036307745.1 Acutalibacteraceae bacterium | reverse complement strand
GAGGAGGACTACACAATTGGACACTAAATTAACTAAAGAAGAATTATTCAAGAAAGCACAGGAAAGATTTAGTTCTTGGGCTAAAATGTACAGTAACCCCGAGGTAACTGCACAGCAGATGTATGAAGACATGTCTTGCTCATGTTACTCTGGTAGTCAAGCAGACGACTTCAAGACTGACAAACCTGTTCTTGACCAAAGTCTCAGCTTTGAATATAAAGGCTATAAGTTTGAACTTTCATCTTGTAACAACATCACACGTAGAAATCAGATAGTTGGTTTAACAATGGAAAACATAAAAGAACGTTTTCCAAAGGGCATTTTCTCAGACAGATACGTTTGCTGGATGTTTGGACACAAAGACCATCTTGGACATACTAAAGATTATGTAGATGACCCAGATGATTGGGCACCTAACATTTATCTTGTCCCTGAAGCTTGGTCTTGGGGTGCAGATAATTATCTTATACCTGGTGCTGAAGTCCATAGACTCATTCTAAAAGGTATAGATAAGTTCCTTGAAACTTTTAAGGAATAAATAATAATTAATATAACCTGGTCTAAATGACTGGGTTATATTAGGAGGTAGACTATGATTAGTATTGTCTATGTATCTGGTGTGTTCTGTCTATTCTACGGAACACGGTTGGTTATCCAGTCTAAGTCATTGGATTATATTACAAAGATGACAGAGGTATTAAGATGAACAAAAACTTTAACACTATCACAGTAATGGATTATTGTCAGAATGAAATCAGGGTATACAGAAATGTAGAAACAGAAGACCCTGTGAAATGGTTACAAGAGCATGATGAACACTGGAAAGAAAGCACATGTTATTATATGTAAGGTAGAGACACGGAGGTAAATGAATGTGAACAAGACAAATAAAAATAACAGAGAACTTAGAATGGAATTACGGGTAAAGTTACTGAGTATACTCAATAAAGAACTTGACCTGGCAAGACTCGGAACAAATGATATTGGTACAGCGTATACTAATGTAGCATATGAAACGCTTTATGTATTTGACTCATTGATAACAGGGTCTACACTTGAATATAAAGATGAAAAAGCATGACGCTATACTTGGAGCTGTTGACTGTGTAATGCAACGTATTAAATAAGGAGGTATGATATGTGCAGTGAATCACAAGATAAAGATAAACCATGGACAAGGCAAGAGTTGACTGTGCACACTAATGGTACACTAGCACTAGCTGAAGCGGTTGTTGAGCAATGGAAAAAAGACGGATGTCCTAAAAGAGACGAACAAGCAATTAAATACTGGAAAGGAGTAATAAAACAGTATGCGAATTAAACAAAAAGAACTAATTGGTAAGACATCACTAATCACTTACACAAAGACCTTGTCTAAACACCTGACTGTAATTGTTCAGGTATTTGACAAACCTAAGTGTGTAAACATGATTAAAAAAGAGGACGATAACATTGTTGAAAGACACTGTTATCCATTATCAGATGAGATGTATCAGAAGTACATTGACAATTACAATAAATACTTTGCTCACTCTCAGGTTGACGGGCTAACTGTACAGTATCACAAAAAGAAAACTGTACTGGAAAAGATAAAGGATTGTTTATGGAACTAATAGTTGGTGCATTATTAATGGTTGCTGTTATCATACTTTTGATGTACAGTGATTCTGATTACAGACAGGGCTGGCGTAATAGCAAGTTCTTCGATGAGCTTAAAAACTCAGGTAAAACAGAACATGACTTAATTGACCCAGACAAATAAGGAAATAACATGAACAAAGAGTACATGTTAAAAGAGCTTAGAACACTTATTACTGAACTACAGAAACAGTATCGTTCCTACTTCAGTAATGAAGAGCATACAGTTGGTTCTAATGCTTCACAGAGATCACGCACAAAGCGTGCACTTGACCGGGCAAAGCTTGTGGAATATCTGCTTATGTATTGTCCAGATACAATGACAATAGATGACCAAGATATTTGTGATGCTTTTGATAAACTCGGCAGGTTATAAGGAATATATAAATGGATAATAATGAATTGATGAAAGAGTTGTACGATACACTCAAGAAGTCTGGTTGGTATGATAAAGCAACCAGTTATTTTAAGGAGCATCCTGAACTGTTCGGTGAAGGCATGCTAAGTGGCAATAAGATAGCAAGTATAAGTATGTCTGTATCATATCAGCCTGAGTCACTCTCAGCTATGCGAGGTATGATACCAAGTGTGTTTATATCTATGGGGCACTTTGATACTACTGCGTATGAATTTATTGTACTTGATACTGGCATTACGAAGTCACGTACTTGGAATGATAATAAGATAATTAAGGAGGAGATAACTAACCATGTATAAAACAGAGCATGAATTCAGTAAGTCACTCTCAGATAGACTTACTAAAGCAGGTTTAATGGTTACAAGAATAGAGTCACACAACACTGGTAATGGAATACCTGATATGTTTGTGTGTGGTCGTGGCCTTGATACTTGGCTGGAGCTTAAGAACGACCCTAAGCTTTTTATAAAAGACAAAGCGATTAAGGTTGCTTGGAGACCTGGGCAGGTTGCCTGGATGTATACATACTTCCAGAAACATAGGACAAAGTCATGTTTGACACTTGTAGCAGCATCAGATGGTATATTCATAATACCAATGACAGCAACCTTCAAAGACCACACAGTATACAACCCACAAAGCATAAGCTATGAAGACTTTAGATGGATAAATATATGGCGTGTACTTGAAGCAATGAGTGTTTACTGGATAAAAGATTCAGATGAAAATTATCTAGATATGATTAATTCATTTGTTGATGAGTTCTATCCTTGTATTGATTATGATCCAGAGTGTTTATTCAATCCAGATTTACTAGATAAAACAGCAGACATTGAGGTGTTCAATGATAATAAGCTGGATATAATCATGACACTTGAAGCAACAATACATAACAACAGCTAGAGCCTGAACTAGTTACCTGAAACTTGTGAATGTACAAAAAAACTTTTGATCAAGTCATTTTTATATTTGCTATGCAAAATTTTTCTGTTTTCAAATTAAATTTGATTTGATCAAAACAAAAATTGTACATTCATAAGGTTTGGAGATCAAGTTCCATTAACAGGTTGTTGTTGAAGATTGCTTTTAAGGTTGTGCTGCCTGGTCCTTAATGCGTGTTTTCATTCTATATAATGACATGAAAAAATTAAACTGGGATTTAATGACGTCAGAACCTTAAAAATAAACATTAAAAACTTTTAATAAAGTTTGATCAATTTTTTAAGTTTTAATTTTGTTTAAGTTATAATTAAACCAAGATTAAAAGATTAATCAAATCCGGTTTGTATGAGCCAGATAATAAAACAAAACAAGGAGACTACTATGGAAAAAGTAGTAAACACAAACGTAAACCCAACAGCACCAGTTCAGAAGAACGAACATGCAGCAAACAAGGATGCTGAATTCAAAGCAAAAAAAGCAGCAGCTGCTAAAGCTTTTGCTGAACGCCAGAAAGCAAGAAAAGAAAACCTTGTAAAGTTTGCTAAGGAGGTTGTTGCAAACAAAGGTTTTGAGTCGCTCTCAGCTGAAGCTAAAAAGTTCTTCAATGATTGTGCAAATCCTGTTGTTCGTACAGCTGGCGGTTCTAGTCAGAGCTTCATTAACAAGGTATTCGGTGATGCACCAAAAGTTGGTGATAGCATCACACTTCTTGATTACATGAAGAAGACATTCAAATCAAAAGCTGACCTTGACAAGGCAGTTAAAGCTTGGGCTGAAAAAGGTATCGTGGTTGAATTCAAAGCTGCAGCTAACCAGCTTGAATCTACATACACAATCAAAGCTCTTCCTACAGAAAACAAATAACATCTGATTGATGTTAGAGACCCACAGGTTTTCGGATCTGTGGGTATTTTTATTTATTGATCAATACTTTTTACTTTTAATTTCGTGAGGTATAATATGTTTATAGAGTTACATAAGCATAAGGGTCCTGTTTTTACAATTAATCTGAACGTTATAGAATACTTTACACCAGTAGAACGTGGTATGCATACAATGATTAGTGTACCTAGTTATAATGGGTGGTTACAAGTTGAAGAATCTTATGCACAGGTAAAGGAGTTGATTGAAGAATGTCAGAAGAAATAAGAGTTGTTACAAGGCAAGAGACCTTTAATGATTTAGCAGTCCGTGAACTTGCTAAAGGACGCTCAGCTTGTTTGTGTAGGATACAGTTTGGTAGGTGTGATAAAACGGAATGTGCACACTGTATGATAGGTAAGCAATATCGTAACTGCTACAATGCAATGAATGATTATGACCGTAATCGTTTAGCTAGTTATGTAGCAACTCAATATACAATTGACTCAAAGTATCCGGAACAATGGATGTCACATGCTGACTATGTTAGATACTTCAACAAGTGGTATGGTATAGTGATAGCATTCGTGCTGTTCTGTACTTTGATAATCAGTATGTTTATAGTCGGACCTGGTGATAAACCTAACAAGAATCAAGGCAGG
>JAXJXA010000277.1:0-3864 GCA_036307745.1 Acutalibacteraceae bacterium | reverse complement strand
TAGTCACGAGAACGAAAATCAGGAAAAATTTGATGGAATTAATAACAGATTGTCTGAAAGTTCACTAAAGGCAATTTTCTTTTCGTCACTGACAAATCCGGGTACAAGATTTGTTAATAATATAGTTTATGCTGGGGTAGCACTTACAGGAGCATTAATGGCTATTACAGGAAGTCTGACGGTGGGTAATCTGACTTGCTTTTTAAGCTATGCTAACCAATATACAAAGCCTTTTAACGAAATATCAGGTGTTGTAACTGAACTTCAGAACGCTATTGCCTGTGCAGGCAGAGTGTTTGAACTTATAGAGGAATCTTCGGAAATAGCGGACAGTAAAAATGCTGTTGAACTCACAAAAGCGGAGGGAAAGGTTCAGTTAGAAAATGTGTATTTTTCCTATAATGCCGATAGAAAACTTATTGAAAATCTTAATCTTACTGTAAAAAGCGGTCAACGTGTGGCTATTGTAGGTCCTACGGGCTGTGGAAAAACAACACTTATAAATCTGCTTATGCGTTTTTATGATACTGTAAGTGGAGATATTAAAGTAGATGGTTATGAGATTAAGGACATCACACGAAAGAGCTTGAGAAAAAATTATGGTATGGTTTTGCAAGAAACTTGGCTAAAGGCAGGTACCATAAGAGAAAATATAACGATGGGTAATCCAAAAGCAACTGACAGCGAGGTTGTTGAAGCTGCAAAGAAATCCCACGCACATAGCTTTATAAAGCGACTGCCACAGGGCTATGATACTGTTATCGGAGAAGATGGTGGAGGACTTTCTCAGGGACAGAAACAGCTTTTGTGTATAACCCGTATAATGTTATGTTTGCCTCCTATGCTTATTCTTGATGAAGCTACATCATCAATAGATACACGTACAGAGTTGAGAATTCAGGAAGCATTCAATAAAATGATGCAGGGTAGAACGAGTTTTATTGTTGCACACCGTCTTTCCACTGTAAAAACTGCTGATGTTTTGTTGGTTATGAAAGATGGAAATATAATAGAGCAAGGTACACATAGTGAACTTCTTCAAAAGGGTGGATTTTATAGTAAGCTGTACAACAGCCAGTTTGTACAGTAAAGATAATAAAAATAGTATAAGCCGTCGATCATAAGCATTTAAAAAGGCACAACTGCATATTAAATTTGCAGTTGTGCCTATAATTTTGAAATAAAAAAACAACGTATACAAAAGTACACGTTGTTTTGGAGCTGATAACGGGATTTGAACCCGTGACCTCAGCCTTACCAAGACTGCGCTCTACCTCCTGAGCTATATCAGCATTATCACAGATACTTTATACAGTATAACATAAAAAAAGAGATATTGCAAATGTTATTTAAAAAAACTTTGTAAAAATAGTTAAATGTATTTTAGCTAAATTGAACAAACAAGAATTCATTTATTAAAAATAGTGTTTATATTGCAAAAATAAGCAAGCGGAAACGCTCCTGCTTCGGGCAGGAGCGTTCTATGTTTTCCTAATACAGCAATCATTTTATAGTCAGTACTATTGTTCATAAGAAGTAAATTTATACTAAGGGCTGTTTGAAAAATCAAAAGCACTTTCTATTTTCAAACAAGCCCTAATCTCATATTAACCATTAGAAATGCTTTTCAATGGTTAATAGTCCAATGGACACCTGAGAATAGTATAAAAATTTACTTTTAAATAAGGGTTAGTGAAAGACTATGGTTGTATTATATATGAAATTTATTTAAAAAAGGTCGCCTGAAAAGCGACAAATTAAAATTTATTGATATAATAAATTTCATAGCTGTATTTTTATATTTAGGCACCTAACAAACATTGATCAAATTCAAACAGAACTTCGTTTATTTCATTTATATTATAATTTTTGTTAACAATGAAATATTCAATAATTATATCGAATTTATTGCTGTGCGATAGGGCATAGCCGGCTGTTAAAAGCATTTTTCTTGTTTCCTCTAATGATAATTCAAGTGATATTGCAAAGGCAAGTACTGTTTTCTTCCCTGGATTGTACCTTGGATTATTTTTTATTTTAGAAAACAGCTTTCTGTCTATATTTGCCCTTTTATAACACTGAGCATCTGTTATTCCCTTTTCATCAATTTTTCTTAAAAGCATTTGAGCAAAGCTTTCATCAACGTCATTAAGCCATTTATCAAGAGAATCTATAGCAAAAGGGCTATGGGGTGATTTTAGTATAGAATTTTCGGCTTCTTCTACTATTGCTGATGGCGGTATATTTACATTAAATGTATATTTTTGAGTTATTCCTGGATTTATTGGATTCAGATTTTTGTTATTTTTAGTACAATTATATTCTATATAATGTTGAACATTTGCAATAAGAGAGCTGTTAATCACAAAATCTGATTTATTATATATAACTATGTAGATAAACATATCATCATTTTCATTCAGAAATTGATTGATAGACTCTATAGCAATAGACAAAGCTTCTGCTTTTGGATAGCCGTAAACTCCGGCTGAAATAAGCGGAAAAGCAACAGTTATACATCCATTGTCTTTTGCAAGTTTAAGAGAATTGTAATAACAGGAATATAGCAAATTTCTTTCATTATTATTTCCGCCCTTCCATATAGGTCCTACCGTGTGAATAACAAATCTACAGGGAAGGTTATATCCTCCTGTAATTTTCGCTTCTCCTGTATTACAGCCTCCTAATGTAATACATTCGTTAAGTAATTCTATACCTGCTTTGCTGTGTATAGCACCATCTACTCCGCCTCCACC
This sequence comes from Acutalibacteraceae bacterium, assembly GCA_036307745.1. Lineage (GTDB taxonomy): Bacteria > Bacillota > Clostridia > Oscillospirales > Acutalibacteraceae > CAG-964. The sequence continues at coordinate 1,108 of JAXJXA010000277.1, read as the reverse complement.
ACGCAAAGTAGGATTTGCTGCATTAACAATGGCGTCACACTCTACGTTGGTAATATCCTGTTGTATGATTTTTAAAGGCATTTTATAACCTCCTGTTTTTATACTATAAATATTTAGAAGCTCTTTAATAAATGTTCGAGTATAAAAAAGATTGTTGAAGAATATTTCTTTAAGAATATTATCCTTAAAACTTGCAAAGGCTTAATCTAAACTTTAATTATCTATCCCAACATTTGCGATAGAGCCATATTGGATTATAGTAAAACTTAAAAATAACAGAAAATATCAAAACTCCTACAGAGTATAAGCCCTGTAGGAGTAATTACGTTTTTATTTAAAAGGAATTAAGCCTTAGGACCTGCGTTTACAACTTCGTCTGACATATGAGTGTACTTCTTGAAGTTCTCAACAAAAGATTCAGCCAACTGCTTAGCCTTAGCTTCATACTCGTCTTTGTTTTCCCATGTATTAGCAGGAATCATAATCTCATCAGGAACACCTGGGCAAGTTGTAGGAACAGAAACACCAAAGTAAGGGTCTGTTACGAACTCGCTCTTTAGGATTTCACCGTTAAGAGCAGCTGTTACCATTGCACGAGTGTAAGCAAGCTTTGTTCTCTTACCTGTACCGTTCCAGCCTGTGTTTACAAGGTAAACAGAAGCACCTGATTTCTCTACCTTCTCAGCAAGCATAGTAGCATATACTGATGGATCAAGAGGTAGGAATGGCTCACCGAAGCAAGTTGAGAATGTAGGAACTGGCTCCTTAACGCCGATTTCTGTACCAGCCAACTTTGAAGTAAAGCCAGATACAAAGTAATACATAGCCTGGTTTTTGTCTAGCTTTGAGATTGGAGGCAATACACCGTAAGCGTCAGCTGTTAAGAAGATAACTGTCTTAGGAACGCTTGTTGACATACCTGAAAGCTCTGCATTTGAGATATACTCTACTGGGTAACCAACACGGCTGTTAACAGCTAGTGTATCATCATCAAAGTCAAACTCTCTTGTTTCAGGATCCATAACAACGTTCTCTACAAGTGAACCAAACTTGATTGCATTATAGATGTCAGGCTCGTTCTCAGCAGAAAGGTTGATACACTTAGCGT
>JAXJXA010000276.1:0-4890 GCA_036307745.1 Acutalibacteraceae bacterium | reverse complement strand
TTCCACTCATACCTTGAACAATACCATTGGTTTTATTTAAAAGATCCGCATCGGTAATTTTTATCACGATATTTTTAGTTTTTGCATGTTCATTATAATTTATAGATTCAATTTCAATATCATAATATTCGGGAGATCCATTATCCAAAGTAGTTATTATTTGAGCCTTACCAGTTTTCACCTGCTGTTTATACGCAACTGTCATTTCATTATGCTCAATCGGTGATTGATTTATATATCCAAAAACCCCCGAACCACAGTTACTCATAACATATCCTGTACAGCCATTATCACAATGATAACCATTTAAAGTTCCTGCAACACCTGCTTTTGCCTTTGTAACGCTTTCAATTTCTGCACCTGTTACTTCACCCTGAGCCATTGGAAGCAAAGTTCCTGTATCTACATCACATATCCCGTGTCCAAGTCCTCCAAAAGCATGGCTTTCTGAATGATAAAAGGTCATTGTTCCAATGCCGGCAGAACTATCTCTCACCCATACACCTATTTTATAACTGTCATCGCCTGTATTTACAGGTATAATATTTTTTACAATTTCTTTATTATCACGCACTATAGTAAGAGTAATCGGATTACCATTACTTTCATTTACAATAACAGGTAAATCTTCGGTAAAATTCACCTCTTGAGAATTAACCCGTGTAATAATATCACCTATTTCAATACCACTGTCACGAGCAGGATTATAGGCTTTATTGTTAACCATTATCTTATCAGTTTTTACTACCATAACACCTTTTGTAAACAACTTTATACCAAAGGGAGTTCCGCAGGGAATTACTGTTTCGTTATCTCTTATATTTATTTCTACATTTTTTATGGGAATAATATTACCAAGCATAAGTTTACCTGCCACACCCTCATCATTATTTTTATAGCTGTTAAGAGTTACTCCGTAAACAGACAGTGATTCGCTTCCTGTTTCTGTGACATAATATTTTGAAGGCAATATATTGCCTAATACTGTACCTATACCAAGAACAAAAGCACATATAACACCTATTGCAACGGTTGAAATTTTTATAATTTTTTGCAAAAATCTCACCTCCTATATCCGTTGCTATATTTATATTTCCACAAAATAATAAAGATTAATGTGGAAATATAATTTTAAATCTGTTCATTTTCCTCAATTACCTTATACTATTATCTGATGACAATATAACCATTTTTATCAGCTATTATTTTTCTATAATTATTTTTTCCAATTTTTATAAAAATATACAAAAATAAAAGCACAACCCAATAACAATATCACTTCTTGTCACTGGATTGTGCTTACTTTTTTCAACATAATACCACACCTCCAGATAAAACAGAAATTGCTTTACCTGAAGGTGCAAATTTTTGAAATTATAATAAATTACAAATTATTCAAAATTAAACATAATATATTGTTGTTTCACCAACATTGCCGTGTGAACTACTTCCTATCAGATATCTCATAACCAACACAGCATCTGCAACAGATATTGAACCATCATCATTTACATCCTGCGTATGATAATTTTTTGAAACCCCACTTTTGCCAATAACAATTCTTTGAATAATTACTGCATCTGCAATACTAATTTTTCCATCACCATCAGCATCACCAATTATAGCAACAATTTCAGAACCACCTGTTGAAGGCTCTGTTTCTGGCTCTGTTACAGGCTCTGTTACAGGCTCTTCTTTTGCCTCATATACATACACAACATTTGTAACATTTTTACTCCAGTTACCTGTAGCATTATCAGGGGTTGATACAACTGTGCCAAGTGATGAAATTGCAGAAGTTGTATATGTGTCACTCTCAGATTTCTGTGTACCGTTAATAACAACATCATCTGTCAGCTTTTTACCATTAGTATCTATATGGCTTACAACAACCTTAGAACCAAAGTACTGTACACCGTCCTTAAGCCATACTTCACCACTTACTTCATATCCTGGCTGGTTTGCACCGGGGATCTGAGTACCACTGCCATTTGTGAAAATAACTTGTGCATAGTCTGAGCTGATTTCAGGGTAAACATACCAACCATCACCCTCAGCAGTCATTTCATTTCCAGGCCACGCACCTGTGAGCATTTTTGCTGTGCCTGTACGCTCATCATAAGCATACATTGTAATCTTACTCCAGTTTTGTGAATTATAATAATGTACCTTTACATTATCACTGCTTTCAACAGCCTTGTAAACATACTTTACAGTAGTATCTGCTGTAAGTGTACCTGCTGATACAGGAAGCTGTGTTGTATCAAGCTCATATCCTTCAATAACTGCAGGAACAGAAGAATATGGCATACCCATTTTCATTTTCTGTGTTACAGTTGTTTTCAGTTCTGTTCCACTCTGAGAAACGTACTTTGTTGTGAGTGTATAACTTGTTGTGGTATCTTTCTGATAATAATAAGTAACTGTTATATCGCTTGTACCTACTGTGCCTGATGTAGCACCTTCTGTACTCAAAAGAATATAATCTTCAAGCAATGTGCTGTCAGCTGAGGTTTTATATACACTACCTTGCTCATACTGAGCAGTAGTTGTTTTTAGTACTGTACCTGTACTTTTTTCAACGTGCTTTGTAGTAACAGTCTGATATACAGGTTGATCAACAACAAGTCTGTCAAATGTTGAAGCATCAACAAGAACCATTGCACTTCTTGCAGGCACATTTACAGTTGAACCGCTTACTGTAGATAGCTTTTCAAGTCCTGCCTTATCGCCATTAGCTACAACAACCCAGCTACTTGGCAATGTACCGCCATTCATCTTCAGAGTAAGAGATTTATCACTGCTGTTGTTATTTACAAGAACAGCCACAGTACCCCATTCTTTGCTTGCATTTGATGAAGTATTCTGAATTGTGTAACCCAAAGCACTGCCGTTTTCAACAAAATAAGTTGTATTTATCGCACTTGTGTCAGCAGCTCTGAAAGGTGAGTAAGCCGCACGGATAGCCATAAGTCCTTTATAGTACTGAACAAGATTATTATATGTTTTAACTCTTGTCCAGTCGATAGCATTAATACTATCAGATGATTTATAGCTGTTGTGGTCGCCCAGTTTTGTTCTTGCAAATTCTTCACCTGCAAGATAGAAAGGCATCCCCTGTGATGTAAGAATTACAGCAGCAGACAGTTTATTCTGAGCAAGAAATGTACTGTTTGTGCCGTTATAATCTGTACTTCCATTTGACTTCATAATTTTATCCCACAGTGTGAGATTATCGTGAGCTGAGTTATATGTTACACACTGGGTAGGAGCCAATGCCCACTTTCCAAAGGTTGTTGAAGAACCACCCATCATACCTGCCTTTATCGCATCATTAACGGTAGTTACACCCTGAATATAACCTGTGGTTGCATCATCTGTACCACCTTTAAGACCATTTCTTATTCTGTCATTGAACATAGCAATTCTTGAATTTACTTTTGAAGCATTGTCCATAATGCAAGCATCACTTGTGCTTATACCGTTTGCATTCCAGTCAGCCATCCAAGGTTCGCCATACATAAGAATTCTGCTATCTATTGTGTCAAGCTCTGCTCTTATCTGATTCATTGTAGTAATATCGTGACAACCCATAAGGTCAAAACGGAAGCCATCAATATGATATTCCTCTGCCCAATATTTAACAGAATCAATCATATACTTTCTGAACATAGCTTTATCAGAAGCTGTTACATTACCACAACCTGTACCATTATAATAGGTTGAATCTGAACTCATTCTGTAATAGTAACCAGGTACAGTTTTCTCAAAACAGCTGTCTGTGGTATTGTATGTATGATTATAAACAACGTCCATAATAACACCGATACCACAACTATGCAAAGCCTGTACCATCTGCTTGAACTCGTTAATTCTTACATTACCATCATAAGGATTAGTAGAATAAGAACCCTCCGGTACATTATAGTTAACAGGGTCATAACCCCAGTTATATTGTGCTGTATCCAACTTCGTTTCATCTACTGAGCCATAATCATATACAGGGTTAAGATGAACATAGTTTACACCCTGGTCTACCAGATAATCTACACAGGTTGAAAGTGAATCTGTGCCATTGATTTTAGTACCATCTTCTGTAAAAGCAAGATATTTACCCTGATTTGCATCACTTACACCTGAACTGTCACTGATAGAGAAATCACGAACGTGAATCTCCCATACAACAGCATCTGTCTGATTATCTACAAGCATATGCTCGTCATTTTCCCAGTTATCCGGGTCAGTAGAATCAAGATCAACAACCATTGAACGCTTACCGTTTACACCAACAGCAGTTGAATAAACATCCTGCGTTTCTTTGGTAGAACCGTTTGCAGTAACACTGTATGTATAGTAAATATTTTTCAAGTCACCCTGGACAGTAATACTCCAGACATTATTGCTTGAATTTTTACTCATTGAATAGCTTCCGAGATCAGCCGCACCCTCTTCGCTGTCTGAGCCTGTTGCATAAATATTCAATACAACATTGCTTGCATTAGGTGCCCAAACTTTGAAAGTTGTGGAACTGGGAGTGTAGGTAGCACCCAGGTCATCACCGCTGTAAGTAGCATAGCTGTCTGAAGAATTATAGTAACTTCCTGATGTTACTTGATTTTTCTCTGCGGCAGAAACCGAGCTTACAGCCAAAGTACTTATCATAGCCGCAGCCAATAAAATCGCCGTAGCTTTTTTTAGTATCATTGTTTTCTCTCCTTCTTTCTTTTTCTTATTACACATCTTACCAAAGGTGGTTATAAACTCCACCTTTAACAATATTATACAGTTAAGAAACTTAAAAAGTCACTACCTTTTCTCTACAAATTTTCTGTAACTTTTTGGTGGTATTACATAGAAAATTTATCGTTATTATTTTTCTGAATGAGTTAA
>JAXJXA010000275.1:0-11304 GCA_036307745.1 Acutalibacteraceae bacterium | reverse complement strand
ACTTTCGTATTTCGAGTATTTTTCTCGAAGAAATCTCCCGTATTAGTAGAAATAGACAGTTGTTTTGAGTTTTCAGATACGACCTAGTTATAATAATAAATTTCAAAAAAGGCAGACTGATTAGGTCTGCCCAAAAAATATCGTATTATATTATATATATCTAAATATAATCTAACATTTTATTTTTTCAATTTCGCCACCCAAAGCCCTGAACTTCTCAACTACTCTGTCATAGCCTCGCTCAATAAACTTAATGCTTGAAATTGTGCTTATTCCGTCAGCAGAAAGTGCTGCTATAATCATAGCGGCTCCTGCACGCAAATCAGTTGCTTTTACGTCAGCAGCAGTCAGACTTTCTACACCATCTATAATAGCCAGCTTACCGTTAACAGATATCTGGGCACCCATCTTCACCAACTGATCAACATACTGAAAACGACTTTCCCAAACAGCTTCGTGTACGATGCTTGTACCCTTTGCCACAGACAAAAGTGCAACAATCTGGGGTTGCATATCGGTAGGAAAGCCTGGGTGTGGCATTGTTTTTATGTTACAACGCTTTACCCCTGCTGTAGCATCAATATAAATGCTGTCGTCACCTTCTTCAATTATCACTCCCATTTCTGTGAGCTTTGCTGTAATTGAATCAAGGTGCTTCGGGGTTACATTTTTTATTGTAGCCTTTCCTTTGGTTGCCGCTACCGCTGCAAGATATGTGCCTGCCTCAATCTGATCAGGTATAATCGAATAAGTTGTACCTGACAGCTTTGAAACACCTTTAATTTTAATAACGTCTGTACCGGCACCCTTAATGTTTGCACCCATTGTAATAAGAAAATTTGCAAGGTCTACTATATGAGGCTCTTTTGCCGCATTCTCTATAATTGTTGTACCCTCAGCCTTAACAGCCGCCAGCATAACATTCATTGTTGCACCAACCGACACAACGTCCATATATACAGAGCCACCAACCAGCTTTTTTGCTTCAACCTCTATTGCCTCTCCGTTTTCAACCAGTCTGTGTTTTGCACCCATAATGCTAAAACCTTTGAGATGCTGGTCTATAGGACGAACACCAAAAAAACACCCGCCCGGCATTGCTACCTTCGCTTTACCTTTTTTACCTAAAAGGGCACCCAAAAGATAATAAGAGGCTCGCATTTTGCTGGCTAACTTAAAAACAGCCTCGGTTGTATTTATAGTAGTGGCATCTACAACGTAAGCGTTTTCATCTACCTTTTGTACAGTTGCACCCATTTCCTGCAAAATTGTAAACATTGCTGCAACATCGCTGATATCAGGAATATTCTCAAGTCTGCAAGGAGCGTCTGCAAGAATAGTAGCAGGAATAATTGCAACAGCTGCATTTTTTGCACCGCATATAGCAACCTCTCCAGACAAAGGCTTACCACCGTTTATCACGAATTTATCCAAGGATTAACACCCCTAAATTTCAATTTTTAATCACGATTTTTTCACAATACTATCATAACTATTATCAAATAAAAGCACACACTTTTTGTTGAATAACAGCCCACTTCATACAATCTTGAATGTTATTTATATAACTATTTAAAAAGTATATTTTACCTACTTTTTAAATGAAGATTCGTATAAATTTTACACTACCAAAAGAAAACTGGATAATAAAAAGCACGCACTTTTTATCAAGTAACGCACCCTTTACTGTGTAAAAATCCTACCATATATATTAATATAAAGCTGTAAAATTGTCAACCAAAAACATTCCAATATATATCACAGTAAATATTATTTTTTGTTAATATTTCATATTTTAAAAATGTATTTATATGAGAAATAACTATTGACATTTCTATAACTAACAAAAATAAAATTAAATATGAAACTTATCCTCTGCTCCAATATTTTCTGTCCAGACTTCTGTACTGCACTGCCTCTGCTATATGTGATGATTTTATTATCTCACTGTCATCCAAATCTGCAATAGTACGAGATACTTTTAAAATTCTGTCATATGCTCTTGCCGACAAGCCCATACGTTCAAATGCTTTTCCAAGCAAATTCTTAGCCTTGTCATCCATAGGACAGCACTTATTCAGTAAAACAGCATTTAACCCTGAATTGCCTTTAATCCCCGTATCTTTATATCGCTCACGCTGAATCATACGTGCTTTATTAACTCTTTTCTTGATTTCTTCTGAACTTTCCTCCTGAATTCCAGAAGTAAGGTCAGAAAACTCTACAGGCGGTACTTCAATATGAATATCTATTCTGTCAAGCAATGGTCCAGAAATCTTTGAAACATAACGTGTTACTGTCTTGTCACCACATATACATTTGCGTGTAGGATGTCCATAATAACCACAAGGACACGGATTCATAGCCGCTACCAGCATTACATCACAGGGGTATGACAATGTACCACTTACCCTTGAAATAGTAATCTCTCCATTTTCGATAGGCTGTCTCAGAACCTCCATTGATGACCTTGAAAATTCGGGAAGTTCGTCAAGAAAAAGTACTCCATTATGTGCCAAAGATACTTCACCTGGTTTTGGCACAGTACCTCCGCCAGAAAGTCCTGCCGGCGAAACAGTGTGATGAGGTGAACGAAAAGGACGTTTTGTTATAAGCCCGCTCTCTGCTCCAAGCACTCCAGCCACCGAATGAATTTTTGTAGTTTCTATTGCCTCTTCAAAAGTCATATCAGGCAGAATAGAAGGTATTCTTTTTGCAAGCATACTTTTTCCTGAACCAGGAGAACCCACAAGCAAAATATTATGCATTCCTGCGGCGGCAATCTCTATAGCACGTTTTGCCTCGCCCTGCCCCTTTACCTGGGCAAAATCAGGCATTGCAATTTCATCAGGTTCTTCAGACTCTTCCACATTTGCAGGCTCTATGAGCTTTCTTCCGCACAAATGCTCAAAAAGCTGATTCAAATTTTTTATGGGATACACATTTATTCCCTTTACTATTGCCCCTTCATTTTTATTCACATAGGGTACATAAATATTTTTAAAGCCTTCTTCCTTAGCCTTCATTGTCATTGGCAATACACCTGTAACCCCTCGCACCTCACCTGCAAGTGACAATTCCCCTATAAAAACACTACTGTTAATATCAGCCATCAGTTGACCACTATATTTGAGCAAAGCCATAAGAATAGGAAGATCATATACAGAGCCTTCTTTTCGTATATGGGCAGGTGCAAGATTTATGGTTATTTTTCCATCAGGTATTTCAAAACCACAGTTTCGCAGTGCAGACCTTACCCTGTCTCGGGATTCTTTTACTGAAGCGTCAGGAAGTCCTACAATATCAAATCCCGGAAATCCCATTGCTACATCTGCCTCTACTTTTACCAAAAAAGTTTCAAGCCCGAATATACCCATACTATTGCTACAACATACCATAATTCTCACCCTTATTCATAAATTTTGCTATTTCGATTTATTATATTATAATATTACCATAACTCATTAATTACAGCAATACAGCTTCAAGAAATAACACCATAAAAAATGTCGTTTTTTGTAAGTACAGCACAAAGATTATTCCGTAGAAAAAATATTTTTAATTTTTTTAACAAATTTGATTGACTATTGAACAACTTTGCTGTAATATAGGTATGATAGTATTTTTGCTGAAGGGGTGTGGGGTGATAATCTTGATTGAAAACCTCAATGGATATTCAGAAAACACCTTAACAGATGAAAATCTTGTGTTACAGACTCAGAACAATGATGAGTATGCTTTTGATGCACTTGTCAGTCGATATCTGCCACTTATACGTATAAAAGCAGATAAATATATTGACACTGACAAAGATGACCTTGTGCAGGAAGGCTTGTTAGGACTTTGGAGTGCGGTGCAGACATATGATCCGCAAAAAAATGCCTCCTTTAAAACATATGCCTTTATTTGCATTGAAAACAGGATGATCTCCGGTGCTAAAAAAGGTAAAGGCAAAAAGCACATACCATCGGAGCTGTTAATATACCTTGACAGCGATGAGTTCGGACAGATAAAAGACATTAACAGCCCTGAACAAAGCATTATTGAGCGTGAAAGCTATACAGGTACAGTTAAGCATATCAAAGATATACTTTCAACCAAAGAATTCAAGGTTCTATCTTATTATCTTGCAGGTAACACCTATGGGCAGATTGCTGAAATTTTAGATTGTGACGTTAAGGCTGTTGACAATGCCATACAACGTATTCGCAAAAAATTAAAAAGTTAATCACAGCCTTTTTACGTCCCAGATAGCTTATATTTTAAGAAGAGCGTTGTAATTTTACAAAGGCATCGGTGCAATTCCGTTTCGGGGCAAAATATTTTTTAAGTGAGGTATATCCTAATGTACGAAGACAAGAATTTAACTTGCAAAGACTGTGGCAACGAGTTCGTTTTTACAGCAGGCGAGCAGGAATTTTATGCTGAGAAAGGCTTTGTAAACGAGCCCCAGAGATGTAAAGCCTGCCGTGACGCACGCAAGAACAACAACCGTCCTGCAAGAGAAATGTTTACAGCAGTTTGTGCAGAATGTGGCTGTGAAACTCAGGTTCCTTTCAAGCCATCAGAAGGCAGACCTGTATACTGCAAAGAGTGTTTTTCAAAGAGAAGATAATTTTATTTTTTAATTTTTATAGACTATATAAAGACTTAAACTTTTAAAGATAAACTTTATTTTTTATTTCAGAAATAGCTTGTACATTAAAACCGCTTTGGATTTTGCCAAAGCGGTTTTTTATTTTATTCTATAATTACTCTGTAATATCTGCGAGTTGTGCAGGACAAACTTTTAAAAGCTCATTAAAACTTATTTCCACTTGATATCCTATTTTGCCTGCACTGAATATAATTGTGTCAAAATCATCTGCTGTTTGATGGACTGTGGTTTTATATTGCTTTTTCATCCCTATTGGTGAGCAACCTCCGTGAACATAACCAGCTACCTTAAGCAAATCTTTTTGGGGTATCATCTGTATAGCCTTTTCACCTACGGCTTGTGCCGCTTTTTTTAGATTAAGTTCTTTATTTACAGGTAGCATAAAAACATAGTAATCTTTGGTTTTAGTTCCTGATGTAACCAATGTTTTAAAAACCTTATCAGGATTTTGCCCCAGAATTTCAGCTATTTCTGTACCCGATGTAGAACCTGTACTGCTGTAATCATAATGCTTATACGATATTTTAGCTTTATCCAGAATTCTCATTACATTTGTTTTAATCTCTTTTGCCATAACCGTACCGCCTATCTTATTATTAATATATTGTATAATCACATTGTCAGAGATTGTACTTGTCATTCTCTCTATGCGATTATATCATAAAAATTTCAGATATTCCACATAAAAACAACATAGGATACAACCTGAATGTTCAGATTGTATCCTATGCTGTTCTATATTATTTTTAGAGAAAGAGGAAAAACTTAATTATTAATTATTAAATGTTGAGATTGTGGCTGTGGCAGTGCAATAAAATATTCAAAAGAAGGGTTTGAAGAGAGGTATAAAAGAGAGTTATACCACAGCCATAACAATCTCAACGAGATATAAGGAAGGTATGATTATAAATTAGTTGTACGCTTAGTTATTCTGAGGAGCGTCTGATTTAGAACCAAGTGTAACGGTTACAGATACTTCTTTATATCCGCCGTTTCTCTGCTGACGTTGAAGTATAATTTCAACTTTTTCGCCGGATTTTTTAGACTTGATTTTAGACTGCAAGCCTTCCATTGTGCTTACATCTCTACCATCAAACTTTGTGATAATATCTCCAGCCTGAATTCCTGCATTTGAAGCCGGTGAGTTTTCATTTACCTGAGATACATAAACACCTGTTGGCAATCCAAATGCCTGTGTATAGCTTTCGGTAACATCTGTTCCTGTAATACCAAGATAAGCCTGTTGATTCTCAGAAATATTCGTCTGATTAATCAGGTCTTCTATAATAGGCTGAGCATCTGAAATCGGAATTGCATAACCCATACCCTCAACATCAGTATCGGAATATTTGGCAGAGTTAATACCTATTACATTACCATTCATATCAATAAGGGCACCACCGCTATTACCAGGATTTATGGCAGCGTCTGTTTGAATAAGAGTCATTGTGTTATCTGTCATCTGAACTTCACGTTCAAGAGCACTGATATAACCAACTGTTACAGACTGACCATAACCAAGAGCATTACCAATAGCTATTGCCGGCTGTCCAAGCTGTAATGTTTCTGAATCTCCCAGTGTAGCTATGGCAATTTCCTTTTTGGTTTCTTCGGGGATATCCGAAAGTTTCACTGCTATTACAGCTAAATCATAATCTGGATCTGTACCTTTAATGCTTGCTGAGCAAGTTTCATCATTTACAAATGTTACGTTTATTTCAGTAGCACCATCTACAACGTGATTGTTTGTTACAATAAGCAATTCAGAATTACTTTCTGATATTATAATGCCCGAGCCACTACCTTCTGTTTCATATTCGTAGGTATCATTGCCACCATAACCATAACCAAAGTTAAAATACTGGCTATATGGATTTTCGGCAGTTGCTGTTGCTTTAATATTAATTGATACCATTGATGGCATCAGATTTTCAACTACCGAAGCAACATCATAAGTTGTATTTACACTTTCGCCTGAAGTTGTCTTAACAGAAGAGGTACTTTTTATGCTTGAAGCAGAATTATTGGAACTTCCTCCTGAAAGAAGGTTATTTCCTGCATAGTTTACGCCAACCATTACAGAACCGGCAACTATGCCAAAACAAATTGCCGCTGCAATAACTTTAGCCATAAAGTGACCTTTACCCTTTCTTTTTTCTTTTGGTTTGCTGTTTGAATATACATTTGATTGAGCTGATGTACTTTGTGGAGTGCCGTTTTTATAAACGTAGCTATATTCAGAATCTGAGTGATAACTCTGAGAATTACCCATTGCATTATAATCTGATGTATATGGGTTATATACATCACTCTCTGAACTGCTTCCTGACTGTTCAGATGAGTATGAATTCCCATAACTGTTACTGTAAATATTATTGCCATAGGTATTTTGAGGATTTTCATTTTCCATAGAGTTATTATATCTGTCATTAAAATTATTTTCTTCGTTGAATCCGTTATTAATATTGTTATTATTGTTGTTATTCATAATAATCCGTCCTTTCAAAAGATGTTTCAATGTTTCTTTCCTTTGGAACGCCTACATAATAACCCTCAAACCTTGAAAAATTATTGAAAAAACTTAAATATTTTATTATTCATAAAAAGTTAAACATTGTAACATTTGGTACACATTTACAGTATCGCCCATATATATTCAAAATATAACGTATATAATATCACTGAAACAACAAAACCCTGAAATCATTTTTTAATGACCACAGGGTTCAATTCAATCTGTATTTTATACTGTAAGGAATATCAAACCCATAGTCTGAGGACCACAATGAGAAGATATTGTACAGCTTGCCCTTGCTGGAATAACCTCATCAAAGCAGTTCATTCCTTTAACAAGACTCATAAGCTCATTCAATGTTTCGTCCGATATACCTGCGTGAGTTACAAATGCTCGTTTCTTTCCAACACCAGAACATTCCGATATCTTGTCATTAACATACTGATTAAGCACCTTTGAAAGTTTTCCACGGTACTTTTTACCCATACTCATACTTCCGTCCTCATTATGCACTTCTATACAAGGTTTAATGCTGAGCAGATTGGCTCCCATCATAGCAACAGCAGAACATCTGCCACCTGCACGCAAATAATCCAGCTTATCTACAATAAAACTACAACGGATATTATCTGTCATCTTGCTTAGTTTTTCTGCAATCTCAGCACCACTCATACCTTTTTCAGCCATTTCCACAGCTTCAAGAACAAGCAATCCTGTTCCTGTTGACAAACTACACGAATCAACAGCATATACATTACCAAGCTCTTTCGCTGCCAGCTTACACTGCTGGTGAGAAGTTGAAAGAGCACTGCCTATATTAACGTGTACTATCTCACAGCCGTCATCAACAAATGGTTTAAACTTATCAATATACTCTTGCATATTAACAGCAGAAGTTTTTGGCAATTCACCTGTTTTATCAAAGTGTGCATAAATATCATCTGGTTTTATATCAACCAAATCGTCATAAGTGTTTCCACCAAAGGTAATGTGCAAAGGTACAGTTACAATACTATATTTTTCTAAAAATTCAGCCGGTAAATCACAGGTACTGTCAGAACTTATTATTACTTTTTTATTCACAGAAATTTCCTCCAAATTCGTCATATAGTAATTTTAATCTTTAAGAAAAGATTTAATTTTTTTTGCTAAAGACTAAAATTATTAACAATTTTATTATATAATATATTTGCTTAAAGTTCAAAGAATATTTCATAAAAGAGAGGAAGTTTTTTATGGTGAATAAATTTATCTTCGGTACCCCACTTTGTACAGGTGCTGTTGTTAAAGAAATAGACAACAGTAATAATATAACTCGTCTTACTGTTGAAGAATACGAAAATGGTTTACAGTTTAAAACAAGTCTTGCAGAGGATGATGTTGTATATGGACTTGGAGAAACTGTAAGAGGCATCAACAAACGTGGCTGGAAATATATAAGTTATTGTGCAGATGACCCTGTACACACAGAAACCAAAGAATCTCTCTATGGTGCCCACAATTTTGTAATGGTAAGCGGTAAAAATGATAAATATGGTATTTTCATAGATTATCCCGGTAGAGTTACTTTTGATATCGGTTACAGCAGTCTTAACGAAATGATTATTACAACAAAAACATCCGATGTTGCTGTATACATTATAGAGGGCAATACAGCTATTGATATAGTAAAAGAATTACGTCAGCTTACAGGAAAAAGCTATATTGCTCCTATGTGGGCATTTGGATATCAGCAAAGCCGTTGGAGTTATATGAATGCAGATGCTGTGCGTGAGGTAGCAGATAATTACCGCAAAAACGATATGCCTATTGATGCTATTTATCTGGATATCGACTATATGGAAGATTATAAAGACTTTACAATCAACAATGAGCGTTTTCCTGAATTCAAATCCTTTGTTAACGAAATGAAAAGTAAGAATATACGTCTTGTACCAATTATAGATGCAGGTGTTAAAATTCAGGACGGATATGATGTTTATGAAGAAGGTGTTAAAAACAATTACTTCTGTAAAAATAAAGAGGGCGAGGACTATATTTCTGCTGTATGGCCGGGACTTACACATTTTCCTGATTTCTTTAACCCTAAGGCAAGCAAATGGTTCGGCAGTAAATATAAAATTCTGACAGATATGGGTATTGAAGGCTTCTGGAATGATATGAACGAGCCTGCTATTTTCTATTCCAAGAAAAAGTTAGATGAAGCATGGGAAAAAGTGTTTGAATATAAAAACAAAAATCTTGATATAAACTCCTTCTTTGAATTCAGAGATTTATTCTCAAATCTGCTGGATTACACTGAATTCTATCATAATATAGGCGGTAAACAGGTTTGTCACGATGACGTACACAATCTTTATGGATTCTATATGACGAAAAGTGCTTCAGAGGCATTCGATGAAATCCGCCCTGATAAGCGAACCCTGATGTATTCACGTTCATCATATATTGGTATGCACAGATATGGTGGTATATGGACAGGTGATAATCAGTCCTGGTGGTCACACATATTACTTTCTATAAAGCAAATGCCTTCTCTAAATATGTGTGGATTTATGTATATTGGTTCAGATATAGGCGGATTTGGTGCAAACGCAACAGAGGATCTTGTTTTACGCTGGACTGCTTTTGGTGTTTTCACACCACTTATGCGTAATCACTCTGCACTAGGCACAAGAGATCAGGAATGTTACCGTTTTGAAAACAAAGCTATGTTCCGTGATATTTTACAGGTGCGTTACAGACTTGTACCTTATCTTTATAGTGAATATATGAAAGCTTGCCTGAATGATGGTATGATGTTCCGACCTGTTGCTTTTGACTACGAAGATGACAGCTTTGCACCACAGATTGAGGACCAACTTATGGTTGGCGACAGCATTATGATAACCCCTGTATATGAGCAGAATGTAAAAGGCAGATATGTATATTTACCTGAAGATATGTTGTTTGTAAAACTAAGCGGTAATAAAATTGTTTGCAAAAAAACTATGCCAAAGGGGCATCACTATATAGATGTCGCTATGAATGAGATACCTTTATTTATCAAGAAAAACACTATTCTTCCACTATGCCAGAGTGCAATGTCAGTAGAAGAACTTAACACAAACTGCTTAGAGTTATTGTATTTTGGCGATAATGCAAAATTCGAGTTATATACTGACGATGGTATTTCAAAAGAATATAATACTAATTTAACAAAAATCACTGTAACGGATAATATTGCCAACAGTGATAACGCTGAACTAACACTTACTGTTTTATAAGGAGTGATTTTATGAGTGAGGAAAAAAGCAATGCTCAGAAAATTCCACTAAACAAACGATACACCCTTGGAGAGGAAATCTTCAATTCAGTTTCTCACGGTGTGGGTGCCCTGCTTGCTATTGCAGGCACCGTAGTACTTATTGTAATGTCGGCAATCTATACTGATCCTTGGGGAGTTGTAAGCAGTGCAATTTATGGTGCTACTCTTATAATCCTGTATACAATGTCAACCCTTTACCACGCATTGACCAACGAAAAAGCAAAACACGTTATGCGTATAATGGATCACGCTACAATTTTTCTACTTATAGCAGGAACCTACACCCCTATAACTCTGGTTTCGTTAAGAGGCCCTCTGGGCTGGGTTCTGTTTGGGTTTATATGGGCAGCTGCCACTGTAGGCATTGTACTTAATGCCATTGACCTTGAACGTTTCAGAAAAATATCGGTAGTATGCTATGTTGTTATGGGCTGGGCTATATTAGCTGCCATTGTTCCGCTAATAAACTCTATGCCTGCAATTTCTCTTATTTTTCTGCTGTCCGGAGGAATAATGTACTCTGTGGGAATTATATTCTATGCCATTAAAAAGATAAGATATTTTCACTCGATATGGCATTTATTTACAATAGGAGGAAGTGTTCTTCACTATTTTGCAATTCTTACAGCTTTATTGGGTAATTAATTTTTAATACAACATAAATTTAACGGTCATCTCTTGCAATTATTAGTTGCAAAGATGACCGTTTTTTATACTAATACTAAACACCGTTTAAAATTGGTAAAAGATTTTCGAGCAGATTTTGTGCTGAACGAATACTGATCCACAGAAAGGCTGTCGCCTTTCGAGGACGCAGTATGAAGT
>JAXJXA010000274.1:0-5768 GCA_036307745.1 Acutalibacteraceae bacterium | reverse complement strand
GAATATGCTGTACGCACAATGGGGCATAGTGGCAATACAAACGGAGGTTCTGCAAACCTTGTTTTTGATAAAGAGTCAAAGACCGGCGTTGTTGTTCTTACAAATCAGCAAAGCGAGAGTATATTCTGTTATGATATTCCCGAGCTTGTTTTCGGTACTATTAAGGACAATCCCATTTACACTGACACCAAAATTACCGAAAGAAATGATATCAGTGGCAATTACGTTTTGAGCAGAGGTTTTTCTGAGGGTGTTGTAAAGATTTCTGCTTGCCTTAATTATCTTCACTTAGTTCAGGGTGAAAATCCCGATTCTTATACAGTTGACGGAGTTCCTGCAATAACACGACTTTCGGATAATTTGTATATGATTGACGGTTCAAATGATTTTCTCTACGAAACTATAACCTCTGACGGAAGAATTATACTTGAATGTTCCTCAATGGCTTATATTCAGGACAACGCTGTTGCAAGTGAATCTATAATGATTATAATCTTTGCAGGAATAGCGATTATTACCCTTGTAATGCTTATAGTAAAGGGTATAAAGAAACTTGCAAAGAAATACAGGTCTATTCCCGTAGGAAAGGCTATTCTCGCAGGTCAGTTTGCAAGACTTGCAGTAGGAATTGTGCTTATTATTTTATTTTCTTTGCTTATAGAAACCAAGCTTCTTGTTGTTATCTGCATTATCACAGGTGTGAGTGCAATCGTTTGCCTTGTCTCCGCAGTGTTTTCGGTAAAGGCACTTATTGCCGAAAAAGAAATGAAGAAGTTTACCCGTGTGAGATATATAGTTTCTGTTCTTTGTAATTTGTTTACGGTAGGATTTATTATGTATTTTCAGTTGTTTAACTTCTGGGTATGATGATAAGGTTTAAGAAGCGGATGTAAAATCGGAATCTATAGAAGGTAGTATGTTCAAAGGGGAGGTAATTTAAATTAGAGGTTATAGGGGGCAAAATGAAAATATTATTTATTAATCTGCCATACTATGGTCATATTGTACCAACTATTGGTCTTGTTCAGGAATTGATCAAACGAAAATGTCAGGTTACATATTTAATGGCTTTAGATTGGAAGGATAGGATATCTATAAGCGGTGCGGATTTTGTAGGGTATAAAAATCATAAGAAACTTTCTGAACAGATAAAAAATGCATATACAGAAGCAGAAAAAATAATAAGTGACTATGACCTTGTTATTTATGAACAGTTTTTCTTTCTTGGAAAACATCTAGCTGAAAAATATAACAAACCCGTAGTACGTATTTTTACTGCACCTGTAACTAATAGAAAATTAATGCAGGAATATATAGATGCAGGTGGCGCATTGGGAATATTTAGATATAAGTGGATTGGAAAGGTTTGGACAAAGAAAGTCGCAAAAGATATTCCATTAAAAACTGATTGTTGGTTGGATGAAATTATTTATAATCCACCTGCACTTAATCTTGTATACACACTCAAAGAATATCAACCTTATGCAGAAGACTTTTCTAAAGAGCAGTTTAAATTTCTGGGTGCATCTATTTATGAAAGAGATGTACAAGAATTTGTTTTAGACAAATCAGATACTTCTGTAATATATATATCTTTGGGTACCATTGTAAAAGGTACACTATCTTTTTTTAAGAAATGTATTGAAGCATTCCAAAATGAAAATGTCACGGTGATAATGTCAGTAGGAAAAGACTTCATAATTGATAAGCTCGGAGAAATTCCAAAGAATTTTTATATATATAATTCTGTACCGCAAATCTCGGTTTTAAAATATTCTGATATATTTATAACCCACGGTGGAATGAACAGTATTTCTGAAGCACTTGTTCAGGGCGTTCCTATGGTGGTGATACCATTTATGGCTGACCAACCTACCAATGCTCGTCGTATTGATGAACTTAAGTTGGGTAAACAATTAAATTACAAGACAGTTAATAGTGAAATACTTAGAAAAACTACTATTTCGGTTATGAATGATAGTCTTATTTCAGCTAATATTAAGAAGATGCAGAAAAGTATATCTGAATCTCTTGGTAATGAAGGTGGTGCAAAATTGATAATAGATTATTTTAAAATGCACAATTAAATTAATATAAAGTGTACATAATTTTTCTTCAAAAATATGTACAGCAAGATTAAAAATCTGTTGACAAAAACAAGTGATTTATGTTATTATATAAAACTGTTGGGTAGTATAATTTTTGTGAAGAATCTTTAGAAAAAAGATGTATATACTGTACAAAAATGGTACAAGCCAAGGTGTGATTGTAAGTATTTTCTTACAATAGCTAATATTGCCGTTAATTGTGTACATACTAAAGTGTACGCATTAACATAAATTATTTTTCACGTTTGAGGAAAGGAGGAGAACTATGCCTACATTTAATCAGTTGGTTAGAAAGGGTCGTCAGGTTACTGAAAAGAAAGCTAAGGCTCCTGCTCTGCTGAAAGGCTGGAACTCTAAGAAAAGAGTGGCTATAGACCAGAGCTCACCACAGAAGAGAGGCGTATGTACTGCTGTTAAGACTGCTACACCTAAGAAGCCTAACTCAGCTCTTAGAAAGATTGCCAGAGTAAGACTTTCAAATGGTATTGAGGTTACTTCTTATATCCCTGGTATCGGTCACAACTTACAGGAGCACAGCGTTGTTCTAATTCGTGGCGGTAGAGTTAAGGATATCCCTGGTGTACGTTACCACATCGTAAGAGGTACATTGGATGCACAGGGTGTTGCTAAGAGAATGCAGTCCCGTTCAAAGTACGGTGCTAAGCGTCCAAAGGCTGGTAAGTAATCAATAATAACCCATAGGAATTAACTTTAATTTTTTTGACAACTAAAACAGTTACAGTGCAATACAGATGTGCTTTTATATAGATAAGCCTCTGTGTTGGCAAACGGGAGTTGTCACTTTCGAGTACCTATGATATCTCAAAATTTGTGAAGGAGGGAACTAAAATGCCAAGAAGAGGTTCAATCGCAAAACGTGACGTTTTGCCAGATCCACTATACAATTCAAAGAAGGTTACACGTCTTATCAACAACATTATGTATGATGGTAAGAAGGGTGTTGCTCAGAAGATTGTTTACGGTGCATTCGACATCATTAAAGAAAAGACAGGTAACGATCCCCTGGAGGCTTTTGATCAGGCAATGGAAAACATTATGCCTGTACTAGAGGTAAAGGCTCGCCGTGTAGGTGGTGCCACATACCAGGTACCTATGGAGGTTCGTCCTGAGAGAAGACAGACACTGGGACTACGTTGGCTTTCAAACTATGCAAGACTTCGTTCAGAAAGAACAATGAAGGAAAGACTTGCTGGTGAGATTCTTGATGCTATCAACGGCGTTGGCGGTGCTGCTAAGAAGCGTGACGAAACACATAGAATGGCAGAAGCTAATAAGGCTTTCGCACATTACAGATGGTGATAATTTAAGGAGGCTATTATGGCTAGACAGGTATCTCTTGAACAGACAAGAAACATCGGTATCATGGCTCATATTGATGCCGGTAAAACTACCACAACAGAGCGTATCTTGTTCTACACAGGTATCAACCATAAGATAGGCGAAACCCACGAAGGTGGAGCTACAATGGACTGGATGGAGCAGGAAAAAGAGAGAGGTATTACAATTACATCTGCTGCTACTACATGCTTCTGGAAAGATAGAAACAAGAAAGATGTTAGAATTAACATCATTGACACACCTGGTCACGTTGACTTTACAGTAGAGGTTGAGCGTTCTCTTAGAGTTCTTGACGGTTCTGTAACAGTTCTTTGTGCTAAGGGCGGTGTTGAGCCACAGTCCGAAACAGTATGGAGACAGGCTGACAACTACAAGGTTCCTAGAATGGTTTATGTTAACAAGATGGACATTATGGGTGCTGATTTTTACAGAGTTGTTCAGATGATGAAGGACAGACTAAAATGTAATGCCGTTCCAATTCAGTTACCAATCGGTGCTGAGGACGACTTTAGAGGTATTATTGACCTCATAAAGATGAAGGCTGAGGTTTATTATGATGACCTCGGTAAAGATATCCGTGAGGAAGATATTCCTGAGGATATGAAAGAGATTGCTCAAAAGTATCATGACGAGCTTATTGAGCACGTTGCTGAGCTTAATGAAGATTTGATGGAGAAATACTTCGGTGGCGAAGAGCTGACAGTAGAAGAAGTTAAGGATCAGATCCGTAAATCTACAATAGCTAACGAGATGGTTCCTGTAACTTGCGGTACATCATACCGTAACAAGGGTGTTCAGTTACTTCTTGATGCTATTGTTGACTATATGCCTGCACCAACAGATATTCCTGCTATCAAGGGAGTTAACCCTGATACAGAAGAAGAAACTTGCAGACATGCTTCAGATAGCGAGCCTTTCTCTGCTCTTGCATTTAAGATCGCTACTGATCCATTTGTTGGTAAACTATGTTTCTTCAGAGTTTATTCAGGTAGTATTAATGCAGGTACAACAGTTTACAACTCAACAAAGGATACAAACGAGCGTATTGGTAGAATCGTACAGATGCACGCTAATGACAGAAAGGATATTGAACTTGCTACGCAGGTGATATCGCTGCTGCTATTGGTCTTAAGTCTACAACTACCGGTGATACACTTTGTGATGAGAAGAATCCTGTAATTCTTGAATCTATGGAATTCCCTGAGCCTGTTATCAGAGTTGCTATCGAGCCTAAGACAAAGGCTGGACAGGAAAAGATGGGTATCGCTCTTGCAAAGCTTGCAGAAGAAGACCCTACTTTCAAGGCTTATACAGATGAGGAAACAGGACAGACAATCATCGCAGGTATGGGTGAGCTTCACCTGGAGATTATCGTTGACCGTCTATTGAGAGAATTCAAGGTAGAGGCTAACATCGGTGCTCCTCAGGTTGCTTATAAAGAAACAATCCGTGCAGAGGCTAACGTTGACCAGAAGTATGCAAGACAGTCTGGTGGTAAGGGTCAGTACGGTCACGTTAAGATTAAGATGGAGCCAAACCCAGGCAAGGGCTACGAGTTTATCAACAATGTTGTTGGTGGTGCTATTCCTAAGGAATACATTCCAGCAGTAGACCAGGGTATCCAGGGTGCTATGCTTAGCGGTGTTCTTGCAGGCTACAATGTAGTTGACTGTAAGGTTACTTTGTATGATGGTTCTTACCATGAGGTTGACTCATCAGAAATGGCATTTAAGATTGCTGGTTCAATGGCTTTCAAAGAGGCTATGAGAAAGGCTGATCCTGTTCTTATGGAGCCAATTATGAAGGTTACAGTTATTGTTCCTGAGGAATATATGGGTGATGTTATCGGAGACCTTAACTCACGTCGTGGTATGATTCAGGGTATGGAAGCTGAAAATGGTGCCCAGAGAATCAACGCTAATGTTCCTCTGTCTGAGATGTTTGGTTACGCTACAGATATGCGTTCAAACACACAGGGTCGTGGACAGTATGTAATGGAGCCAAGCCATTATGCAGAGGTTCCTAAGTCTGTTGCTGAAGACATTATGTCAAAGCGTAATAAGAAAGAAGATTAATTTTCTTAATAGAAAATTAACAAAAATTTCTTGAAAATCAAACTATAAATTTACCTTAACCCTTGCATTTTACTAACTTTGTTGGTAAAATAGGGGTTAAGGGATATTATATAACCTGAAATTTAATTTAAGGGAGGCAATTCCAATGGCAAAGGAAAAATTTGAAAGAAATAAACCCCATATTAACATTGGTACAATCGGTCACGTTGACCATGGTAAGACAACT
>JAXJXA010000273.1:0-9249 GCA_036307745.1 Acutalibacteraceae bacterium | reverse complement strand
GTATATATACATCACAGGCTGTACAAAAAAAAGTTGGTTCTTTAATAAAGAAAACAGAAATTCCTTCTGAGTCTATCAAAGTGAAAAGTAGCTTACCTATAAAATACAGCAGTGTGGATAAAGGATACATAACTTCTGTTAAAACTCAGGGTTCACACAGCACTTGTTGGGCTTTTGCAGCTATGTCTGTAATGGAAACTGCTTTGCTAAAAAACGGATTTGGAACATATGATCTATCAGAAGAACATCTTGATTCTTGGGCAACAGAACGTAGTGATGGCACAGGTTGGATAAGAAGTCTGAATGATGGTGCATTCTCTGACGCAGCTATGGGATATTTAGCTTCTTGGCAGGGTGCAAGACTGGATTCTGACATTCCTTTCGGATATGCTACAGGTAAAACATTTGAACAGGTAGATAAACTGGGAACAACAGAATATGGTGCAACAGACATTATAAAATTACCAAATGATATTGCAACTATAAAAACAGCTATAATGGACTATGGCTCAGTATCTGCAAATTTTTCGGCAAACAGTTTTTTCTTTAATCAGGATAATACAGCTGCATATGCTTACAAAACTTTTAGTAGCTCTTCGCAAATAGAAGGACATGCAATTACAATAGTTGGATGGGATGACAATTATTCAAAAACAAATTTCAAAACCGGTTATCAACCAACAAAAGATGGTGCTTGGCTTTGTAAAAATAGTTGGGGGGACTATAACAGTCTTAATGGTTATTTCTGGATTTCTTATGAAGATAAATACCTGTTCAATGATATTTTAAGTACCCCTTTCACCATCAAAGACTTTATTCAAATAGATGAGAACACAAAATTGTATCAAGTTGAAGAATATGGTGCAACTTATGATTTTAATTTAACTTTCGATAATAACGGAGTTACAGAAGATGTTGAAAATATTACATACATAAATAAATTTGATTTTACCGAACGTTATTCAAATCTTGAAAGTGTGGTATTTGAAACAATATCGGTTGGTGCTGAATATACTATATACTTTATTCCTCTTAATAAGTCTGATGAACCAATATCTGATGAAAATAAATGGACTGAATTATCAACAGGTGTAGTTGATTATAGTGGATATATAAGTGCTGATACAGACTACACTCTACCATACAGTAAGGGGGCAATAGGAATAAAAATAGACGGAACAAAAAACGGTATTCAAAGCACATTAGGCTGTGATGAATGGCTTTCAGATTATGATGGCAACTATATGTTTATTCCTGATACGGTAAAAGATGTTAGCTATATTAAATTAGACGGAGACATTCTTGAACTTTCTAATTTTTACAATACCTATTTTTCAGATGATATAGGTTCTAACTTTGTTATCAAGGCTATAACAACCGCCGATGAAGGTGTAAAGAAGTATGATGTTAATAATGATGGAAAGATCTCACTGATTGACGCAGTTGTCATTCAACGTTATTTGATAGACACATATAAATTGGACAGAAATCAAACTTTCTCAGCAGATATTGACGAAAACGGAATTGTAAATCTAGCTGATGCTGTTCGCATTCAAAAAGCTCTTTTATAATCATTGATCTATATAATAACATTAAAATATAAAATGCACTGTACATTAAAGCTACATAGCTTATGTACAGTGCATCTTCATACATAAAAATTTTTAAATATCTTACTTTTTTATCTTATTCACGAATTCAGAATAACGTTTATTACCTAAAATCAACTTTATTAAATGATTAGGTATATGGATTATAAAATCAAGAACTTTGTTGCACTTGTATAACAATGCACGTTTATTTTTTTCAAAATTACTTTCATTATCATTCCAAGTAGCATCACAGTGGTGAATAGAGTATGTTTTTGATGTTTTGCTTAATGATCTGGTCCAGGCATCCAAAGGTGAAAAATATTCAATCGGATATATTGCAACTCCTGCAATCTCCTGATAACTATCATCGGCTTTAAGACCGTTTTCAAACAACCACTGACTATTTCTATGAGGACAAGTCCACAAATCAAATTCCCCATTCTCCTTAATAAAGGGAATATCAGCATAGTCATCAATCATTCGTTTTAAAACTGGATGTCCCTTTACAGCACCAAAACCAGCACCGGTATTTACCTGAAATCCAGGTTGCCTTCCAATAAAAAATTCGTGAACAAGCAGTTCGTCCCAAGGCTTTATAAGTTCTACATCAGTATCCAAATAAATTCCACCATTATTGTATATAATAACAAGTCGAGCATAATCGGTGGCAAATGCCCATTTTTTAGCTTCGTAAGCCTGCTTGCAATATAGATTATCACCTATAGGAAAATTATCCTCATTCCACTCTATTATTTCATAATCAGGGCAATACTTCTTCCAACTTTCAATACACTTCAATACAGATTTAGGTTTAGGATTATGTCCAAACCAACAATAATGTATAACCTTTGGTATCATAAAATTCACATCCAACTATTTGTAATTATGTATAATAATTAATTTCGCTTAATCAAAGAAATGAGCTTTTTAAATCTAAAGTAGCACTTCATAAACAAAGGAAATGCTGTTTCATAATACCACATATTTTCACTGATAGATACTCCGCAATATTTAGATTTAAAAATAAGTAATTTTATTAATTTATGTTTCAATTTACGTGCATATTTTTTTCCTTCAGGTAATTTATACAGTTGCTCTGTGTGGTATGTATAATAATACATCAATCTCTTGAGTGCAGCACGAATATTTTTATCATCATTAATTTTCTTAAAAAATGCCAGTTGCTCTTCTCCGGCTTCTACTTCATCAAGCTTTCTAAGGTGATATTTAGAGTGCATTACACTATCTTCGTTTTGATAATAAAAATATAATATAGAATCAATGTAGACGATTTTTTTTGCTTCGTATAATAACTTATATATTAAAAAAACATCTTCATATAACTTTCCAACAAGAAATCTATGGTTAGTAAACAAACTTTTATGAAAAAGTTTACACCAGGGTACATTAACAAGTTGGCTAAACTGAGCATAAAACTCTAAAGAATCATAGCACTCACACTTAAACTCAACTTTATCAAATAACTCAGAATAGCTATCAACTTTAACTCTATCACAAATTGACATAAGAGCATCATCAGAATACTTTAATGCCGAAAACATCATTTCTAACATATTAGGATGAATCCAGTCATCAGCATCAACAAATGTTATCCATTGACTTTCACTATGAGAAACAACCCAATCTATACCTACATTTCGTGCAGCAGCTGCACCACCATTTTTTTGATGAAATACAACTATTCTGTTGTCTTTTTTAGCATATTCATCACAAAGAACTCCACTGTTATCAGGAGAACCATCATCTATCAGAATTAATTCAAAATCTGTAAAAGTTTGAGTTAATATACTCTTAATACAACGATGAAGATATTTTTCTACATTATATACTGGAACAATTATACTAACTTGAGGCAAAAAATCACCCACATTTCTTTATAAATTTATTCTTTAAACTATTTAATATCCAATAAATTTTCATTTTCTTCGGATAAGCTAATTCATAAATCCACTCATTACCTTTAACAGAAAAATTATTCCAATGTTTTTTATAAGACTTGATACTATCACGCAGAATATCTCTTACAATAGGTTCATACTTTTCTCTGTATAACTCACTTTCAGTCATCTGTACCATTTCTAATTGTTTATAGGCACGATATATTAAATTATATGACTCTACTCTATAAAGTTCACTAAGGCCATTAGTTTTAAAATACTCTATTCTTCCACGCAAAGCCTCAAATTCATCCAGTCTTTTGGGAATCCAAGATGACCGCATAATACTCTCTGTTCCCTGATAATAGTAATACATAGGAGCATCTACCACTGAAATATATAAATCTTTAAATAAAATTTTATGAGTAGTAAACGCATCCTCATGTAATTTTCCAATCGGATAACGAATATCACGGAAACATTCTTTTTTATACATCTTTGCACATGCAATATTAGAAAGTCTGTAATATTCCAAAGCAAAATCCTCAGCATTCATTTTTTTTGCAACAAAATCTACAATCTCCGAAGGCTCACTATCATCATTAGTCTCTAGAAAATCACAAACACTTACATCAGTATTAAAATCAATATTAGCATTATAAAGAGCCTCTAAATAACGTGGTTCTACCCAATCATCACTATCAATAAATGTCAACCATTGGCTATCACTGTTAGTAAACGTCCAATCAATAGCCACATTGCGAGCTGACGATAAACCGCCATTTTCCTTATGAATAACATGGACACGATTATCATTTTCTTTATATTTATCACAAATTAAACCACTGTTATCTGGACTGCCGTCATCAACCAGAATCAGTTCAAAATCAGTAAAAGTTTGTGCTAAAATACTATCTACACAGCGATATAAATATTTTTCTACTTTATATACTGGAACAATAACAGATATTAATGCCATAAATAATAATCCACCTTATTGCAAATTCCAATTATTTCATAACTTCTGAATATTTAATATATAGATTTTCATCTTTTTAAATTCTTTTTAAGTCTTTCATATCTCGATTTTCCTAAGATACTACAAACTATCCTATTCGGTAAATGAGTAATAAAATCAGTTCTATTTTTTCTATTAATAGATTTTATTTCTTTTTTATGTTCTTTTAATTGTTTTTTTGAAAGCCAGCTAGCAGAAAACCAGTGAATCGAATAAGTGTCTTCAGCATCACTTCTTTGCCCAGTATTATAAGACAGTGGACACAAACAACGTGTAGGTAAAATAAGGGTACCATCTTGCAATACTTGATAGGAATCATCCTGCTTTAAACCATATTTCAAAAAAATCTCTGTATTTCTCTTAGGACAAGACAAATCATCAATTTTGCCATTCTCAAGCAAAAAAGGAATATTTTCATATTGTTGCATAATTTCCCAAACAATCATTGTTCCTTTTTCAGCACCAAATCCCAATCCAGTTGCAATATATCGACCTTCTTCAAAGCCAAAATAAGATTTATTTTGAAGTAAGTCATCAAGGCTTTTTTTTATTTCTACATCAGTATCAAGGTAAATACCACCATTTTCGTAAACAACCTTTAATCTTACATAATCTGTAACAAATGCCCATCTTTTTAATTCATATGCTTGTCTTACATACAATGGACATTTCGATATATCAAAATTATCCTCATTCCATTCAACTATCTTATAATCAGGACAATACCTTTTCCAAGTTTTAATGCATTTTTTTGCGAGTTTAGGTTTTGGATTACTCCCAAACCAACAATAGTGTATTATCTCTGGTATCATAAGTATATATTCCTCTCTAAAGGTTATACATCATACAATTTGTAGTATATTTTCATACCTGTTATTCTTAAAAAGAGTATAATAGGATTTATATGTAGATTTTTTGCAATTTCACTTAACGTTAATTTATTTCTAAAAAAATGATAATATTTTGAATACTCTTGCCATTTTTTCAATCCATAAAGTTTTCCATACTTACCTGATTGATAGATATATAAACCACATCCTTTAGGATTTTTTTTAAATAGTTCATTAGAATGTGCACTCAAACCATCTGGTAAATAATCACAGATATAGTTTATCTTATTAAAGAAACGAAGTTTATATCCATCATAAGCAATTTTATCCCATACAACACATTCGGTAATAAAATTTTCATCTTTAAACTCAGGAAAAGGATATTTTTTTAAAATTTTAGTATAAAAAACTTCTGATTTATCACCTAAAACATTATACTGTGTACGTTGCAACGTAGTTATATCCAAAATATCTCCATCAAAAGTTTTCCCTATAAATTTATTATTATCATATCCTCTTAATCCACAAACACCTGCAAAAAATTGTTTTTCTTTTTCAGGAATACTTTTTTCTATACTATCTATTATTGTTAAAGAATCATCAGTTAAATAATCATCCGAATCAACTATAAAAAACAGCTCCCCCTTTGCAAGTTCAACTCCTTTATTAATAGCCCGATGCTTACCACCGTTTTCTACTTTCAAATATGTTATAGGAAAAGTATTATTTTCTTTCTGAAAAACACTAAACAATTCTTCAGTATTATCTGTTGAACCATCATCTACTACAACCCACTCAAAATCATTGAAACTTTGTTTTTGTAGGGATTTATATAAATTTTTTATAATATAACCTCTATTATAAGTTGGCGTAAACACTGTAATACGCATATTATTGCCCTCACTTATTTAATAATTGGTACATTCATAAAACTATATCACTTAGATATTTTTTCCTCAATAACCATATCATCAAATCTTACATGTCCCCAGTACTGATGTAACCAAACTAAACCATCTTTGTCTTCTAAAATTTCAAATGCCAGTGCAGATTCAACACGATCTACACCCAACTGATTTCCAAAACGGTCATACTCATATGCCAATGCAACTGCATAGTATTTTCCTGCCGGAAAATTTTTAGTTGAGAAACTCATATGTAAATCAAACTGCTCTCCCTTAAGTGCAGATACACTACTATCTGAGAATATAGTTCCAACTATATTTCCATCTGCATAAAATAACTCAAATCTAAACTTTATATCCTCAGCATCATCATTAGCTATACAATGAAATGCAAAATCAAGTTTTTCTCCTCGAGAGATTTTATTCTTTGTTCTATTTAAAATATCTAACCCAAGCAGTTGGATTTTTCTAGATTCATAAATTGATCTCTCAATCTCACTATAGTCATAAGATATCTTAGAATCAACATTTTGCTTCATATAAACAGCAATAGAATCATCAACACCACCTTCAAATACAATTTTACCCTTATCAAGTACGATACATCTGTCACAAAGTTGTCTGATTGTATTCATATTGTGGCTTACATACAAAACTGTACGACCTTCCTTTTTAGCAACATCTCTCATTTTATCAAGACATTTTTTCTGAAAAGCCATATCACCTACTGCAAGTACCTCGTCCATAATCATAATCTCTGAATCAAGATGAGCTGCTACACTAAATGCAAGCTTTACATACATACCACTGGAATACCTTTTTACAGGGGTATCAATGAATTCTCTTACTTCAGAAAATTCAATAATCTGTTCCATTTTACTATCTATTTCAGCTTTAGTCATACCAAGAATAGCACCATTCATATATACATTTTCTCTGCCAGTTAATTCAGCACTAAAGCCTGTACCAACCTCAAGCATAGATGCAATTCTACCGTAAATATCTATTTCACCTTCACTAGGTGCAGTTACCCTTGACAACAACTTAAGTAATGTACTTTTTCCTGCTCCGTTACTTCCAATAAGCCCAATCGCTTCGCCTTTATAAATTGTAAGGTCTATACCATTCAGTGCCATAAAGTTTTTTCCGTTACTACGTTGATCTTCACCTATCTTCGTATTTGGATCTTCTTTACCTCTTACACGTGCCCACCAACTTTGTAAATCAGCTTGTAAGGTTCCTCCGCCAATCTGACCTAACTTATACATTTTTTTAACATTGGATACCTTTATAGCAACTTCTTTGTTATTTTCAATACTCATTTTGCACCTCACACTGTATCCATAAAGTTTCTTTCAACACGATTAAACATCATAATACCTATAACTGCTACTAAGATTGTAAACACCCATGATATAGCAAGACAAACAAAGTCTATCTCTCCTCGTCCCAAAACAGCATATCTAAAAATTTCCACAGGTACAGTAACAGGGTTTAGCATAAATATTTTTTTAATAATTCCATCTCCAAGCTGTGAAAGTGGATAAACAATAGGTGTAGCATACATCCAAAGTTGAACACCAAAACCAACTAAGATAGATAAGTCACGATATTTAGTTGTCATACTTGAGATAATAATGCCAAATCCAAGTCCCATAATTCCCAAATGAATCAGTACAATCGGAATAAGTAACCAAGCAAGCCAGTTTGGTGAAACAACTCCTGTAATTACATAATAAATAAGAAAAGCTAGTACCAAAATCATTTGAACACCAAAACGCACCATAGCTGAAAGTACATTTGATATTGGAGTTGTCAGTCTCGGAAAATAAACTTTACCAAATACACCTGCATTTCCTGTAAAAGTTGAAGCATTAGATGTTACACAAGAAGAAAAAAATGCCCAAATTGCATTACTGCATAGATAAAATAAAAGCTGCGGAACACCGTCTGTGTCCATACCAGCAATTCCACCGAATACAAAAGTATAAATTAAACTTGTCAGGAACGGATTGATAAATATCCACGCAGGCCCCAAAACTGTCTGCTTATATGTTAAAACAAATGACCTTTTAGTGAACATTATTATCAAATCTCGATATTTCCACACCTCTTTTAATTTAAGGTCAAACAATTTATGCTTTGACGATATATGTGTGTGGTATAATTCATTATTTGGTGTTGTGCTCATTTCTTTTCTCCTTCCGAACATTCAAAAAATTTTACAATTCTCAATTCGCTACTATAAATAAAAACAAACAACAAATTGATAAAAAACATAAAAATACAGTATAAGTCAAAATTTCTAAAACAGAACTTGACAAATACCACTTCAGAAATTCTACCATATATTCATAATTAATTCAAGAAATAGTGTGCGATTTCTAAATCTCCTATTTTTTATTCAAAATCATCTTCCAAAAATTTAACTATTTTTACGTTTTAGCTAATTTTAAGACTAATTTTTCACTCGAATTTCTAATCTGATGAATTACTTTCAGTGTAATGGATAAAATAAAATTCATAGAGGTGATGACTATGAATATTAGAACTGACTTAGCATTGGAAGCTAAAGAAATTGCCGGCAACTGTTCAGGAGGGGTAAAACTAAGTTCTCGCAATTATTCAAATATGAAAGTTACAAAAATAAAGATAACTGATCAACAAGGTGCTAAAGAACTTGGTAAGGAAATCGGCACATATATAACTGTGGAATTTCCAAACCTTTCTAATGTTTTCAGCAATACAGATTCAAGGATTGAAATAATTGGAGAATATATAAGAGAGTTATTACCAGAAGATGGCACCATAATGGTTGTTGGACTTGGAAATCTTAACATTACCCCCGATGCACTTGGCCCCAAAAGCACAAATAAAATTCTTGCAACACGACATATTACAGGAGAACTTGCAAAACAAACAGGTTTAGACAAACTACGCAGTGTAGCTGTAATTGCTCCCGGAGTACTTGGACAAACAGGAGTGGAAACAGGAGAACTTGTTTTC
>JAXJXA010000272.1:0-5576 GCA_036307745.1 Acutalibacteraceae bacterium | reverse complement strand
ATCCATTTACTTATATCATTTATATAAACGTTATTATAACCTATTTATCAGGTTAATTCAAGTACAAAATAAGAACGTATTGAAGCCATAACAAAAAATATTTATTTTTTTTACTAAAAGGTATTGCTTTTTTTAAAAGGTAATGATATAATAATGAAGCTGTAAAAAACAGCAAAACAAATAGTTAGTATTGATGACGCTGAGGGTACACCTGTTCCCATCCCGAACACAGAAGTTAAGCTCAGTAGTGCCGAAGATACTTGGCTGGTGACAGCCTGGGAAAATAGGAAGATGCTAACACAATAAAGCGATTGTCTGTTGGCAGTCGCTTTTAATTTGTAAGTTTTGTCATATAGATAAGAAATTAAAATAAATTTTAAATTTTCTGTTGACATTTTAGAATATATATGATAGAATGATGAAGCTGTGAAAACAGTGATACACGCTGGTGTAGCTCAGTTGGTAGAGCAGCTGATTTGTAATCAGCAGGTCGGGGGTTCGAGTCCGTCCACCAGCTCCAATTTAATATGGGAGATTTCCCGAGTGGCCAAAGGGGACAGACTGTAAATCTGCTGGCTATGCCTTCGGTGGTTCGAATCCACCATCTCCCACCAAACTCAAATAATCCGGACTTTTACCTTATTGGTGAAATGTTCGGATTTTTGGTTTTTGTTGGACAAAGCTAACAAATTATAGACATAGTACGGCAGAGAGCAAATAGAACTCTCTGCCTTTGTTTTTACTCTGAATTTTTTGATTAGTTTTCCTTTTGTTGTTTAATTCTTTGATTTATTAAAACTTTTAGGTTTTAAAGAAATAATGTCTGTATAGTAACTTTAAAAAACTATAAATTTACATTTGCTTAATTACGATATTGTTTTAATAGAATTAAAGGTTAATTTATGAAGTGTCTAAATATATTGTAAGTTTTTGACTAATGTGATACAATTAAAACAAATAAGATGAAATTATTGATTGTTTTGTACAATGAATGGTACGCTGGTGCAATTAATGAAATAAGCAGTTTTAATCAAAAATAATAAAAGGGATGTGGCAAAGATGGAAGAAAGAAAATATCATTTTGAACGATTAACTCCAATTGATGATATGGACTTAAAGGTTTATGAAGAAGCTATAGATTATGTGTTTGATAACCCTGATGTAAAGAATGTTGCTATTTCAGGTGCATATAGTGCCGGCAAAAGTAGCGTTTTATCATCTTATAAGAAAAAGAATAAAAATTTAAAATTTCTTCATATTTCTCTCGCTCATTTTAGAACTCCTGATTTAGAAAAAGGAACAGACGTAGACGAATCTATTTTAGAAGGTAAAATTCTCAATCAGCTTATACATCAAATTCCATCAGAAAATATACCACAAACCAATTTCAGAGTTAAGAAAACCATCAATTCTAAAAGTGTTATAAAAAGAACAATCGGGAGTGTTTTGTTTTTTATTTCCATTATTCATTTTACTTGTTTTAATACGTGGGGAAACTATGTAAATACACTTTCAGATAATTGGTTTAAGAGTATATTGTTACTTTCTACCAATCCATACGCATTGATAGCAGATGGACTTTTAATAGCAACTATATTTTCTTTTTTTGTATACGGATTAATCCAAATGCAAAATAATAAAAATATTTTTCGCAAACTTAATTTGCAAGGTAATGAAATCGAAATTTTTGAGGAGAGTGAAGATTCTTATTTCGATAAGTACCTTAACGAAGTCCTATATTTATTCGAAAATTCGGATGCAGATGTTATTGTGTTTGAGGACATGGATCGTTTCAATGTGAATGGGATTTTCGAAAGACTTCATGAGGTGAATACTCTTGTTAACATACAACTGCAAAAAGAAAATAAAAAACTTCTTAGATTTTTTTACTTGTTGCGTGATGACATTTTTATTTCAAAAGATAGAACAAAGTTTTTTGACTATATTATTCCGATTGTACCTGTTGTAGATAGTTCTAACTCTTATGATCAGTTTATTTCCCACTTTAAAAAAAGTGGTTTATTTGACAAGTTTGATGAGAACTTTCTTCAAGGGTTGTCACTATACATTGATGATATGCGTATTTTAAAGAATATCTATAATGAATTTGTGATTTATTATAACAGATTAAATATTACAGAACTTAATTGTAATAAAATGCTGGCTATTATTGCATATAAAAATCTTTTTCCAAGTGACTTTGCAAATTTACAGCTTAATCAAGGATTTATATATACTCTTTTTTTAGAAAAAAACAAATTTATCGAATCTGAAATTAATAAATTGAAGACATCTATTGAAGAAAAACAACAAAAGCTATTTTCTTCTCGGGAAGAGCAACTAGTGTCTATGCGAGAATTAAATGCAGTATTTGCTGATAAGTATATAAAAAATTACAGTTGGTATAATAAAAATGATAGCGAGTTATACGATCTTGTAACGAGATATTTAAGTGGTAACAATAAAAACGAATATATATCCCGTAAACAGATACTTGAAATTAAGTTAAATAATAAAAGTTCCGAATTGTCTCAAGAAATAAGCAACTTGGAGCAAAATCTAATTGAAATCAAGAGTAAACAACTTAATCAAATTATTACCAGAGATAATATCGATGAAATATTTAGTATAACAAATGTAAATGAAATTGGAGAAGTAACCAATTTTAACGAGATAAAAAGTAGCGAATATTTTGACCTTTTAAAATATCTTATTCGAAATGGTTATATTGATGAAACTTATGCTGATTATATGACTTATTTTTACGAGCATAGTTTAAGTCGTGTTGATAAGACTTTTCTAAGAAGTATAGCGGATAAGAAATCAAAAGAATATACTTATCGATTAAAGAATCCACAAATGGTAGTATCACGACTTAGATTAGTAGATTTTGATCAAGAAGAGATACTTAATTTTGACTTGCTTACATATTTGCTTCAATCTTTATCAAGCACCGAATACATTGAAAGGTTTATTAATCAACTCAAAAATACCAAGAATTTTAATTTTATAGGTGCATATTTTGATATAACCACGGAGTTGCCATCTTACCTGAGAAATCTGAATGTTATATGGCCCGAAATGTTTTTTACTGTCATCAATGAAAATTTACTAACGGACCAGCAGATACGACTATATTCGATTTGCTCAATGTATTATTCTGATGACGTTACTCTAAAACTAGTCGATGATGATAATTGTTTGCGTGATTATATCTCAAATTCTCCAGACTATCTTGCAATAGAGAATCCCAAAATTGACAGACTGATTCATTGTTTTAAGTTGCTTGATGTATGTTTTATAGGTTTTGATTATACGACATCTAACAAGGAGTTATTTCGTGCTGTATATGAGGAATCTTTGTATGAGATAAATGCTGAAAATATACAACTAATTCAAACAGAAATACTAGGGATAAAAAATACTGAAGATATCATTCATAAGAATTATACGATATTATGTTCTAATCCTGATTCTACCATTTCTAAATATATTAATCAAAATATCAATACTTATTTTGAAGTTATTCTAAAGATGAGTAACAGAATAATTTATGATGATGAACATGTAGCTATCACTATATTAAATAATTCTGAACTTACTAATGATAATAAAGATTTTTATATTTCTGCACTAAGAACAACTATTGTTTCCGTAAAAGCGATCACAGATTGTTCTCTATGGTCTAAATTAATAGAAGCTGATATAGTTCAATATTCAGAAAGCAATATTATTGATTATTTCGGTGTGATGAAGTTTGATAAAAGTTTAATTTCTTATATCAATAGATGTAATATTGATTTAGATTTTTCAAAAATAGAACTTGATAAGGATATTAAAGAACAGCTGTTTGACTACATTATCGAAAGCAACTCTATTAAAAATTGCAAGTACGAACAAATATTAGTTTCATTGAAGTTCTATTATGATGAATTTAATATTACAGGAATTGATAGTGACAAAATAGATATCTTGATTAATACAAACATAATTAGAATGACATCAAATAATTTGGAGTTTTTAAGGGAGAACTATCCAGAACAAAATTTGAATTTTATTTCAAAAAATATAGAACAGTACGTTGACATAATGGAAGATAATTTGTTTTCAAAAGATGAGTTATTAGAGATACTAACTTGGAATGTTAGTGATGATATTAAACTTAAGTTACTTGAGTTCTCTAATTTTGAAATCTCCGTAATTAGAAAAGATTATTCTCCTGCAGTATGCGTGTATATAATGAAAAATAATTTTATGGTATCGGATTTGATGGATTTGTGTTTGTCGTTTGATAATTGTAGCGATTCAGTCCAATCGGCGATATTTGATTGTTCAATAAAATATATAGATGTCATTATCGATACTCCGAGGGCTGTTTCAAAAAATTTAATCACTAAACTTATTTGTTCTGATAGACTGGATAAGGATATAAAAATTGATTTATTAATAGCGATGATGCCGTATATAAATGAGGAGTTTATAAAAGAAATACTTTCTTTACTTAGATTAAGCAATTATTTAAAAATATTTGATGCTAACAGCAGACCTAAATTTGAAATTAATGATGAAAACGACAAATTACTCAATGCGTTCAAAGAAAATAAAATAATTGCTAATTACGATAATTCTGAAAGAGAGGGTTATTATAAAATTACAAAAATCAAGACGAAATAAAAGTAATTGATATTGGAGGTAAGATATATGAATACATCATTTGAATCTACAAATTTACTAGAACATTTAGGGACTAAATGTTCTTTTAGCAGGAAGTACATTTGTATTGGGCTTTTGTGTTATCAATTCAGATATAAAAAGCTATCTTTGCAATGATATGACATTTTTTAAAGGTTTAGGGGTTATTATATTAATCTATATTATAGGAATGCTTTTGCAAGAACTTGGTTCTGAATCTGACAGGGAATTTTTCAAAATATATAAGAATATGAGTCAGAGTATTTTAAAAGGAAAAATAGATCCTCAAATGGAATTTGAAACAACAAATAAAATAATTAAGAATCCAGTGACTCTATCACAATATAGAAAGTTTGCGGACAAAATACTTAGAGGTTTCGTGCCTGACAATAAAGAAAATCTATATAAAAATAAATATTATAATGGGTATGTTTTTTCTGTGTGTCAATATTATGTTTCAATTTACGGGAAAGATAAGAAAGTTGAAAAAATTACGTGGCCTTTTTGCAATGTCTAAAACTTTAATGGTTTGTTTCTTTGTTTTATCATTAACCGCATTATTATCTGTTTTTTTAATACAGAAATTTCCATAAGTATCCAAAATATACTTGGAAGCTCCCTGTCAAGTTGTAATAATTGTATTGGAAAAATTTTATTTGCAATTATATTTTTCACTATGGGTATGTGTTTTTATTTTCGTTCTAAAAGGGTTATGGGTAATTTTCTTTTAGTGTTATTAGGAACCTATAATGCTCTCGTTAGTGAATTAGAAAGTAAATCACTTTGTACAATAGAAAAGATACATAAAATAAAACGCTGATTTATTATAATTTAATCGAGTAGGAAGTTGAGTAGCCGACCTCTCACACCACCGTGCGTACCGT
>JAXJXA010000271.1:0-2417 GCA_036307745.1 Acutalibacteraceae bacterium | reverse complement strand
TTTTTAAATAGAGTACGCCTGTTGCACAGGCTATACTGTGCTACGCACAGTACGTCTTATACAATTTTCAATGCTACTAATGCAGCTATTAAACACTGGCTTTTTCCAGTGTTTAAATGAAGATTAGTATAAGAACATTACAGTTAATGAATTTGCTGTAATATTTAAAATTATCCTTTTCAAGAAAATGCAAAAATCATTTGTATTTTTATAAGTAATGGTGTATTATATTTTGTGTAAAACAGCTGTCATTGTGACAGTGTAATACTAAGGGCTGTTTGAAAAATTAAAATTTTTCCATCATATTTTGCTCTGTACTTCATATTCCTGTTCTCGAAAGGTGTTACTCTTTTTGTGGAATAATGTTTGCATAGAACAAAATCTGCTCGAAAAATTTTTTACATTTCAGATGGTGTTTAATATAAGAATAAAACAAAGGCGTGAGGAAATTTATGAAAAAAAAGTTGTCCGTTCTTTTTTCACTTGTAATGATTGTAATAATTGTATCACTTTCGGTTATTCCGGTAGGTGCAGTTAAAAATAATATTGATTTTACTCCCAAAACTGATATTCTTTATCTGGTTAATCTTGATACTGATACGGTTGTATATAGTCGTAATTCGGATAAAAAATGTTATCCTGCTTCTACCACAAAAATAATGACATATATTGTAGTTACAGAGAAAGTTAAAAATCTACAGGATACAAAAGTTGAAATAAAGCAGGATTTACTTGACCAATTAAACGGTACAGGTAGTTCGTTATCTGGTTTAAGTGAATATGTAGATAAGGAATTGTCTGTTTTTCAGTTGCTACATTGTATGATGGTAAGCTCAGGTAATGATGCAGCACTGGTTCTTGCCGATTTTGTAGGTGATGGTGATGTTAAATCTTTTGTGAAAACGATGAACGAAAAAGCCAAGGAGCTTGGTTGTAAGAATACAAACTTTGTAAACCCTCACGGTTTGCACGATGATAAACAATATACAACCGCTGAGGATATGCTGAAGATTGCTCGTTATGCACTTACAACACCTTATTTTGTGGATGTAACAGATACAGCTGAATATTACATAGATGGTGATGATGAAGAACCATTAGTTAACACTAATAAAATGATAAATCCTGATGAAGAAGACTATTATTATGAATATGCAAAGGGGATAAAAACCGGCACAACGGATGAGGCTGGACACTGTTTGGTTTCAACATCATTAAAAGACGATGTTACTTATATGTGCATTGCCTTTAATGCACCGTGTTATGATGATGACGGTTACGAGCTTGAAACTAATTACGCAATTCTTGAGAGCAAAAAGCTTTATGAATGGACTTACGAAAATGTTACTATGAATGAAATACTGGGCAAGGATGATAAGGTAGCAACTGTTGATGTAAATTATGGTGATAATGCCGAAGAGGTTGCTTTGGTACCAGAGTTTTCATATTCTACAATGCTTGCAAAAAATGTAAAGGAAAGTGATATAAAAATAACTGCAAAATGTCAGGAGGTTATTGATGCTCCTGTGAAAAAGGGTACTGTTTTAGGCACAGCAACTATACAGTACAATGGTGAAGAACTTGCTAAGGTTAATTTGGTAGCTGCTGAAAATGTAGAAAAAAGCGAATTTTCGTATTTTATGGCTGTTGCAAAAAATGTAGTTACTTCATCTGCATTTGTTATAACAGTGATATCAGTTGTTGTTTTATTTATAATATTTGTAGTAATAATGATTATACTTTCGAAGAAAAAAAATTCAGAAATCGATCGCTTTTGAACAAAATTTAGTACTTTATTTAGTACTTTTTATATTTTCAAACAAACCTAACTTTTATTATTAAAAAGCTCTGTAAAACAATTATAAGTTTACAGAGCTTTTTGTTGTAATAGAGATTATTTGTGCTTTGTTGTCACTAAATATAAAGTTAATTGAAAATATTATTTGATTTTTCAATTATGTGTGTTATAATCTTATTAAATAGATTATATTATTTCTGGAGGCATTATGGGTAATACAGTAATTTCTGTTATTCTGCCTTATTTAGAGGAGAACAAGAAAATAGTAGATACTCTTTCGTCAATATGTAAGCAAAAGGGGTTTGACTCTACACAAATAGAGGTGCTTATAATAGACACAACCGGAACGGACAGCAGTAAAAATGCAATAGGCGATTTATCAATATGTAAGGTTATAACTACTACTGCAGTAAAAACTGAAGCTGAAGCCTGTAATCTAGCAAAAGGGAACGCTGTTGGTGAATATATTACATTTTGTCGCTGTGGAGATATTTTCAGCGAAGAATATTTTCAAAAGTGTCTTTCGGCTTTTTCTGAGTTTGAAAATGTACCTTTTGTTGGTGTAAGGCGTTTTTGCTGTAATCCTGTATTTGAAAATAAAAAGGCGAACAGACTTAAC
>JAXJXA010000270.1:0-4066 GCA_036307745.1 Acutalibacteraceae bacterium | reverse complement strand
TTCAGTCATTTTTCTGTTTATTATCAGATACTTCCTAGAGCTTATTTGAAAAATTAAAAGTATTGTTTATTTTTAAGTAGTCCCGAACCCTGAATATACTTTTCACAATAGAAATTGTAGGTAATAAATTTTATTGACAAACATATATATGTATAACCAAACAGTTGCATATAAAGGGAGGTTATACATAATGCTTACAGCGTTGACAATAAAGGATTACGCCAAAAACAGAAAAAGGCGTGTTTTTTTTAGAACGGATAAAACTAATCTGGAAGTTGTAGAGTACAACGGAATACAGCTGGTACATATTATTTACTATAAATATGGTAAAAATATAAGATGGGATAAAATTCGTGAACTGGCAGGTAATGAGAGTAAAAATATTTTGTGCAATAAAAATATTTCATTTCCTCAGGGCAGTGGACTCAGAAGATATACAACCAATCTTTTAAAAGAAAGAATCGCAGAAAATACTGTACTTGAGGTGCTTAAAAAATGTAAGCAACCTACTGAAGAACTTGAAATAGGGCTATATGACCCTGATGGAAAAAAGACCTCTTTGGTAGAAAGTCTTTTGAAATATACGGGGAAACTTACTATAGTTACTAATGCCACAAGCGATTACTACAAGGTATACAGGCAGGTGATAAGTAGCACAGGGGCAGTTCTCTTATTGAAAAAAGATGTATCCGCGTTGAGAGGATGTGATATAGTTATTGCACCCGATAAAATAAAAGAGGAATTACCTGTTAAAGACAAAGCTGTAGTTTTTACAGCAGAAAAGCCTGCTGTATGCCAAAGAGGAAGAGTTTACAGCAGATATATTGTGGCGTTGAATGAAAGTTACAAAGAAATAAAACCCCATTCTCTAAGTGATGAATATTTTGCACAGGCACTTTATGATAAAGGCAGACAACACAGACTTGGTTCGGTTTTGCCTATTTTATGTATATCTGAGGGCTTGAATTCAACTATTGATGAGATTTGTGGTTTTGTTGAACAGCAGATTAAAATTACTTGACATCAGTTTGAATGGATGTTAAAATCAATTTTGTATATGCAAATATATTCATAAGTACCGGGAAGTTGCATAGTATACAGAATTTTACGGTATTTTTTGTGTTTATTATTTGCAACTAATACTGAAAAGGATGATACTGATGCAAAAGGAAGTTAGACTTACAAAAGAAGGTCTGGAAAATCTTGAAAATGAACTTGATTTTCTGAAAACTACTAAACGTGACGAAATTGCAGAAAAAATAGAGATTGCCCGTTCTTATGGTGACCTTTCGGAAAACGCTGAGTATGATGAGGCAAAAAATGACCAGGCTGTGGTAGAAGCAAGAATTGCCGAGATAGAGGCAATGTTGAAAAATGCAGTGATAATTGAAGATATTGATACAGGAAAGGTTCGCCCAGGTGCCACTGTAGTGGTAAAGAATCTGGCAAGAGATAAGCAGATTAAATATAAAATTGTTGGCTCAAACGAAGCAGATCCTCTCAACGGAATGCTTTCAGATGAATCCCCTGTTGGTATGGCACTTATGGATAAAGCTCCCGGCGAGATTGTAAATGTAGAAACACCTGCCGGCGTTGTGCAATACCAGATTATTGAAATTTTAAAGAAAGAAGAGGAGGTATAATATGAGCCAGCAAAATACACCAGAAGTTGAAAGCCAGCAAGATTTAAGCGAACTTTTGCAGATTCGCCGTGATAAGCTAAAGGCTTTACAGGAAAGCGGAAACGATCCATATGAGATAACAACCAGTGACAGAGATACTTTGGCAAAAGACATTGTAGACAACTTTGAAGAAATGGAAAACAAAGATGTTTGTATTGCCGGACGTATTATGAGCTGGAGAGATATGGGTAAGGCTTCTTTCATTGATGTTCACGACAGAAGCGGACGTATGCAGGTTTATGTAAGAATTAATGATGTTGGCGAAGAAACCTATAAGGTTCATATGCCTAAATGGGATATTGGTGATATCGTAGAGGTTAAGGGTTTTGTTTTCAAAACAAGACGTGGAGAGGTATCTGTACACGCAAAGGAAATCAGACTTCTTTCAAAATCTCTTCTGCCATTGCCTGAAAAACATCACGGTTTGAAAGATACAGATTTAAGATATCGTCAGCGTTATGTTGACCTTATGGTTAATCCTGAAGTTAAAGATACATTTATAGCAAGAAGTACAATTATAAAGACAATCCGTAAGGAACTTGATGATATTGGTTATATAGAGGTTGAAACACCTGTATTGAATACAATCGCAGGTGGTGCAGCTGCAAGACCTTTTATTACACATCACAATACATTAGATATGG
The DNA here is from genome assembly GCA_036307745.1 of Acutalibacteraceae bacterium. Taxonomy (GTDB): domain Bacteria; phylum Bacillota; class Clostridia; order Oscillospirales; family Acutalibacteraceae; genus CAG-964. The sequence goes on along the minus strand of JAXJXA010000270.1, from coordinate 1,740 downwards.
ATTTGTACCTTAGAATTGCACCTGAGCTTTATCTGAAAAGATTGATTGTAGGTGGTATGGAAAAGGTATACGAGATTGGCAGATTGTTCAGAAATGAGGGTATGGATGTTAAGCATAACCCTGAATTTACTACCATAGAGCTTTATGAGGCTTATACTGATTATAATGGAATGATGGATCTGACAGAGAAACTCATTAACAAGGCTTGCCTTGCGGTAAACGGTACAGACCAGATTGAGTATCAGGGTGAAGTTGTTGATCTATCACTGCCATTCAAGAGAATGACAATGATTGATGCTGTAAAGCAGTATGCAGGTGTTGATTTTAGTGAGTTTACAGGTGATACAGAAAAAGCAAAAGAAGTTGCTAAGGAACTTAAATTGGAGGTTAAACCAACAGATACTTGGGGTAACATTCTTAACACTGCATTTGAAGAGTACGTTGAAGAGCAGTTGCAACAGCCTACATTCATAACAGACTATCCTGTTGAGGTTTCACCTCTTACAAAGCGTAAACCAGGTAGTCCTGAATTGGTTGAAAGATTTGAATTGTTTATTACACGCAGAGAACTTGCAAATGCATATTCAGAGCTTAATGACCCTATTGATCAGCGTGGTAGATTTGAGCATCAGCTGAAGTTGAGAGAAGCAGGTGACGAAGAGGCTAATATGATAGATGAAGACTTCTTGACTTCTCTTGAATATGGTATGGCACCAACAGGCGGTATGGGTATGGGTATTGATAGACTTGTTATGCTACTTACCGACAGTGCTTCAATCAGAGATGTAATCATTTTCCCGACGATGAAGCCAAAAGAATAAGAAAACATAAAATTGAATTTTTAAAATATAACTTTTATATTAATTTAACGTGAGTTCGACAGAAATTAGCAAGAAAAAGGCAGAGAAAGGCTATTTTTCAGATGTAAAGAAGGTTTTTTAGGCAAAAAAGAGTATGCGATCAGAGCAGATAGAACATTAACAAGAAAATTGTCAACTGAGCGATGACGTGAATGCTCTATCTGGCAAATATTTTTAAGAAAATCATTGACTGATTCAATAACAGCCCTTTTTCTGATAAGAACTTTATCAGAAAGCGACATAAGTTTGTTTTTCATATTCTTTTTAAGTTTTGTGACTAAGATTATATTTCTTTCGAATAGTTTTTCAAACAAATTCTTTGAAAGATAGCCTCTGTCAGCGAAGAGCTTTCCATATATCTCTTTGGTTAAATGAGACATAACTTCCCAATTTCTATCATCGATATTGCCTGATGTCAGGCAAAACGATAGGATTTCGCCTTTATCATTTATCATAAGATGAAGTTTAAATCCATAAAACCAGCCTGTCGAGCTTTTTCCTCTTTGAGCTAATCCTTTAAATACTTTATGAGAATAAATTCTATGATTATCACAAACCTCTATTGGTGTTGAATCAACAAAATTTATCCCTGTACTCTTGCCAAATCCATAGTTTATAAGATATAATGTCAGTGGAACGATTGTCATTTTCATAACTTCTACAAATCGGTTATAACTAACCAATTTAGGAAAATATGGTTTTAATGTTTTGCATACGAATTTATTGTAATACCACTTGAATGTTCTGTAATTTGATCACGTCAATCTAATTCTTTAATAAAAATGTAATGTTTATAGCAAATTTGTTGCTTTTTATTATTGAAAGTCTGTTTAATTACAAATTTATAACAAATTTCTGTTAATTATGAGCTGAATTTGGT
>JAXJXA010000269.1:0-2302 GCA_036307745.1 Acutalibacteraceae bacterium | reverse complement strand
ACTAAACACCGTTTAAAATCGGTAAAAGATTTTCGAGCAGATTTTATACTGAATGAATACTGATCCGCAGAAAGGCTGTCGCCTTTCGAGGACGCAGTATGAAGTGTAGTGCGAAATATGCCGAAATGATTTCTTTATTCTTAATGGTGTTTAGGATTAAATCAAAAGCACTGTCTATTTGCCCTATATTGATTACTTTCTGCATTGAAAATCCTCAGGAAATACGTGTCAGTATTTTTGCGATTTTCGCCTCGAAATAACTCGCTATTAAACAAAAATCTCGCACTTTTTCTATTTTCAAACAAGCCCTGATATTATTTTAAAATCAGTTTTTGCTGAACTTCTTTCTTGTAATTACAACTGTACCACCAGCAGCCAACAGAATCATCAGTAGCATTGCAGTTGCAGTAGAATCACCTGTTGCTACTTTACCTGAATTTGTATCTGATGTACTTGTTGCAGTTGTAGCGTTAGTTGCCGCAGATGTTGCATTTGTACCGTTTGTAGAAGCCTGTGTACTGTTTGTAGCAGAAGTTGTAGCTACAGTTGTAGGAGCTTCAGAAGGAGCACTTGGATCTTCAAGTTCTGAAGGAGTTGTAGGCTCTTCCGCAGATTCGCTATACTCTTCAACAAGAATTGTATTATGAGCACCACTGTTAAATGTAACCTTACCGTTAGCAACAACAGCCTCACTGTTATCATAAGCGTTTACAACTTTTGTGCCGTCTGCAAAAATTGATGAAACATCAACTGTAATATCTGTATTTGCAACTGAAGCAACAACAGCAGCTATTGCATCCTTAACACCGTCTTTATCATATGTTCTTGTAAATGCTACACCGTTTGTATCGCTACAATCAACAACAGTGTTAGCACCTGCACCAACGGCAACGTGGTTACTTCTGAACTGACCAACCTTCTGCCAGTGTGTGCTAAGTTCAGTATCAATACTATCCCAGTTCATAAAACTTCTCAGACCGTGATCAGCTAGTGAAAGTCTTGTACCATCTTCTAACTTAAGAGTTGACAACTTCTGTCTGTTTGATTCATCACCATAGTAAATCTGGATTGCACCTGGCAACAACTGGAATGCAGTACCCTGATAATACATATCAGCATTTGATTTACTGTTTGCCATTGTATCATCGTGTGATGAAATATATGTAAGAACATTAAAGTTATCATTTGTGTTGATTGTGTCAGCATACTCCTGGTACTTATCAGCCAGCTTATCTAAGGAAGGAAGTCCACCGCCGTTTTCAAAGTTAATCATTGAGTCAAAGCCACCGGTTGTATAGTAATCACTTGAAGGATCAAGACCCATACCATAGTTTTCGCCTGTCATCCAGAAATCTTCATCGTCCAAAGCCTTATCAGGATTTTCAGACTTCCATTCGTCCAAAGCTTTTACACACTCTGTCTTAAGTGCATTCCAGGACTCTTTGTCAACGTGTTTAGCAGTATCACAGCGGAAACCATCAATACCAAAGACTCTTACCCACTCTGACAACCAAAATACTTGATAATTACTTACGGTTTTAGCATAGCCTGTTTCAGCAAACCAAGCCTCAGTAGCCGATGCCTTAGTTTCATAAGTACCTTCCTGTGTCCACTTTGTCTTTAATAACTCAGGAATACCAACCTCAGTAGTTGATTCTGTTCTGAAGTCAGGCAAGTAATCAACACCGGTTGTCAAATCGTCAGAACCACCTGCTGTATAACCTGCAATACCTGCTCTTATCCAATCAGAACCCCACCACTTAGACCAGTCATTTGCTGATGAATTGTAGTCAATCTTTGAATAATATGTATCGTTGATATTAGCCCAATCGTAGTAAACACTATCCCAACCACTCTTGAGAGTACCATATGAATATTCATTCATATCATACATAGTAGCATAACCAGGGTGATTCATTACTACATCTAGAACAATACGAATTCCGTGTGCGTGAGCAGTATCTACCATTTCCTGAAACTCTTCAACGGTACCAAAGTTTGCATCTGTATTTGTATAGTCAAGCAGATAGTAACCGTGATAACCGTAGTGAGGGTAGCTTTTTGTGCCACTTGTAGCAACTGTATATCCGTGAGCTTGCTCATATGGTGCAGAAACCCAGAGTGCATTAACACCCAAATCGTCAAAATATCCCTCGTTTATCTTCTGGGTAATACCCTTAAAGTCACCACCCTGAAAACTTGCTGCATCTGTCAACATTGTTGTAGCAACTGTACCATCTTGATTCAAGCCACGATTATAGGAATGGTCATTACTTGTGTCACCATTGTTAAAACGGTCTGT
>JAXJXA010000268.1:0-4270 GCA_036307745.1 Acutalibacteraceae bacterium | reverse complement strand
AAATATGTACGCAATTATCGAAACAGGCGGCAAGCAGTACAATGTTGCTAACGTTGACGTTATCTTTGTTGAGAAGCTTGGTGCAGAGGATGACGCAACAGTTGATTTTAAAGTTGTTGCACTGTCAGATGATAACGGCCTTAAGGTAGGTACTCCTTATGTTGAGGGTGCTGTTGTAACAGGTAAAGTTATCAAGACAGGCAAAGGTAAGAAGATTACAGTTGCTACTTACAAGCCAAAGAAGGGCGAAAAGAGAAAGATGGGACATAGACAGCCATATACAAAGGTTGAGATCCAGTCTATTAACGCTTGATTATGATTGAGGTAAACTTTTTCACACTGGCAAAGGGTGAGCTTGTGGGTTTCAGACTTTCAGGACATTCCGGATATGCTCAGAGTGGAAGCGATATTGTCTGTGCGGCAGTTTCTTCTGCCGGCTTTATGACAGCTAACACAATTACAGATGTAATTAAGGTGTCAGCCGAAACAGAAGCTGAAGACGGCAATTTAATGCTAAGAGTTTTCTCAAAGGATGCAGTGGCTTGCAGAGATATTTTGCAGGGATTTAAGCTGCATATGCTCTTGTTAGAGGAGCAATATTCAGATTATTTAATTGTAAAAACTACGGAGGTGTAACAAATGCTAAAGATAAATATTCAGTTACTAGCTCATAAAAAAGGTATGGGTTCTACAAAGAACGGCCGTGATTCAGAGTCAAAAAGACTTGGTGCTAAGCGTGCAGACGGTCAGTTTGTAAAGGCAGGTAACATCCTTTACAAGCAGCGTGGTACACACATTCATCCAGGTGAAAATGTAGGTCTTGGTTCTGACGATACTTTGTTTGCTAAGATTGATGGTGTTGTTCGTTATGAACGTGTTGGTCGTGACAGAAAGCGTGTAAGCGTTTACGCTGAGCAGTAATTTTATACTGTAAGATTTTTTGTTTATTTGAGGGCGGATGGTATATTCCGCCCTTTTTACATATGGTGTTTTTTATTATGTTGCAGAATGATTATATGATACGTCAGATTGAGGCTATAATAAAATATATTGCCGAAACAGTACTCGGCAAAAAGAAAAAGGAATATAATATTTCCATTGGGAATCCTGATGAAATAGATGATTCAGAAGTTAATATAATGTATCTCTATCAGATTGCAGACAGTGGTGAGATTAATATTGCAGAAAATTTACTTTTTGATAAAATAGAAAATCAGAAAACGGTTGATTCATTGGAAATGGGATTGAGTTTTTACATTTACCTTAATTCAAAAACTGATGATTTTTTAGAGGAACACGATTTTTCCAGACAAGAAATTATTGACGGTCTTAATGATTTGCAGAAAGAATACGGACTGTTGTGATATACTACATACAGGAAAGGTAGTGAAAATAATGTTTGTAGATAAGGCTAAAATTTTTATAAAAGCAGGTGATGGCGGTGATGGTTCTGTTTCTTTTCACCGTGAAAAATATGTTGCTTCAGGTGGGCCGGATGGCGGTGACGGCGGACGTGGTGGCGATGTACTATTTTTGGCTGATGATAATCTGTCAACACTTGCTGACTTCAGATATAAGAGAAAATATATTGCTCAAAAAGGTGAAAATGGAAAGGCTAAAAGAAGTTCAGGTAAAAATGCAGAAAATCTGATTGTTCGTGTGCCAAGAGGTACATTGGTAAGAGATGTTGAAACAGGCAGACTGCTTGCTGATGTTTCAGGAAAAGAACCTGTGCTTGTTGCAAAAGGTGGCAACGGTGGATGGGGAAATATACACTTTGCTACTCCAACACGTCAAACTCCTCGTTTTGCAAAGCCAGGTATGCCAGGTGAGGAATACGAGGTTATTCTTGAACTTAAGTTACTTGCTGATGTTGGACTTGTTGGTTTCCCTAATGTAGGTAAGAGTACCTTGATATCGGTTGTAAGTCAGGCAAAGCCTGTTATAGCTAATTATCATTTCACAACTATAACACCTGTTCTTGGTGTTGTAAGTATGGGTGAGGGCAATTCGTTTGTTATGGCTGATATTCCCGGATTGGTAGAAGGTGCCTGGGAAGGTGTTGGACTTGGGCATCAGTTTTTACGTCACGTTGAACGTTGCCGTATGCTTGTACACATTGTTGATATTGCGGGTAGTGAAGGACGTGATCCTAAGGAGGATTTCAATATTATCAATCAGGAATTGGAAAAATTCAACGCTGACCTTGCAAAACGTCCTATGATTGTTGCAGGTAATAAGTGCGACCTTGCCACAGAGCATCAGATTGAAGAGTTTAAAAATTTTGTTGAGCAACAAGGGTATGAATTTTTCCCTATTATGGCACCAATTAACGAAGGTGTGGATGATTTGCTTAATAAGATTCTTGAAATGCTTAGCAAACTGCCTCCTATTACTCGATATGAAGCTGAGCCTGCACCTGTTGTACAACCTGAAAAAATTGATAAAAACAAGGTTAAGATTACAAAGCACGATGGTATATATTTTGTTGAAGCTAAGTGGCTGTTTAATATTATGAAATCAGTTAATTTTGATGACTATGAATCTTTGCAGTATTTTCAGCGTATTCTCATAAATGGCGGTGTTATTGATGCCTTGCGTGAAGCAGGTATAAGCGAGGGCGATACTGTATCTATTTATGACCTTGAGTTTGATTTTGTTGAATGACAAAGAGGTAATTGAGTATGGATAGTTTGTTGTCTTGTGATATTGATTTAAGACAGATTTCACCCCTGACCCTATCATTTATAGGTGACGGGGTGTATGACCTTATGATAAGAGAATACATAATTTCACTTGCTAATCGACCGGTAGGACAACTTAACAGCCGAAAGGTAAGCGTAGTTAACTGTAAATTTCAGGCTGAATGTGCAGAAATACTTGAACCTAATCTGACAGAAGAAGAATTGGTTATTTATAAACGTGGAAAAAATGCCAATGTACACAGTGTGCCTAAAAATGCAGAGAAAGTTGATTACCACACCGCAACAGGATTTGAAGCTCTGTTTGGTTATTTGTATCTTAAAAAAGACATTTACAGAATAAGAGAATTATTTAATTTAATTGTAAATAATATTTACGAGAATACAAAATGAAATTTTGTTAAGTTTGTTATCTGTATAGTATGACAGTTTATTATCTTTTTATGGAATTGAATCAGGGCAGGTGTTATTGATGGATGAGGATAATCAGGTTAAAATTTCTGAGAAAAAAGAAAGAAACTATGGTAAAACTTTTACTATTTTGCGTGACTGTCTGTTTATGATGATAGGTTCATTTCTTTTTGCAGTAGCTATTGATATGTTTACAGCTCCTAATGATGTGGTTACAGGTGGTGTAACAGGTATTGCAACAATGCTTAATTATCTGTTTGGACTGCCAATAGGTATAATGACACTAGTTATAAATATACCTCTTTTTGTGTGGGGAGCAATAGAAAATGGCAGAAGATTTCTTGTGAAAACCGTCTTTGCCACAGTGATATCATCGTTGTTTATAGATTTGCTGACACCATATTTGCCTTTGTATAAAGGTGATAAATTTATGGCTTCATTATTTGGTGGTATATTAATAGGTGCAGGACTTGCATTGGTGTTTTTTGGTGGAGGAACAACAGGCGGAACGGATATTGTTTCAAAAAATTTACAAAATCATTTTCCTTTTCTTTCGATGGGTACTGTTAAAATTTTTGCAGATATTTTTGTGATTGCCGCTACAATGATAGTTTATAAATCAATAGAAAGTGGACTGTATGCTATAATAATAATCTTTGTAAGTTCGAAGGTTATTGATACTACAATTTATGGTTTGTCTCACGATAACGGCAAAATAGTATTTATAATGTCTTCAAAATATGACGAAATAAGTCAGGCTATTATGAAGGATATAAAAAGAGGTGTTACGCTGTTAGATTCAACAGGTGGATATACAGGTACAACTACAAAAACAATTATGTGTGCGGTGCGTCCCAGACAGGTATATAAAGTTAAAAATATAGCTTCTTCTATTGATAAAAACGCATTTTTTATTGTAACCAAGGCAGGTATAATCAACGGAGAAGGCTTTGAAAATCAATAATGCCAGGGTTTGTTGCCTTTGCGAGGATTTTAAAGGGGTAAAACTCCTTTAATTGATATGATAATAAACACCATTTGAAACTTTTGCTTTTCAAGTGGTGTTTATTATTATATTAGCATAATATGTCGCATTTCGGGAATGATATAATAATACTAAACAACATTAAAAAAACAGAAATCATTTCGGCATATTT
>JAXJXA010000267.1:0-5984 GCA_036307745.1 Acutalibacteraceae bacterium | reverse complement strand
GCCGTCCACAAAGCTATCGCAGTTTGCTTTCACCATAAAGAAGTGCAGCGGCTGATTCTCGCTGCCCCAACCGTCCAATTTCAGTTCGAAAGCGTAGGTCACGGCAAAGGGCTGGGCATCCTTTCCGAATTCTTCTTCAAGCCGTTTTTGAAGATCATTGGAAATACTTTCGCTTTCTTTGGCAAATTCATCTTTAAGAACAAGATACATAGAAGCAGAGCCGTTATTGCTACCACCTGTTCCCATAATATTTGATGTGCTTCCTACCATAGCACCAACTGTTTCATATTGATCTTTTTCATTAACAATCTCAAGTATTTTTTCAGAGGTTTTTACAGTGTCCTCAAGTTCACTTCCCTTGGGCATAGTAACACTTATCTGAAGTTCTGCACTACTTGAACTTGGCATAAAGCTGAAACCTCTTGTAAGCAATAATGCACCACTGCCTATAAGAAGAATTACAGCCAGAATCAGTGTGAGAGCCTTATGATTGAGAGTAAATTTAATAGCCTTATCATAGCCCTTAATAAGAGCATCCATAAATCTATGTTTATGCTCTTTTGTATTCTTAAACAACGATTGTCCCATTGCAGGAACAAGTGTAAGAGCAACAATTAGACTGGCAACGAGTGAATAACCTATTGTAAGTGCAAGGTCTGTAAATATCTGTCTTGTAAGTCCTTCTACAAATACGATAGGGAGAAATACACATATCGTAGTGAGAGTTGAAGCAGTTAAAGCACCTGTAACCTGTCTTGCACCGTTAACAGCTGCTTTAACAGCAGAAACTCCCATACTTCTTAATCGGTATACATTTTCAATAACTACAACAGAGTTATCTACAAGCATACCAACACCTACCGCCAGACCTGACAGTGAAATGATATTCAATGTTATTCCACTGAAATACATCAATACAATGGCAAATACTACTGAAAGTGGAATTGAGAAGGCAACAATAAGTGTAGGCTTAATATCTTTTAGGAATATAAATAATATGATTACCGCAAATATGGCACCTACAAGAAGATTGTTAATAACATTGCCTACAACCAGGTCAATATAATCTCCCTGATTCATCATCATTGTATAATTGAATTTCTCATTTTCACTTTTGATGTTGTCAAGCTCTTTTTGGAGATTTTCACATACTGTGGCAACAGCTGATTGAGATGATTTTGTAAAGGAAAGCATTATACCATCATTGCCGTTTATTTTTGCATAAACTTCATCAGAGTTATCTTCAATGAATACGTTTGCTACATCCTTCAGATAAATAGGATCTGTGTCTTCAATATCCATATCAAACAGCAAAAGATTTTCAATTTCCTCGGTATCGGTAATTTTGTCACCTACACGAACGAGATATTCATTTTTATTATCGGTTATATAACCTGCAGGCATTGAAAAATTTTGTGCTGTCAGAATTCCTGATACCATATCAAGAGTGATTGTTTTAGTTAAATCCGCTTTATCTATGGCTTCATCCTGTTGATCTTCAAGAGTATCGAAAGATGCTTCAAGTTCCTTTTTACTTTCTTCAAGCTGTGCCTTGGTTGTTGCAAGAGTACTCTCGTTAACTCTTAGTTCAACGTAAGCAGTATTCATCTGATAAGTTGCTTCATCCTTTTGCTTATTAAGCTCTGAAAGGGCACTGCTAAGAGAAATTGAGCCTTCCTCAAGCTGTTTTAAAGTAGCATTAAGTTGAGTAACAGAAGAATCAATCTTATCAATACCAGTTTTTATTTGCTCTATAGCTTGCTGTAAAGTATCTTCAGAGTATCCCTGCTGAGCAAGAGCTTTGTTCATATCCGCAAGTGAAGTTTCAAGCTGTGAAACAGTTTGCTTGTATTCTTCAATTTTTTCAGGAAGTTCTGTTGATGTAATGCCCATACTGTTTAATCCGGCTTCAATAGCTTTAAGTTGTTCTGTAGCTTGAATATATTCTTCACTATCAGACGGCATAGTTGATATTACAGAGTTTAGGCTGTCAACAGTTGTTTTATATGCTTCAAGCTGAGCTATTATACTTGTCATATCCTGAATATTCTTTTTTAATTCAAGCATAATAGACTGACTGGATACAAGCTGTTCATATGTAGTTTGTAATTCCGTTCTTTGTGATGTGAGAGATGACAATGTATTTAGAATTTGAATTTTGCCGTCAAGTAATTCCTCTTGTTTTTGATCAAGTTGATTTCTGGCATCTTCCAGTTGACTTGTAGCCAGTTTTCGCTGTGCTTCCAATTCCTCCTTGCCTTTGTCTATCTGTTCCTGCCCCTCTTTAGTTTGGTCAAGACCGTCATTGAGTTTATCAAGAGCATCGTTAAGTTCTTCTTTTCCATCATCAAACTTGCTGTTTAAAGCCTTTTGAATTTTGGAGTTAACTTTATCAAGCTTTTTTTCATCTATTACTACATTAATACCTTCTTCAACTGAACCAACAGTACTTACAGAGGCGATTCCATCTACACCTTCAAGTTTGTTGAGAAGTTCGTTATCAACATATTCTGAAAGCTCGGTAGTTTCCATACCGTCCACATCTACTGCAACAACAGCAGCAGGCATCATATCAGGATTTATTTCCATTACAATAGGAGTGCCCACCGTATCTTCCCACGAACCTTCTAAAGTATCAATACTACTACTTATGTCAACAATGGCACTGTCCATATTTGTGCCGTCCTCATATTCTATCATAACTGTAGAATAGTTATCGTTTGAGGTAGACATTATATCTTTAACTCCATCAAGCACCGACAATGATTGTTCTAAAGGTTTTGTAACAGTAGTTTCCACCAGTTCAGGACTGGCTCCGGGATATGTTGTCATAACAATAACATATGGAAAATCCATATTAGGTAGCAGATTGGGTGTCATATTCATAAAAGATACAACACCAAGTACAATTACAAGTATAACTGCCACCAGCACTGTAAAGGGTTTTTTTACACTAAATTTTGATAACATTTTTACCTCCTTAAAAATCCGTTCTTTACTAGAAGAAACATATTAACCAGATGATTTTTTACTTCTTCTCGCTTTTTTTTCAATACAAATATTTCAAACCACTGTCTGCTTAATATTGATGCAACAACATCAAACATACAATCAAGATCGTTTTCATTGTTAATATTAAACATTTCACGGTTAATAAATGCTTTGAATTTATCAAGCAAATGATTTCCACAGTGGTCTTTTGCTCTGAAAAATTCAAGATTTGTACTGGCATATGAGAAAATTGTTTTGAAAGCAGGGGAGTACATTGTTGACTCAGAAGTGTTTGCAACATAGTCAAATACAGTTTCTCCTGTCTTAAAGATGTCACCGTTATTTTCGATAAGGCTGTTTATACAAATTTTATTTAGCTCCTCTGAAAATCCCTGCAACACCACCGAGAATATATCCCACTTATCGTCAAAGTATTGGTAGAAACTGCCTCTTGAAATGTTTGCATTTTTAACAATCTGGTTGATGGAAATTTCATCATATGACTTGCCATCTATTTCCTTTATAATCGCCTTAATAATTCTTTCTTTTTTTAAAATAGGCAAATTATAATAGGTTTGTTTTACCACATAGTTCACCACCTTAAAAATGACAGGTTGTCATAATCAGATTTATTATACTTAAGCTATCAAAAAATGTCAATTAACATTTCTTATCATATACTCACATAAATAATAGAAATTAGTATAACTTATGTACTAAATTTTTAGTAGAAATGTGTCTGATTTTTTACGCTGATTCCTTGACCATATATAAAAAAAGTAATATAATAACAACGAATTGATTTTTTAACAAATTGTAAACTTGTACACAGTTTGTTTACGTCAAATTCAAATATATTTAAGGAAAGCGAGATGAAAAAATATGGACTATACTTTTTTACTTAATATAGCCATAATTCTTTTATCAACTAAAGTTTGCGGCTTGATTTTTAAAAAGTTCCATATGCCACAAGTTGTGGGTGCATTACTTGCAGGATTACTGTTAGGTCCGGCAGTTTTAAATGTACTGCACGAGGACTCTTTTGTTCAAATGGTATCAGAGTTAGGTGTTATAGTGCTGATGTTTTCGGCAGGACTTGAGACTGACATTAAAGAATTTAAAAAGACAGGTGTTGCCTCTGCGGTGATAGCTGTACTTGGTGTAATTGTGCCTTTAGTTGGCGGATTTTTACTTACATACTTTATGAATTATACCGGTAGTGAGGGTGATAGTCTTGCTTTTCTTAAAGCAATGTTTGTAGGTGTAATACTGACAGCTACTTCTGTAAGCATTACAGTTGAAACTCTTAAAGAAATGGGAAAATTAAGCTCAAAGGCAGGCAATGCAATTTTGGGTGCAGCTATTATAGATGATGTACTAGGTATTGTTGCTCTTACAATTATTTCCAGCTTTGCAAGTGAAGATGTAGACATTGCAGTTGTATTGCTGAAAATTCTGGGATTTTTTGTATTCTCTGTTGTTGTTGGTTTTCTTTGTTATAAAGTATTTTCAATGTATATGGACAAATACAAAAAAGATTACAGACGTTTTGTAATTCTTGCCTTTACTTTCTGTCTGCTTATGTCATGGCTTTCTGAAGAGGTGTTTGGTGTTGCGGATATTACAGGTGCCTATATTGCAGGTTTGATTATGTCCAACACAAGCCATAAAAAGTATCTGGGAATGAGATTTAGTACTTTATCATATATGTTGCTTTCACCAATATTTTTTGCCAGCATTGGTTTGAAGGTAGAGCTTCCTGAGATGTCAGTTTTGATTATCGCTTTTTCAGTTTTACTTGCTTTGGTGGCAATTCTGACAAAGGTATTGGGCTGTGGAATAGGTGCTAAACTTTGTGGTTTTACAAATAAAGAATGTTTACAGATTGGTGCAGGTATGATTTCACGAGGTGAAGTTGCTCTTATTGTTGCGGACAAGGGGGCACAAATTGGATTGATGGATAAAGAACTGTTTGCACCAATAGTAATTGTTGTAGTAGTAACAACCATTGTAGCACCTGTTATTTTGAAGTTTGTATTTGCAGATAAGAACAAAGACAAAGAATCGCCTGTTTTTGAATCAGCAGAACAAATAGCTGTGGGTATTGGTACTCACGAATAATTAATATGTAGATATAAAGTAACTCCTGTAATTAAAGCAATGGTAGATTGCCTTGTTTACAGGAGTTTTGTTTTATAAAAATAAAAAGGCACAACTTTTAAAGTTGTGCCAAATATTTATATGTAAGAGGAAGTTATCAGCAGAAGAAAACATCCATTCTAAACTCTTCTTCTTCGTTGATTACACAGTAAGCAGCGTTTTCTGTTGGCTTAAGATAAACCTTTACAGATTTAATCTCTGATCCTTCGTTATTCTCAAGATATGACTTCTTTACATTCTCAAGAACATTAGCATATGATTCCTGAACGCCGTTGTACTCAACATAAAAATCAACTGTTGGCTCAACAGCCTTTTTAGCAGTTGTCTTTCTTGTAGTTGTCTTTTTAGTAGCTGTTGTTGTTTTTTTAGCAGTTGTCTTTTTAACAGGAGTCTCTTCAGCAACAGTAGCCTCAACCTTTACTTCTTCAACAGGAGCGACCTTTGCAGCAGTTTTTGCTGTTGTTTTAGGGGCAACCTTTGCTTCTACCTCAGCAGTTGCAGCCTTTTTAGCTGTTGTTTTCTTTGTAGTAGCCATTAAAAATACCTTCTTTCATTAAATTAAAAAATATATTTTTATACTTAATTACCCCATACTAAAATCCCGTATGAAGCTAACAAATATATTATATAATTATTAAAAGCAAATTGTCAAACAATTATAAAAAATTCCATTACTATAACAATTTTACTGAAAAAACATCAAGTAATTTAGTAAATGTAACAAGTTGAATTTATAGTCAAAAACTAACAAATGCACTTTAATAATATTAAACAATAAAAAATGTAGATTTTTATTGTTTAGGGAGTATCTGATACTAAACACCATTTAAAAT
>JAXJXA010000266.1:0-3952 GCA_036307745.1 Acutalibacteraceae bacterium | reverse complement strand
GGTATGTGTTTACGGCACACTTAGGGTTGCTGTGTGCAAAATTATGCCTGGACGCTTTTCGACTATTACCCGGGTTGACTTATGTCTACTCGGTTTTTAAATGGAAAGGGAGGAAACACCCGGCAGGGTGTGAAATCTTTCGAGAAGGGTTGCCCGCCAACTCAAAAATTTTTAAGGAGGCGATGATTGTGGCAGTCAAGGAAAAAATTAGAATCAGATTAAAGGGTTATGACCATCAGTTGGTAGACCAGTCAGCAGAGAGAATTGTTGCTACTGCTAAGAAGACAGGTGCCAGAGTATCAGGTCCTGTACCTCTACCAACAGAGAAGCAGGTTGTAACAATCCTGAGAGCTGTTCATAAGTATAAGGACAGCCGTGAGCAGTTTGAGATTAGAACTCATAAAAGACTAATCGATATTCTGAGACCGTCAAATAAGACGGTTGAAGCTTTAATGAGCTTAGAACTCCCTGCCGGTGTTGAAATCGAGATTAAGTTATAATCTCTTCAACCAACCGTTCAGTTGGGGTCAAGTTGGCAAAGCCAACCAATAACCTTATAGGAGGCATTATAAATGCAGAAAGCACTAATCGGTAAGAAAATCGGTATGACACAGATTTTCGACGAAAAGGGAAATGTCGTTCCCGTAACAGTTGTAGAAGCAGGCCCTTGTGTTGTTTCTCAGATTAAGACTGTTGAAAACGACGGTTATGCATCAGTTCAGATCGGCTATGGCGATATGAAGGCTCACAAGGTTAACAAGCCTATGAAGGGTCACTTTGACAAAGCTAATGTAGCTCCAAAGAAGACACTTCGTGAGTTCCGTTTTGACGACACAAGTGCTTATGAGCTTGGTCAGATTCTAAAGGCAGATGTATTTGCAACAGGAGATAAGGTAGACGTTACTGGTACAAGTAAAGGTAAGGGCTACGCTGGCGTAATTAAGCGTTGGAATTTCCAGAGATTAAAAGAAACACACGGTTCTGGTCCTGTGGCAAGACACGGTGGTTCTATGGGTGCTTGCTCAAGCCCATCAAGAGTATGGAAGGGTAAGAAAATGGCAGGTCACCTGGGTGCAGAAAGAGTTACAGTACAGAACCTGGCAGTAGTAAAGGTTGATGTAGAAAACAACCTAATCGCTATTAAGGGCGCTGTTCCAGGCCCTAACGGTGGAATCGTTGTAATTCGTGACACCGTAAAGGCGTAAGAAAGGAGGAGTTTAAATGCCTAACGTAGCAGTACTAGATATGGCTGGTAAGGAAGTATCAACTATTGAGCTTTCAGAGGCTATATTCGGAATTGAGCCAAACGCTGCAGTAATGCACCATATGGTAGTTAACTACCTTGCAAATCAGCGTCAGGGCACACAGTCAGCATTAACAAGAGCTGAGGTTTCAGGCGGTGGCAGAAAGCCATGGAGACAGAAGGGTACAGGTCATGCAAGACAGGGTTCAACAAGAGCTCCACAGTGGACACACGGCGGTATCGTATTTGCTCCAAAGCCAAGAGATTACAGCTATACAGTAAATAAAAAGGTTAGAAGACTTGCTATGAAGTCAGCTTTCTCAGCTAAGGCACAGGCTAGCGACATTATCGTAATCGACAACATCGCTACAGAGAGCTTCAGCACAAAGACAATCGCTGCAATGCTAAAGGCAGTTGGCAGTGAGAAGAAGGCTCTAATCGTTCTTCCAACAGTTGATAAGAAGGTTATCAACTCTGCAAGAAATATTCCTGGTGTTAAAACAGCTCAGGTAAACGAACTTAATGTTTACGATATGCTTAACGCAGACAAGCTGATTATCGCTAAGGAAGCAGTTGAGAAAATTCAGGAGGTGTACGCATAATGCTAGCACAGGACATTATCATCAGACCTATCGTAACAGAGAAGAGTATGATGGGCATTGCAGCTAAGAAGTACACTTTTGAGGTAGCTAAGGCTGCAAATAAAATTGAAATTGCTAAGGCAGTTGAAGAGTTGTTCAAGGTAAAGGTCGCTAAGGTTAACACAGTTAACGTAAGAGGCAAACTTCGCCGTCAGGGCAGATATGAGGGTTATACAAGAGCTTGGAAAAAGGCTTATGTAACACTTACTGAGGACAGCAAGGCAATCGAATTTTTTGAAGGCATGATGTAAGCCTGTTAAAAATTTAAAAAAACAGGCAGAATGTATGGGGATGCCATTTCCCCGCAAAGCCATCATGAGGAGAGTGAAATACAATGGCTATTAAAGTATATAAACCTACCACAAATGCCAGACGTAATATGTCAGTTACTGACTATTCAAAACTTTCAAAGGTAGCACCAGAGAAGAGCTTACTTGCTCCTCTTAAGAAGAAGTCTGGCCGTAACAGTTATGGTAGAATTACTGTTCGTCACAGAGGTGGCGGTAACAGAAGAAAATACCGTATTATAGATTTTAAAAGACAGAAGTTTGATGTTCCAGGCACAGTTAAGACAATTGAGTACGATCCTAACCGTTCAGCATTCATCGCTCTTGTTGAGTATGCAGACGGCGATAAGAGCTATATCGTAGCTCCTAACGACCTTAAGGTTGGAGATACAGTTGTTTCAGGTGCAAACGCAGATATCAAGCCTGGTAACGCACTTCCACTTGAGAGTATTCCAACAGGTACATTCATTCACAATGTAGAGCTTTATCCAGGCAGAGGTGCTCAGCTTGCTAGATCAGCAGGTAATATGGCACAGCTAATGGCTAAGGAGAACGGTCTTGCACTACTAAGACTTCCTTCAGGTGAGTTAAGAAATGTACCTATAAACTGTATGGCTACTATTGGTCAGGTAAGTAACACAGACCACAACAACGTTAAGATTGGTAAAGCCGGCCGTAAGCGTAATATGGGCTGGAGACCAACAGTAAGAGGTTCTGTTATGAACCCTAACGATCACCCTCACGGTGGTGGTGAAGGTAAGAGCCCTATCGGACGTCCAGGTCCTGTTACTCCTTGGGGTAAACCGGCACTTGGTTACAAGACCAGAAAGAAGAAGAACCGTTCAGATAAGCTTATTGTAAAGCGTAGAAACGGTAAATAATAGGCATACAGAAAGGAGCTTTATAAATGGGAAGAAGCATTAAAAAGGGCCCTTACGTACAGCCTGTACTATATAAAAGGGTAGAAGCAATGAACGAAGCTGGCGAAAAGAAGATTCTCAAAACTTGGAGCAGATCTTCAACAATTTTCCCTGCTTTTGTAGGTCATACATTTGCTGTTCATGACGGACGCAAGCATGTACCGGTTTATGTTACTGAGGATATGGTTGGTCACAAGCTAGGTGAGTTTGCACCAACAAGAACATTCAGAGGTCACGCCGGTTCTAAGACATCTAAGAAATAAGGCGGAAGGAGATAATAAAAATGGCAGAATCAAGGGCTTATTTAAAGTATGTCCGTATTTCACCACGCAAGGTTCAGATTGTTCTGGATTTAATCAGAAACAAGCCTGCTGACTTGGCAATGGCTATTCTAAAGCACACTCCTAAGGCCGCTTGCGAGCCGCTGGAAAAGCTGTTGAAATCAGCTATTGCAAATGCTGAAAATAACCACAATATGGACGTATCAAAACTATATGTAGCAGAATGCTCAGTAAGTCAGGGTCCAACCCTAAAGCGTATTCGTCCAAGAGCACAGGGCCGTGCATACAGAATTAATAAAAAGACTTCTCACATTACCCTTGTGCTTAAAGAAGCTGAATAACAACAGGAGGTAGAGCAATGGGCCAGAAAGTAAATCCACACGGTATGCGTGTTGGCGTTATTAAAGATTGGGACTCACGCTGGTTTGCAAGTAAGAAGAACTTCGGTGACCAACTTGTAGAAGATTATAATCTTCGTAAAACATTGAAGAAACAACTTTATGCAGCAGGTGTTCCTAAAATTGAAATTGAACGTGATGCATCAAGAGTAAGAATTCACATTCACTGTGCTAAACCAGGT
>JAXJXA010000265.1:0-2418 GCA_036307745.1 Acutalibacteraceae bacterium | reverse complement strand
GGTTTATGCAGAGCTTTGGTGTAGAAAACGGTGCCGTTGGTATGGTTGAAAATATGGATAACTCCATTCTTGCATTTATCGGTCATGCTATTGCTTGGCTCTGTATTCCTCTCGGCTGGGGAGAGTGGAAAGCTGCTGTTGCAACCATTACAGGTCTTATCGCAAAAGAAAATGTTGTTGGTACATTTGGTGTTCTGTATGGTGGCTTTGAGGAGGTTGCTGAAAACGGTTGGCAAATCTGGGCTAATTTGCAAAACTCATTTACACAGATTTCAGCATATTCATTCTTAGTATTCAATCTACTGTGTGCTCCTTGTTTTGCTGCAATAGGTGCAATTAAACGTGAAATGAACAGTGCTAAATGGACTTGGTCTGCAATAGGTTATCAGTGTGTATTTGCTTATGCAGTTTCATTTGTAATTTATCAGATTGGTTCTCTATTTACAACTCCTATAACTGTAATGAATATAATAGGTGCTGTAATAGCTGTTGTAATAGTTGGATTTATAGTATTTATGATGGCAAGACCTTACAAGGAATCAAATAAATTAACTGCTAAATTAAGGGTATAAATTGAAAGTTTATAAGAGGTATTCAGATGTTAAATTTAATTATTGAAAATATTGGTACAATATCTGTTAGTGCAGTTTTGATCTTAATTATTGGTTTAATAATTATTAAATTGATAAGAGATAAGAAAAAAGGCAAGTCCTCCTGTGGTTGTGGTTGTAGCAGTTGTCCTATGAATGGAAGCTGTCACACTAACAAATAGTACAGAATACGAGGCAAGCAGTATAAATACTGTTTGCCTCGTGAAAATAATATATAAAGAGAAAAAAATTTTTTACAGATAAGTTAGTTTAAACTAACTTAAATAAGGAGAAATAAAATGAGTGTTGTTATTGTAGGTGGAAATGAATGTATGGTGCGTCAATATAAAGATTTATGCAAAGAATATAGTTGTAGGGCAAAGGTCTTTACAAAAATGACAGCACAAATGAGAAATAAAATCGGAAGCCCCGATCTAATGGTGCTTTTTACAAGAACTATGTCCCACAAAATGGTGCGTTGTGCTTTAAGTGAGGCAAAAGGGCAAAACACAGTGATAGCAAGGTCACATTCAAGCTCAATGGCTGCTTTAAAAAATATACTTGAAACATATGCACCGTAACAGGAGGTTAAATTAATGTCAGAAGAGTTGCTTGTTCGCCATTGTTCACCAACTCTGGCTGGACTGAAAACAGGTAATATGTTTACTGTGCCATATACCTCGCATAACAGTATAAAAGAAAATATACGCAATTTAAATAAAATTATGGTTCCAAAGGGATTGTGTGTTATTCCTTTACGTTTCAGTAATAACAGAGTATTGATTTATCTGTATCGTCCTGATAAATTAAAGCAGGATTTGACAGATAGCTATGCTTGTAAGTTACTGAAGAAACACGGATATACAAGTGCAAAACCTAATCAATGTATTGTACGTTTGATTGAAAGATTTTCTGAAACTTCGGAATTTCCTCACGAAATTGGTTTATTTCTTGGTTATCCTCCGGAAGATGTAGAAGGTTTTATAGATAATAAGGCAGATAATTATAAATTTACAGGTGTATGGAAGGTTTATGGTGACGAAGTAAAGGCAAAAGAAATATTTGCTAAATTTAAAAAGTGTACAGAAGTGTATTATAGCCAATGGCTTAATGGCATAACGGTTGAAAAACTTATTGTAACTGTTTGATTTTATGTATTCTAAAATAACACCTTATATTAAAAATGTAAGGTGTTACTTAAATAAAATAAGAAATAAGAAAGGTGTTTTTTATGAGTAAGGTCGCAGTAGTTTATTGGAGTGGTACAGGTAATACAGAGGCTATGGCTAATGCTGTCGCTACAGGTGCCGAGGAAAAGGGAGCAGAAGTTTCTATATTTACTCCTACTGAGTTTAGTAATGATAAGGTAGCAGAATTTGATTCCATTGCTTTTGGTTGTCCGGCAATGGGTGCAGAAGAGCTTGAAGACAGTGAATTCGAACCAATGTTTTCATCTTGTTTACCCACTCTTTCAGGTAAAAAGGTTGCTCTTTTTGGCTCTTATGGTTGGGGTGATGGCGAATGGATGCGTACATGGGAGGAAACAACCATAAATGCAGGTGTTACTCTTGCCACAGAAAGTTTTATATGCACTGATTTCCCCGACGATGATGCAATTACAGCTTGTAAAGAATTGGGTAGTGCCTTGGCTTAAAAAGTTTAATTTATAATAATTTATTTATATAGTGCAACGCCTTGCTTTGGTGTTGTACTATTTTTTATCTGTTTAGAATTGTCGTAATTTGTTTTTATACTAAACACCGTTTAAAATCGGAAAAAGATTTTCGAGTAGATTTTGTACTGAACGAATACTGATCCACAGAAAGGC
>JAXJXA010000264.1:0-3675 GCA_036307745.1 Acutalibacteraceae bacterium | reverse complement strand
TTCTCATACTATGCTAGTAAATTTTAGTTTGAGGTGGCGATTTGGAATATTTTTATTTTAAAAGTGTTAGAAAATGGCTATATTAAGCCATTTTTGACTACTAGCTTTTTTGCTGGTGCTTAAAATATAAGGATTTAAAAAAATAGTTTTATATAAAAAAGCTCTATGTTTATTCAAAAATGTTAGGTATTAAATAAGCATTGTAATTTTACTTTGCTTATGATATAATCACTTTAGGAAAACATAGAATGTTCGTAAGGACAGATAAATCCCTGCAGGTTGTAGTGAGCTTGCAGGGATTTTATTTTTGTGATAATTCATATTAAAACTCTCCTACAAGCATTTCTGTGTAAAGCATACTCTTTAGGTAGCCAGTTATGTTATGTATGCTGTATTTTTCTTTAACGACCATAAACTTCTCAATTACTGTGTATAGCAAATCTCGCAGTGATAGTCCATATGTGTCCTCTCTAGTTGATAGCTTAATCAAGTTATGTATATCGCTTTCGTTTATTTTTTCTTCTCTGTGGGTGAAAGGTTTTGTAGCAAGGCTAACTAACGCTGTTACTGCTGTATTATAAATAGCCTTAAATGATTTATCTGTTATACTGTCTATCATATCATCGTAGTAACAAAGCTCTTTAATTCTTGCTATTAGTTTATCTGACTTACTTCTTTTTCTTATACTTATTTTACTATAACTAGATGAGATATGATACTTATTTAGAGATATATTATTTTTGTTATATACTTTGTTATTGTTATTATTGTCGCAATTTTGAATGTCGCATTTTTGTGTACACGGTGTACGCTTTTCAACCTTTTCTGTGTCTTTGTTTTGTGAACTCGTAAAATTGGTGATAACATATTCGTTCTGCTCAAACTTGCCCTCTGATTTTCTCTGTGTGATTGTTAAGTAGTTGTTCTCAACAAGTTGATGAAGAGCGTTGTAGTAAGCTGTGTTGCTTATACCTAGTTGCTTTTGTATTACCTTTTTGGTTGGAAACGCACCTGTTCCATTGCCAGCAAGAGCATAGAAGTATGCCATTAAGCCTTTAGCTTTTGCCGTAAGGTTAGGGTTAGTCATAACTGATTTCGGAATTATTCCATAGCCAAGTGACTTTATTCCATTAGCTTTAAACGCTTCTTCTTGTTGGTTGTTTTCTGTTCTTACTGTTGATGGTTTATCATTGATTACATACTGATTTCTGTTAAAGAAGTTTTTGCATTTCTTTATAACAATATACTCCAACTCTATAAGCTGATTAAAATGCTTGTAATAAGCGTTTTTAGAGAGATTTAATTCGCTTAGTATTCTAGCTCGGCTAGGGAAAATAATCGTCTTAGGGCCTGAATATGAGCATAAATAAGCATAAATACCCTTTGCTGTTAATGATAGTCTTTCGTCTGTCATTACTGCCTTATAAACAATACCATACCCCTTTTTTAATATTCCATCATTCTTCTTTGTATACATTTTAAAATCTCCTTAAAAAATAAAGAGCTATGCGTAATATAAAGTTTCGCATAGCTCTTGGTGTTTATTAAAATAATTCCTGTGATAATGATTTTTTGATATTTACTGTTGTTGATTTTTTGCCGTATTTACTAAGTGCAGCATCAATAAGTGAATCTCTTGTAGCGTAACTAACACTTTTTAAAGAGGTTGAGTCAATAGTGTACTTATCGTTTTCAAGGTTGATTCCCCAGTAAGGGAAACGTCTTAGCCTTGTTTTAAATGGTGCCATTCCGGTTTTATTGAAAACAAAGTTATACTTAGGCATACGTTTAATTTCATCCTCAGACATAAGAGGTTTACCGTGCATTTGATAGTTTGTACTATTTGAATGTTTAGCTCCCTTTGATACAGAACCAACCTGTACAGTTTGTGTTCCAAGCATATGGGATAATTCCTTTGCAGAGGATGACAGCGGAGTAAGTCCGCCAAACAACACATTCTGACAACACTCTTGAATAATTTTTGATTCTTCTCTGCCATAGTTTTTATCTAGTTGAGATAGTGATTGAATCATTGGTATTTGCAAAATTCCACGGCTTCGTCCTGCAGAAAACATTTGTGATGCTGATTCTATCTTAGGGATTGTACCTACCTCATCCAAAAAGAAATATGTACGTCTGTCAAGTCTGTTATTATGGTTGTTGGCATATTCGATACATTCGTTGTAGAATTGGTTGATGAAAAGAGAAACCATAAAGTGCTTAGTTGTATCATTTTCAGGAAAAACAAGAAAAACACTTGTTTTATTCTGACAGTAATATTCTGCATCTATTTTGGAATCAAAGCATATAATCTGCTCAAGCTCAGAGTCGATAAACGACAACAAACGGCTCATTGCAGTAGTCATAACGCTTGACATTTGCTGTTGTGGTGCGGATAATGCTGAGCCTGCAAACCATTTTGCTTTATGTGTATTAGGTATGATATTCATCAATTTATGAAAATAATTCTTAGGCTTACGCTCGTCATTTTTACTCTTCGGGACAGTATCCGGGTCAATTTCCATAAGTTCATTTATAATTTTAAAAACACTTACAATATGTCTTTCTGAATTAGGGCATAGTTCTGATACCAGAAGTATTACTGATGTTATCAAACCTTCAGCAGCATCGTAAAAGTAAGCATTTTGTCCACCGTGACCTTCAAAACCTTTACCGTTAATGATTGTTTTTGAAATAATCTTGGCATAGCGTTCTGCCCTTGCCTGATAAGAAATATTTCCTGTGTCAGCGTATAGGTCAATATATTTATTTGTAAGTTGCAAAAGGTTGTAGTTGTGAGATTTAAGGGAATTACGCAAGTCTATAATATAGCTTTCATAGCCATAGTATTTTTTAGAGATAAGTGCATAATCTCGAAAAACATCCCCTTTAGTATCTGTTGTGAAGAAGCTCATACCTGCAGCACAGCAATATTCAAGATTAGGGTAGAGGAAAGCGGTAGTTTTACCACCACCTGTTGTAGATATAAGTAATGTATGGGAATCTGAACAATCTACTTTACAACGTATTTTTGTTTTACTGTATTTTTTGTATGCTACTGAGTTATTTGTTTTGTCATCGTTGTTTGAATTTTTATCATTCCATATTCCTGAGATAATCAAGCCTTCCCACTGAGGTAAGTTTTCTCCTTTTCTCCATTTATCCGGCTGATATTCAACCATAGTGAATGATGAAGATATTTCTTTGGCAGTGGCCCATCAGGAAGTACCATATTGACCGTCACCTGTTGGTTTGGCTTTTATACTTTTTAAAGTTCCGCCTTTTTTGTCAGTTAAATATATAATCAATAAGACAGCAAGTGCTATTATGCAAAAAACTATAACTCCTTTTGAATTCATTATTGAAATCTCCTTTTTAAATCTTCGTTAAAATCCTTGGATTTTGGTGTATGCACCATTGCGTTATAACCTTTACTGTGGTAATGTTTGCAATACTTATGTGCAGTTATTTGTCCGTGATTCTCGTCCGGTGTTCCATCAGACTTTACAGCATTATAGTCATTATCAAAACAAAAGACTATCTCCTGAATGTGGGGATAGTCTTTTAAAAATCTGTCTATTGGCTGTCTTGAAAGACCACAGCAGGTAACATAGTTATTATAAGTAAATGTATTTTGTTGAAACAAAGTTATGTACGACAACATATCTATTGGTG
>JAXJXA010000263.1:0-10198 GCA_036307745.1 Acutalibacteraceae bacterium | reverse complement strand
GTATCCCAAGGTTTATAATTCTTATTTTCAAAGAAATCATCTGCACGATTAGTTCTTACATCAACCTGACTTTTCACAGAACTATTGGAGAAAAACGGGTTTTCATCATAATCATAAGGTTTATCTCTACGGCTATCAACACGTTTTAGCTGTTGGCTGTCTGTATTATCTCGTCTTTGGTCTTTTTTTGTTCGATTGCTTGATGAACTTCTTCTGCGATTTACAGAAGTTCTATCATTTGTATTTTTTTCTGTATTACTTTTGGTATATTTTTTGTTATTTTGATTTCTTTTTGTTCTTGCCCTACGTTGAGAATCAGATTGTTGTCTTGAAGTTCTTCTATTAGTATTATCTGTATTAGAACTTCTTTTTCGCCTTTCATTTCCGCTATTTTTTTCATCAATACTCATTATTCATTCCTCACTAATTATCGGGTTAAATTTTCATAATATCTGCACCAACATTACTAAGACATACTTCCATTTCTTCATAGCCTCTTTCAATGTGATGTATTCCCCTTACAACAGTGGTTCCTTCTGCACCAAGGCCTGCCACTACAAGTGCGGCACCTCCCCTTAAATCTTGCGAATCCACCGTAGCTCCTGACATTTTTTTTGTTCCTTCTATAATAGCAACCTTATCATGAACATATATTCCTGCTCCCATCCTTGTAAGCTCACTTACATGCTTATATCTACTTTCAAAAACATTTTCCACAAAAACAGAAGTACCTTCAGCAAAACAACACATAGCCATCACAGGTGCTTGTGCATCTGTTGGAAAACCCGGATATGGCATTGTTCGTATGAGCCTTAGTTTTTTAAGTTTTTTCTCAGATGAAATGTATATTCCTTCTGAAGTATAGTCTAACAAACATCCGCATTGTTCAAACATAGAATTTACACTACCTGAATGTGACGGTAAAGCCCCCTTAAGCAATAATTTCCCACCACTCACAGCAACACAAGCCATATATGTTGATGTTACTATTCTGTCAGGAATTATAACATGCTGGGTACACCCCAGTGTTTTTACTCCCTCTATGTATACAGTTCCTTCGCCCGCACCTGTAATTCTGGCACCACAGCTATTAAGAAAATCTGCTAAATCACAAATTTCATGTTCTCTTGCTGCATTGGTTATTGTGGTTGTTCCTTTTGCACAGACAGCTGCAAGCATAATATTTTCAGTTGCTCCCACACTAGGAAATGACAAGGTAATATCTGCTGAATGTAACCCTCTATCCGTGGTACACTCAAGTATACCGTGATTTTCTTCAAATGTCATTCCCATTTGCAATAAAGCAGCCAAATGAAGATCTATTGGTCTAGGTCCCAACTCACATCCTCCAGGTAACGAAATCTGTGCCTGCTTCAATCTGCCCAGTACAGCACCCAAAAACACTATTGAAGAACGCATTTCTCGCATAAGTTCAGATGGAATATCATATCTGTATATTCCTGAGCTATCTACTGTAATTGTAGTATCATCACGATAAACATTACATCCCAGATAACGCAGAATTTTTACAGACGTATCTACATCTGTAAGACGTGGGCAGTTGTGAATTACAACCTCACCTCTGCAAAGAATAGTTGCCGCCAAAACAGGCAAAGCACTGTTTTTCGCTCCTTGTATATCAATACAACCATTCAGCTTACGGCAACCGTTTATAACATACTCTGCCAAGCTCTACACCCTTTCTATCATTTAGCGGAACAGCCTGTGATTTAAAGGTGCACAGCTTGTAGCGTAGTGCATTTAAATTGTCAGGCTCCCTGTCATATTCTATGACAGAAAGCCTTAATTTGTGATTATAATTTTACACACTTTTTTATAACAGAGAAAATTCTGTCATTAGCATCTATAATTGCAGTTTTTCTTGCATTTTCTGCATACTGACGAAGTTTTTCATGGTCACTTACCATAGCATCCACAGTTTCTGTAAGTTTTTCAGGAGTAAGGTCTTTCTCTTCTATAACACTTGCAGCATTTGCATTTACCAAAGACATTGCATTATGGAACTGATGGTTCTCTGCAACATTAGGTGATGGTATAAGAATCGAAGGTTTTCCTTGAGCCTGAAGTTCACTTATTGTCATAGCACCTGCACGACAAATAACAAGGTCGGCTGCTGCCAGACAAACAGGCATATCATTGATAAATTCTCTGATATCAAGATTATCACATTCATCAGCATTGCACCCCTTTTCCTTCAACAAATCAGGGAACCATTTGCCATATCTACCATATGCGTGTATTATCTGATACTTTCCATCTTTACCGCTGCGAGCAATATAATCTGCAACAGATTCGTTTATCATTCTAGCTCCTAAACTGCCACCAAATGACAATATAACCGGACGATTGTCAAGGTTCATTTTTTTCCTTGCCTCAACCTTATCTGCTGTTATAATATCTTTTCTTACCGGATTTCCTGTAACTACAAAATTATAATTGCCACCCATACGTTCTTTAGCATCAGGATTTGCAAGCATTACAAATCTTGCGTTTTTGGCAAGCATTTTATTTGTAACACCGGGAAAGGCATTCTGCTCGTGAATAATAGTGGGAATTCCCATTTTAGCCGCAGTTCTTAAAACAGGACCACTTACATATCCACCTGTTCCTATGCAAATATCAGGCTGAAAATCCTTTATAATTTTCTTAGCTTCCATACTTGACGTAATAGCACGTTTTGCAGTTACTACATTATGTGCAATAGCTGACGGTGAAAAACTTCTTTTAAAACCACTTATTTTTATACTCTTAAAATCATACCCTGCTTGTGGAACAAGAGTTTCTTCCATTCCACCCATTGCTCCTACATACAAAACTTCTGCACTTTTTATTTTTTCCTTTACTGTACCAGCAATGGCCAGGGCAGGATTTATATGTCCTGCTGTTCCACCACCTGCAAATAATATTCTCATTACTAACCCTCACTTTATGTTTTATTAATATTGGCACTTCGTGACACAGAAAGTACTATACCCATCTGAGCTAACAGCATAACAAGTGAACTACCACCATAACTGAAAAACGGCAAACTGATACCTGTATTGGGAAGTGTATCTGTAATTACCAGTATATTAAGAACAACTTGCAAACCAACCTGTGAAACAAGACCTACACCAAGAAGCATTCCAAATCTGTCTTTTGCTCTTAATGAAATCATTATACCACGCCATACAAGCAAAGCAAAAATTCCCAAAATAAGAACTCCGCCAATAAATCCCAGTTCTTCTACCACAACAGCAAAAACGAAGTCATTTTGCGGTTCAGGCAAGTAAAGATATTTTTCTCTTGACTGTCCCAGACCAAGACCTGTTAAACCACCTGAACCAATGGCGTAAAGTGAATTCATAGTCTGCCATACAGTTGTATGCATCTCATATGAAAGGTCCTCTTCAAGTGCCATACCCCAACCATCAAGACGCTCCATTGCATACTTCAACAATCCTGTTGCCTGAAGAATAAAGAAAAGTGCAACAACAGCACCGATAGCAATTACAAACCATCTTGCCTTAACTCCTGACACCCACATCATTATTGCAAACAACAATGTTATAATTACAATACAAGAAAAGTGTGGCTCAAGAAAAAGCAAACCAACTGAAGGAATCGCTATGGCAAGAGCAGGTACAACACCATATTTAAAAGTATCCATTTTTTCAAAATATATTGATGCCCAATGAGCATAAAAAAGAATTATCGCAAATTTCAGAACTTCAGATGCCTGGAAAGAAAACATTCCCAAATTAATCCATCGATGTACATTATTTACAGCTGGCATAAACAATACCAGAATTAGTAGTAAAAAAGCAACGCCTAATACAATAACTGCAAATTTATGTAAATGATGATAATCAAAAAAGGAAATACCAATCATTATTATAACCCCAACAACAGCAAATAATGCTTGTCGAGTAAGATAATAATAGCTGTCACCCATTGTGTAGTATGCAAAAGCATATGATGCTGAAAACATCATTACTATTCCTACAACCAACAAAGTAAGTACAAGAAAAAAGAAAGGCATATCCATACCACTGCGTACAGAGAACAGCTTAAATCTGCTTTTTCTCTTTGGCTTACTGTCATTATAATCTGCCTTTTCAGCTTTTGAGGTTTTTCGACTTACCTCTTCTTCATATTTTCTTTGTCTTTCCTGAGATTTGCGGTGATCTTTTATTCTTTCGTTAGATATGTATCTTAAACTATCCATAATTTCACCACCGTTTAATACTTATAGATGTATAGGATATGTATACCATACTGAAAGGAATGTTAGTATACCCATAACCGCTGTAACTACACTAAATACAACAACAATTTTTATTTCAGACCATCCACACATTTCAAAATGATGATGTATAGGACTCATCTTGAAAAGTCTTTTACCATGTGTAGCTTTAAAATACAAAACCTGCAATATTACAGAGAACATCTCAACAATATAAACCAGACCTATTGGAATAATAAGAATAGGCATATTTATTCCATATGCTATGGCACATAAAAATCCTCCCAAAAACAGAGAACCTGTATCGCCCATAAACACTTTTGCAGGATGAAAATTCCATATTAAGAAACCAAGGCAAGCTCCAGCCAATGAAGCTGCCATTACTGACATTCCATTATTTACAATAATACCTGTTACAATCATAAATGCAACTGCTGCAAAAAATGTAACTGAACCATCAAGACCATCTATACCATCTGTAAGATTTGTTGCATTTACAAATCCAACAATCAGCACAACTGAAAATATCCAGTAAAATATTCCTAAATCCACATTCCCTATAAAAGGAATAAATGTAACTGAACTACATCCCCCCAGAACTAATGTAAATACATAAGCTATTGCAACCAAAAACTGTAACACCAGTTTCTGTTTTTCTGTAAGACCCTGATTATGCTTTTTTACAACTTTTATATAATCGTCAACAAAACCGATTACACCATAAAGTACAGCCATTACAATTCCTGCGTAAAATCTGAGATGGTCATTAAAATCACTGTATCCAGGATTTGTTATACTCAGCACAACATAACAAATTACTGAAACGGCAACTGCTGCAATTATAAACATAATACCGCCCATTGTTGGAGTTCCGGATTTTTTCTGATGCCACTGAGGACCTTCTTCTCGGATAGGTTGACCAAACTTAACCTTATGTAACACAGGTATAAGAAATTTACCTGTTACAGATGAGATGACAAAAGATGCCACCGCTGCGACTATAATCATCCAATTACTCATTTTTTCTACCTCCGAACCTTTTAATTTTATTTTACATAAGTTGCTGTACCTGTAACTCAGGCACAGCAACAAAAACTACCAATAAAATTTTTATTACATAACTCCGCTGCCATAGTTACTGTCTTGCTCAAAGTTAACAGCAATAACCGTTCCTGATTTAACCTTAGAACCTACCTGAATATCCTGAGAATATGATATTCCTTCACCTGCCGAATTTGAACCAACAATACTTATATTAAGATTATAGGATGAAGCAATACGATTAGCTTCTGCAACAGTTAAGCCTGTAAGGTCAGGTACTTCAACTACATCTTCACTTAAACTTGATTCATCTGTATAAAGCACAACTGTACCTTGTTGAGGAAGCCTTGATTTTGCTGTGGGTACTTGTGAAATAACTGTATCTCCTTCACCCATTACAACAACATTAAAACCACCCTCTGAAATTTTATTTTTGGCTTCATCAATACCCAAACCAACATAACTGTCAGCTGTTGTATCCATAAGTGCAATTTCCTCATCTGTATACTCAGCTTCTACGTTTAAGTAAGGTAAAACTTCAGACATAATATTTGAAAACACAGGAGCTGCTACTGAACTACCATAGTAACTGTCTCCCATTGGAGTGTCAAAATAAACCAACAGACAAACTTTCGGATCATCAGCAGGAGCAAATCCGCAGAATGATGCTATATACTGTTGACTTCCATCAGCATTATACACCTTTTTCTCTGATGTACCTGTTTTTCCAGCTACTCGGTAACCAGATACATATCCATTTTTAGCTGAACCTGACTTTGCATTCTCTTCCATTGCTGCAATTACCTTTTCTGCAACTTCTTCGGAAACAGCCTGTCGTTTTACAACAGGGGTTTTGCTTTCAACCACATTTCCATCAGAATCAGTAATTTCTTTTACAATATAGGGCTGCATCAGCTTACCACCATTACCTACTGCCGAAACAGCTGTAACCATTTGTATAGGTGTGATTGCAAAGTTCTGACCAAATGAGGCAACAGCCAAATCCATTGGTTGCATTTCGCCAGTGCCATCACCAAAGAAAATATCAGACTGCTCACCCGGCAAATCTATTCCTGTTTTTTCAGAAAAACCAAATGCCTGATAATATTTCCAGAAATTTTCTGCCCCTACTGATTGACCAATCTGCATAAAAGCCGGGTTACAAGAATTACATAATGCCTCATTAAAGGTTTGTGTTCCGTGTCCTGATGTATTATGACAGTGAATAGCTTGAGCACCTTCAAAAGGAATATATGAGCCTGAACAACTGTATGTAGTACTGTCAGTTATAGTACCCTCAGACCATCCCATACAGGAGGTAATAACCTTCCATACCGAACCAGGGTAGTATGTATCAGCTACTGCTTTATTACGCCATTGCTTGGAAAGAGCTTCATTCTTAGCAGCTTCTTTTTCACTCTCAGGTAAGCTATCTATCTCAGCTTGCACAGTAGCATCAGAAATAGTGAATGGTTCATTAAGGTCATATCCACCTTCAACAGCCATTCCCAATATAGCACCTGTTTCAACTTCCATCATAATTGCAACAGCACGGTTAAGAACCTTATTTTCCTCTATACCTTGTTGCAGATATTTTTCCATTATGTGCTGAATTGTTTCATCAATAGTAAGTACAATATTATTTCCGTCTTGTGCTTCTATCTTTTGTTCATATTCAAACGGCATTTCTGTACCGTTTGCATTTTTAGCTGTAATAACTCTGCCCGGTACACCTGTAAGATAAGAATCATACTGATACTCAATACCTTCAAGTCCTGTACCATCTGAACCTGTAAAACCAAGAACAGCAGAAGCAAAATCACCATAAGGATAATATCTTTTATAATCCTCGATAAGGTCAATTACATTTCCTAAGTCATATTTTTCTTCAAGTTCTTCTATCAACTTTAGAACTTCATTTTTTTCTGCAGTTTCAACCTTTCTTTTTACAACAGAGTAATAAGTTTTTTCCTGTGTTTTCTTATAAATATCATCTTGTTCAAGGTCAAGAATTTCTGACAATCTTTGTGCCACCAATGTACGCTGTTCATCAGAAGTAAAATACTTTGGAGCAAGTACTACTTGCCATACAGTAGCACTTTGTGCGAGAGTTTTTCCGTTGGTATCATAGATTGTACCACGCTTTGCAGAGATTGTTGTATCGTTCAACTGTTGAGAATAGGCTCTCTGCTGTAACTCTTCTCCTTTTATTATACTAAAGTAAAAAAGTCTGCCAATAGCTAATCCAAAACCGACAACAAGTAAGGCGATTAACCATTTCTTTGAGCGTCCTATGATGGTTCTGTTACTTCCCACATTTGCCATAGTATCCTCCATTAAATTTATAGTATATTTTATTATAGATAGTATTACAAATGATTTCATTTGCAAAAAATAAGGGCTGTAACAGTAAAAAGCAAATAGAATAAATTTTACTCTGTTTACTGATTACACGAAAGGGATTATACCCCGTATGTTACAACCGCTTTTATTATTTTCTCTATATGTTTATGCCAGAAGGCATATATTAAGACCATAAACCGGCAATTGTGTTTGCTATAGTCTCAAAAATATTTGTTCCATCCGACTGCAAAACTTCAGCTTTGTCACCTTCATCTAAGCTTATGTACTCTTTCTGATATGAATCCGCTCTACTCATACCTAATTCGCTTTGTGCACTCTCTTCAACAACATCAGATGAATACTTTGATTCAACCTTCATCTGAGTTTGTATATAAAGGCTTTGTTTTTCCTCAAGTTCTTCATTTGCATTAGATATTTGCTGATTAAGTTCTGTTAACTGAACCTGACCAACAATTATAAAACCAATCAAAGAAACAACAACAGTGCTAACAGTAACACCCTTTACAATATCCTGTGTTTTTCGTCTTTTTCGCTTTAATTCCCGTTGCTCTTCTTCTTTCTCTTGATTTAGTTTCTTAATTCTATTTTTCTCCTCTGCTGTTTCCATTTCGGTTTCAAACAGAGATATATCATAAGCTTCCTTATTATACATAAAAGCCATTAAAAACCACCTCAAATATAACAATTACTAAGGCTGCTTTGCAACCTCTTTTCATAATAATACTCTCTAATTAATACTCCTATATGGTACCTATTGCACCATTTTCTTTTGGCGGTAAATCAGTTTTCAATTAACCTTTCACTGTGGCAAAACTATTTAAAATAGCTAATCCCACAATAACATACGCTTTTATTTGTATTTTTTCGCAATAGACAAATTTCAGCAATTTCACCAATAAAAAACTAAAAAAATTAGGCACTTCATACTGAACAAATACATTCTACTACATATAAGCGTGTTTGTCAAAGGCTTTTTAATAAAATAACATAAAACAATCAGAGCTTTGTAACTGCCCTTAATCTAGCACTTCTTGAGCGTGGATTTTCCTCTAATTCCTTTGAAGATGCCTCAACAGGTCTTCGAAAAACAAGCTCTGCCTTTGGTTTATTTCCGCATACACATACAGGAAAATCTTTTGGACAAATACAACCTTCGCACCATTGTGCCATTGTCTTTTTTACAATTCTGTCTTCAAGTGAATGGAATGTTATCACTGCCATTCTTCCACCGGGCTTAAGTAGTTCAAAACCTCCCTGTAATCCTTCTGTAAGCCTGTCAAGCTCTCCGTTTACTGCAATTCTCAAAGCCTGAAAGGTCTGTCTTGCAGGATGCCCCTCACGTCTTTTTGCCGCAGGAACTGCTCCCTTTATAATCTCTGCAAGTTGTAAGGTTGTTTTTACAGGTGTTTTTTCACGTTCTCGGATAATCGCCCTTGTAATCTGCTTTGCAAACTTCTCTTCACCATATCTGCTTATAATTTTTACAAGTTCTTCATAAGACAGATTATTAACCAAATCGCCCGCAGATACACCTGATTGGCTCATTCTCATATCAAGAGGAGCATCATTATGGAAAGAAAAACCTCTTTCAGGTGTATCCAACTGACGGGACGAAACTCCTATATCAAGCATAATTCCGTCAATGGTTTCCATTCCTAATTCGTTAACTATATTCACAACATCAGCAAAATTACCTTTGCAGATTATTGAATTTTTAAAATCTTTAAAACGCTCTGTAACTGTTACGATAGCATCGGGATCCTGGTCAATAGAAATCAGTCTGCCTTTTGGTGACAGTCTTTTTAGTATTTCGTAGGAGTGTCCTCCTCCTCCTGCCGTTCCGTCTACATATATGCCATCAGGGTTAATGTTAAGAGCGTTTATTGTTTCATCTCGTAACACAGGTATATGAGAAAATATCAATTCACAGCACCTCCATTAAATTCCTAATAGTTCCATTGCGTCTTTTATTCTATCCTGAGTCTGAGTTTCAATATACTCATTCCATTTTTCGGTGTTCCAAATCTCCACTCTGTTACCTGAGCCTATAACCGTAACATCTTTCTCAAGTTTAGCATACTTTCTCAAATTATCTGGTATAAGCACTCTACCTTGTGCATTAGGTACCGCTTCGGTAGCACCTGCACAAAAAAATCTTGCTATATCCATAGCTTTTGATATAGGCTGACTTTCAAGTTTTTTTAAAAATAAATCCCACTGTTGACTTGAAAGAACAAACAAGCAGTTGTTTATTCCCATTGTAATATAAAAGGTTTCTCCAAGTTCTTCACGGAACCTGGCAGGTATTATCACACGCCCTTTGGCATCTATGTTATGTTGATAAGTACCTATAAACATATCTGTTCCTTTCACTTTACTTTCAGGTCAAAATCTGCTACAAACTGCCACAAAGTGTGTTATATGTGACACCTTACAATAAATTATAGTCTATATACAGAAAAAAAGCAAGAATATTTTAAGATTTATAAAAATTTGACTTTAATTTTCTCTATTTATTAATTGTTATATCGAATAATAATTAATACT
>JAXJXA010000262.1:0-4981 GCA_036307745.1 Acutalibacteraceae bacterium | reverse complement strand
GTTTAATATATACGGTTTAATAATAATGTGTGTTATCTTAGTTCCTAATATTATCTTTGGAATAACACATAAAGAAGGATTTGAAAATAAGTATAATAACAAAATAGTTGAAATAACAGAACAATTTGGTCGATTCGGTTCTTTCGCTTTAATGGTTGTTAACATTCCTGCAACAACATTAGGCTACTGGTTTGATAATGCAGAATTTATCTACATAATAATAAATGGAATATTATGTTTATTATACTGCCTTATATGGATTATTCTTTGGAATAAAAACGGGATCGTAAAATCACTTGCATTGTCTATACTACCATCTATAATGTTTTTATTTAGTGCAATTATTACTGGTAATATTCCACTAACTATTACATCTATACTTTTCTCATTCTCACATATATTAATCAGCTATAAAAATGCAATAATACATTAACAAAAGCAACAGCAACGTTCATTGAGAGACGTTGCTGTTGTTCTTGTGTTTATTTAGAGGAAAATCCAGTAAAAGCTAAAAATTAATTAAGGTTTATAAGAATTATTACAATTATAATTGCAAATACAACAGCGGAAACACCCAGTCCCAATAAAAATTGGAACAGTCCCAGTTGATGCATTAACCCACGCTTTATTGTACTGCTGTTGGTACTGTTTACAACACGAAGTACCATTGCCGTTATATTATCATCACTACCGTTTTCAATGGCTTTTTCTATCAATGCGTTAACAGTCTTTTTACAGCGACCATCAAACATATATATAATTTTTTTCAGCTCTTTTTCATTTACAGAATTTGTTATGCCATCTGTACAAAGCAGAAACATATCACCGTTTGCAATTCTGATATTTCCGCTGACATAAGGTTTCAACTCATCTTCATTTTCCATTCCAAAATGCTTTGTAAGCCTATGTTTACGCACATCTCGCCTTGCTTCTTCCTCTGTAAGAGCATTCATTCGGTATAATTGTTCAGCAACAGTATGATCACGTGTTAGTTTAGTGATTTTATTCTTCGACAAATGGTAAATACTACTATCACCCAAATTATAAGCCTGTGCAATCCCGTCCGTAATAGTAAGAACAGCGGCTGTACTGCCGATACGCTCATTATTTTTTTTCATTTCGTTACAAATCTGTCTGTTTACATATACAATATACTCATTAACCTTTTTTACCCCACTACGCAGTATGTCGCTCCTATATTTATCAAGAGTTTGTGCAGCACATAAAGAAGCAAATTCACCACGGCTTTGTCCACCCATACCATCAAATACTGCAAAAACACCATCTGTTACAGGTGACTGAAATGCTGTTGCATTCTGATCTTCAGGTTCGTACTCGGCTATTTTTCCATTAAGATAGTAGTTGTCCTCATTATTGCTTCTGCTTATTCCAATATCCGATCCAACTGATCCTTTTACAAACAAATTCGCCACCGTATTCACCGCCTTTAATGTTTTGCCGTTATATAATAAACAAGCAAACCCGTAAAACTTATACATATCATAACACACAAACCTTATTTTAACAACTTTTTTAATCAAATTACATAAATTTTTTCAGAAGCATTATATAAAATATACTTTTTGTTTATTTAAATATAAACCATATAATATTAAATACTCCCTGTAATACAGTTTATTCTGCATTTACAGGGAGTATTCTTATATTCCTACTATTATTTATTTAAAATATTTATTCAGGTTGTTTCAGCTTTGTTGAAACATTTCCTGGGTCTGCACCTCGTATACCGCCTCCATTAGATAAACTATATACAGAATACGGCAGTTCCTCTGTTTTTACTTTCTTACCATTTTTATAGAACACTCTGTAAGAATTATATCCATATGATTCGCTTGAACTCCAGTCGAGCTCAGTTTCAGTACGCACTTCATCAAATTCTGACGATTGCCAACCATATATTTCTACATTCAATTCTACACCATCCATCCAACAACGGAAGAACATTTGATACTTTGAGTTATTTTTAATTTTAAGGTCAATATTTCCCCAGTCAATAGTTGCATCAAGACCACCATATACATAATATGAACACCACAGATGTGGCTCTCTCTCTACAATTTCCATATTAGCCATAATAGCAGCATTATAAAGAGTAGTAGCAGCCTGACAAATGCCACCACCTACACCGGTTGTCATTTCTCCTCTGGATATAACACCCGCAGGAAGATAGCCATTTGATTCCAGATTACTGTTTCCTGTACAATCATTAAAAGATAACGTATCTCCTGGCTCCAGTATTTTACCATTTATAGCCTTAAGTGCAGTTGCCATATTCTGATTTGCATTATATGTGTTAGTGGTTACGGTACTGAACTTACCAATAAGCTTTGTTGCGTTCTTAACATCAGACATTTTAAGGGTTGGTTTACTTTCATAACTCTCAGCAGTAAGTGACACACTTGTTGAACCCTTATTAAATTCATCCATAGCCGCTGCAATCAACTTATCCTGGTCTATAGCTTTACCATCTGAGCCTTCTTTGAATGTATAACGCTTGGAGTTTTTAGATTGAGAAGTATCAAATTTTGAAACGTGAGGTTCAACACAAGGTATATCAACCTTTTTTGCTACTCTTTTTATAACCTTTTGTACAGAAGCCTGTGTTACTTTATAGTCAATGTTAAAACTCACTGTGCCCTTATCATTATCCACCTTAACACTACTGTCATTAGGGGCATTGGCAAGAATATCATTTGACTCCGATTCCAACACCTTCTGATTATATTCATATGCCTTGTCAACAGCACTATTAATATCATATGTAAAATCAAAATCGTCTCTTTTGTATGAATAACTACTTCCTTCATATTCAACTGTCAGATTAATATCAGGTAAAAGAGTAGTCCCCTTTAATGCCAGAAGTGATTTTGCCTCATCAATGGTCTTTCCACTTACATCATAGCCTTCTATCTGTATTCCTTTAAGAAAAACAATTTCTTCCTCAGGTGCTTCTACTGTACCACCTGGAACATCAACTTTAGCCGACACAGGTATAACATCAGGATTAAAGCTATATATACAAACAAAAACTCCACCTACAACAACTATTGATGCAACCAACCCACAAAGGATTTTTGCAAACAAATTGTCCTTTTTCTTTTTTTCTTTTTTAGGCTTTTCAGTTACCATAGATTTTGATGAAGATACAACAGCCTTTGTGTCCTTAGTAGAAATATCTGTTTCAACTTTTTCAGAAACTTCCTTGGTATCAGTAGACTGTGGTTCCTTTGTTACCTTAGGAAAAACTGTTGTACTTGTAAGTGCAGTAATGTCAACCATTTCATCTTCTGCCTTTTCCTGTACAACCTCAGTATCTACAATTACCGACTGTTTGCGAATCTCGTTGATAATATTGGCAACATCATTATCTATAGCCTGTTGCTGTTTCTCTTCTGTTATGTTTTTCTTTCCCGTTTCAGATATGTTTTCACTGTCAACATTTACAGTATCAGTACCCGTCTTTTTATCATTTACAGTACCATTTTCTACTACAGATTCATTTTTCGTATAATCTGAATTTTCTGAATTGTTTACATTTATATTTTCTTTTTCCGCCATATTTAATTACTCCTTATTGAAGAAAATATTCCGATAAAACATTCACAGTATTACTTATTTTATATTATAACACAAGTTGGTTAAAAAATCATTAACAAAAGTGCTACAAATTTCTTAAATAAATATTAAATATTATAATTCGATTGTAAAGTTAATGCAATTACAATAAATTTTATTTCCATTTGTTTACAGTAAGTTGACAAAATATATAGGTTTTTTACATTGCATTACTTTTATAATATATGATATAATTAAATTGAATATTTCTGAATTTAACAAAATTAATCTAACTATTTAACCAACGTAACAAAGTAAGGAGGAAATAAAATATATGCGTGTTTTAATTTTATCTGCATCCACAGGTGGCGGTCATATGAAAACCTCTGCTGCTATGAAAAAATATTTTGAAGAAAACAGACCTGATGATGTTGTAAGAGTAGTAGATACTCTGGAAGAGATTGGTCATTTGTACAACAAAACTGTATCCGAAGGATATGAAATAATTGCAAAAACAGCCCCAAGATTTTATGGTTCAGTTTACAACCATACAAATAAAGACACTAAAATGACAGACCTTGCAACCAAATTTCAAAAATCTCTTGCACGCAAACTATTACCTTTAATGGTAGAGTTCCGCCCCGACGTTATGATAGGTGTACACGCCTTTTGTATAGATATGGCCTCATCTCTTAAAATAAAATATAAGATGGATATACCAATAATTGCACTTATAACCGATTTTGCCCCTCATAAAATGTATGTACAGGAAGGTGTTGATGCCTATGTAGTATCTACAAATGAAATGGTAGACACACTTGAGAAGTTCGGAGTAGAACGCAAAGATGTTCAGATGAGTGGAATACCTGTTGATTCTGCATTTTATGATCGCCCAAACAAACATCAGCTTATGATCAATATGGGGCTGAACCCTAACTTAAAAACATTGCTTCTTATGGCAGGTAGCTTTGGTGTAAAAGATATTTTTAAAATTTACCGTGACATAGTAGAAACTGATATAGATTTTCAGGTTATTCTTATTACAGGTAAAAACAAAAGACTGTTCGACGAATTTGACGCTATGCTTGACAATACCTATGAAGAAAATGACAGAAATATAAAAAGTGGTAAATATGATGAATACGGTGACGAAGTTCTTGCAGAAGATGAAACCATCACAGAAAACCGAATATCCAACAAAGTATATGCAGGTCATCATGGTATTAAACCAACCAGATTACTATACTTTGTAAATAATATAAACGAATATATGTCCATAGCTGACCTTATTGTTACAAAGCCCGGCGGTTTAACTGTAAGTGAGGCTATTGCCTCAGGACTGCCTATGGCAATTTTCAGTGCATATCCGGGACAGGAAGAAGACAATGCCATTTACCTCGAACAC
>JAXJXA010000261.1:0-2776 GCA_036307745.1 Acutalibacteraceae bacterium | reverse complement strand
TTCCTGCTCTTGTTGATATGGTAATTGGTTTGTCGTTTTCTCGATGCAAGAGCTCACTATACAATTCATCATCCAGCACAGGTTTAGTTTTTTCGTCACTTCTATTAAATGAAATTACAAGTTTCTCATTATTTCCATTGTTTGCTTCGTAACTATAATGCCCAAACATCTCGCTAAATCTAGATTTTTTCTCTGGGAAGTTTTTGTGTTCTAAGCACCGACTCGAAAAACTTTCACTGTATATTGTGTAATTCCTATGTTTAAATTGTTCTTCACGTAAATATTGCTTATAATGAGGTCCGTATAATAATTCATCATAATTTTCAGTAGAAAAACCTTTTATTAAGGAATATATTTTCGCTGATTTCATTATTTGCCTTATATTGCGTGCAGTTGTGTTGCACTTAAAGTGAAATGTCACAGGAAAGTCATTTTCAGCATTGTATACAGGTTTGTTTGGCGTTAGTAACAGTTCCAAATCATCGTATGTCTGTGAAGAAATAACCGAAAATGCATCTTTTTCAATCGTTAAGTTCTCTGATTCGATATATACATTTTCTAACGCTTTACAATCAAAAAATGCTTTTTCTTCAATTCTTTCACAGCTCGAGGGTATAAATAAGGTTTTTAAATACGGACAAGATGCAAATGCATTTACACCTATTTCCTTTACACCATTTGGAATGACTATTTCCTCAAATTTTGTCATTTCACACGCCTTAAAGCCTATTGATTTTATTCCGCTTGGTATCACTAATGTTGTTGCGAATTCATCAATTTGTTTTATAGCAATTAAAACGCTATTTTCTACAATAAAATTCATTTTGTCACCTCTTACATTATAAATAGGAGGACTGGATTCTTTTTAGGATCTCTTTTAAGTAAAACTGTGCGAACATACAATATCTTGGACAACCATACAATGAAGCATTATTTTCATCTATGATTTCTACCGCAACTGTAAGCCTATTTCTAATAGCATCTATAATATCCTTTTGAGTGTTGCTTTTGGATAATACCAATGTAAAATGCTTTCCACCAATAGGATCTATCGAATATGTATGAGAGTCCGTTGAACCAAGATAGGCAGTTTTATCGGGAGTTGCTCCGTAGTTAACTGCCCACAAATGATGCATTTGGCTTGTCATAGTATCCTGTATTTTAGAGCCGCCAACAATTTCTATTGCATCAAAAACATTGTTTTCCATTAATTCTTTAACTAAAGACATAGGTACATCTATTCTGCTTCCATCGCTATGAAAAGGTTTCCAAAGCGGATGACACATAACAGAAACACCGCCATTTTCTTTAATCTTCTGGCACAACTGTTTCGTTAACTCGAATGTTGATAGTTTTGTATTTTCTGAATCCGGTTCAATGCAATAGTGTTTTTCGTCAAGTGGAACTTCTGCTCCCAACGAAATGATGTGCATATTTGTAAATGTACTCGAATACTCTTCGCCGTTTATAACGGTTATTGGCAGATTTTTATTTTTGGCAATTTTCATTGCATCTACTGAACCAGTATAGTTATTATGATCTGTTATCGCAATGAAATCCAAACCTAATCGAATTGCAGAGTTCAATACAGATTCAGGGGAATCCAAGCCATCGGAGTGTATGGTGTGGCTATGAAAATCTCCGACAAGTGGTATTAGACTGAATAAATCATCCTGTAAAGCATAAACTGCTGTTTTCAATAAAACGCCAAGACCTTTTTCTGTTTTTTCTCCAATTATAATTCGATACATTTGCTCACAGAGAAAGTCATATTCAAATGATAGAACACCATCTTTTGCTGCAATTTCAAAAATTTCATCTTTATAATTCATAAAAGGAACATAACTGTATTCATAATACGGAACAACCATTGCCAAGTATGTTCCTGACAGCCACATACAAGAATCACTGCTTCTTATAGTAATTCGGCTACGCTTTCCGGCTTGAATGATTTTTGGCGTAATTTCAAAATATGCCGACTTGTCCATTCCAAAGTAATGCGAATTAATTCGCTCAACATCATCTTCAGCAATATTATTAAATTCAAGCATTATATATCCCCCCAACTAAATATTTTCCCACCAAACAGGTATGTTTGATTTAAAGCAAGTATATTGTTGTATAAGGTTATCAGCTTGGAAATACACTTGTTTTCCTTTCGTTTTCCATTTCCATATAGCGTACTCCATAACTTGTAAGGTGCTATAAAACAAGTTTTTATCCCAAAAATTTTGCTTACTGTTGTCGGATAAGTAATTGCTGATTACCTCTTTAGAAAAAACAAGATGCTCTTTTGCTCCCATTGTTGATAGATAAGCAAAGTCAGAAGCTGCCTCGCCAATGCCACCATTATCAAAATCAAACAAAAACAATTTCCCATCTCTAACAATGAAGTTTTCTGGACGAATATCTCTGTGAACTAAGCAAATATCGTCAACAACATATTTTTCAATCACGTTTTTAACAAATTGACAGCAAGCTTCTCTTTCAGGAAAAGTTAAATTCATATTTTCGACTGATTCACAAATATTTATTACACGTTTGTAAAGTCGCTCGATATAATTTTCATCCGGAATTGTCACGGAATGTAAAGTATTCAAAATATCAGCAGCTTGCATACCATAGTTGGCTATTTCTGATTTTGTGGCGGCAACAAGCTTGGTTTCAAGTGATTCGCCTTCAATCCACGGTGTTATCAAACACAATTTGCTTTCATCAAACAAATGGCACATCTCCGGAACTGCCAAAGCACCGCCTGACAGTTTGGACAGTTCCT
>JAXJXA010000260.1:0-2371 GCA_036307745.1 Acutalibacteraceae bacterium | reverse complement strand
GTCAATTACTATTGCAGGACTTGACACTTTTGTTGCCTTTGTGTCAGGGCTTATCATTTTTCCATCCTGTTTTGCGTTTGGGGTTCAACCAGATAGCGGTCCAAGTTTGATTTTTATTACATTGCCTAATGTATTTATACAAATGCCATTTGGCAGAGTGTGGGGAGCCTTGTTCTTCCTGTTTATGTCTTTTGCTGCACTATCGACCGTAATTACAGTGTTTGAATCTATTTTAAGCTGTTGGATGGATAAATGGAATTTCAGCCGTAAAAAGGTTTGTATTATAAACTGTATTGCTATGATAATTTTGTCAATGCCTTGCGTGCTGGGGTTCAATATTTTAAGCGGAGTACAGCCTCTTGGAGAAGGAAGTACAATACTTGACCTGGAGGATTTTATAGTAAGTAATATACTACTTCCGGTAGGTTCTATAATAATGACCATATTCTGTACAAGCAAATATGGCTGGGGATTTGACAAATATTTTGCTGAGGCAAACACAGGTAAGGGCATTAAGCTACAAAAATGGATACGTATTTATATGAAATGGATATTGCCTGTGCTTATAGCTGTACTGATTGTGCAAGGTGTAATAACAGTATTTGCTAAATAATATATAGAATATTGTAATCGCTTTGCAATACACAATAACAAATAATAAAGGTCGCACAGTTCGGGAAAACCTGCTGTGCGACCTTTATGTATCTTATAACTATTAGATTAATTATTACCCTACAACCAGTGTATAAATTCTCAATGTGAATAAGGCTGTTATTACCCACATAATAGGGTGGATTTCCTTTATTTTGCCTGTAAGCAACTTTAGAACAAACCATACCAGTATACCGTACATAATACCGTTTGCTATTGAATAAGTAAATGGCATAAAAATCAATGCTATGAATCCGCCTGCTACATCAGCTATATCACCTTCAAAAGACATTTTCTTAACTGATTTCATCATAAGCAAGCCTACAAAGATAAGTGCAGGTGCGGTTGCAAATCCAGGAATTGCCAAAAATATAGGAGAAAGGAAAATAGCAATTACAAACATAAATGCTGTGGAAATGGCAGTTAAACCTGTTCTACCGCCTGCCACAACACCTGCTACTGACTCAACGTAGCTGGTAACAGTTGATGTACCGAGAATTGAACCTGCAATAGTTCCAAGTGCGTCACAAGTGAGGGCACGTCCAACTCGTGGCAGATTACCGTCTTTATCCAATAAGTTACCTTGATCAGCAACTCCAACAAGTGTACCTACGGTATCAAACATATCAACAAATAAGAATGCAAAAATAATACTTGCAAATGTTGCAATATTTTCTATCATAAATTTGAAATCGAACTGGCAAAAGGTAGGAGCAACTGATGGAGGAATAAGCCCTTCAAGTGAGAAGGTTGGAATTAAAGATGGAGAGGTATCGCTTACCTGATACCAACCTATCAGTTGTGCAACTATACCCAAAATCCAAGTAATAAGTATTCCCCATAAAACGGCACCCTTAATGTTATAATGCCACATAGCGGCTATTACA
The DNA here is from genome assembly GCA_036307745.1 of Acutalibacteraceae bacterium. GTDB lineage: Bacteria > Bacillota > Clostridia > Oscillospirales > Acutalibacteraceae > CAG-964. The sequence continues at coordinate 833 of JAXJXA010000260.1, read as the reverse complement.
ATTAAACCTACCATAGCAAGTACAAATTCTGGTGATGATATGGAACCTACGTTTACCAGAGTAGAGGAGTCAGCAATAACGATATTGGCATCTTTCAAACCTGCAAGGGAGATAAACAATCCAATTCCGGCAGAAATACCGTATTTGAGATTAAGTGGTATGCTGTTTACCATTGTTTCACGGAACTTGAACAGAGAAAGAATTATAAATATAATACCTTCAATCAGAATTGCCGTAAGAGCAACTTTCCATGGGTCTTTTACACCCATATTGCTAATCATAGGACACACTGCATATGCAAAATAAGCATTTACACCCATTCCTGATGCAAGTGCAACCGGGTAGTTTGCAAGAAGTCCCATTAATAATGTAGCAAATGCGGCAGAAACCGCTGTTGCTGTAAAAACTGCTCCTTTATCCATTCCGGTAGAGGCAAGCATAGTAGGATTAACTGCAAGTATATATGCTATTGACAAAAATGTTGTAATACCTGCAATTATTTCAGTTTTTACATTTGTGTTATGTTCTTTCAGTTTAAAAAATTTATCCATTTTTTACACTCCTACTTTGTTTATTTTATATATATGTGTTAATAAAATGTATGGTGATATTATATATTTTAATGTAAGTTTTTGCAATACTCTTTACACAATCTGTTAAAGATTTGTTAACATATTTTTGAATCAGAAGTGTTATTATATATGTGCCGATAATATCCACTACAAAATTTGACGAAATGATTAATTTTTGGATAAATTCACAAACCAAGAAATATAAATACATAAACAGGAGGAGTTATAATGGGAAGATTTACATTGCCAAGAGATTTATAT
>JAXJXA010000259.1:0-5659 GCA_036307745.1 Acutalibacteraceae bacterium | reverse complement strand
AATTAGAATATATTGCAATTTTGAAAATTGTAATATTAATTATAATTTAGCTCTGTTGGTTTACAGTTTATTCATTTATTGTAAAAAATCTTGATTATGGAAAAAAATATGATATAATCTACTTTGATAAGGTTGAAATTTTTTATGATAAAAAATCCGTTTGAATTCAGGGTTCAGAAGTATAGATTATTAGAGTTAATATCAAGTGTTATGATATGTGTATATGAAGTATAAAAAGAAATATTCAACTTGAAGGTGAATGGGCAGTGTTTCATAGAGTTAAAATACAAAAATTAGATGACTTTTTTACAGAGCTTGAGAATAGGCGTGAAAAGGGTGTATATTTTTACAGAATTAATGGTTATAACAATGATGTAGACTGTTTTATTCAGAAATTATATGAGATTGCTCGTGTTTCAGGTGTTGTAGTTGAAGGAAAGATACCAAATCCAGACGAAAAAAATCTTTCGTACTATGGTGAGATAATGGGAATGAGTTTTCAAATGAATACAGAATTTATTTCTCAAAGTTTGAAAAAATGGCTTCCCCGTATGAATAGTTTTCAACGTGAAAATGTTACTAAGGCTATATATCAATCCCTTGATAATATGCGTAAAAAGGGTAAAAATGATAATATGCTTAGAAATGCGTATATAAAAATTATGTGCGGACTTTATTATAAGTTTGAGCGTATTGTTAATCAACTGGGACTGAACAAAGTACCAAAGATTTTGTATGAGGGTTATGTAAACAATTACGAGATTATGCTCCTTTCAGTGTTGTCAAATGCCGGATGTGATGTTGTGTTACTTCAATATGATGGTGATAATGGCTATTTAAAGATTGACCCGCAGTCAGAACATTCTGATAATTTTCAAGGTATAGATTTAAAGAAATTTCCGGATACTTTTAATTTAAAATGGGTACGTTCACAAATTCAAAGCAAAATAAACACAGAACGTCTTTATGGTAAAAAGCCCGATGTTGTAAACTGTACAAATGCCTGGATTGAAGGTAAAGGTCTTTCGGATATTATAACACCTGTTGTAAATCGTGGAAATGATTCAAGATTTTTTTATAACTGTTTCATACGTATAAATGGTGTTGAAGATAAAACATATTATGTAAACCAACTTTTTCAATTTTATACAGAATTGAAAACAGCAAAACGTAATATTCTCATTTTTAATGAATCAATTCCAAAACCTACGACAAATGAAATTTCAGAAATTAAGCGTAATAATTATACATCAAAGGAATTGATGTTAGCTGATTTATCAAAAAATTTCAGCAGTGTGTCAAATCAACAACTTCAAAGATTGTTAGTAAAAGCGTTCATTGATGTTATTCTTTCGATTTCTGGCGATGAGGCAATGAATCTTAATAAGCTCATTAACAAAGCAGTTTATATTTTGTGTTGGGCAAAAAGATACTTTTTGCAGTTATTTGCTGCTGACTGGAAATTATCTGATATTAGTTGTTGTATTTTACTAGGAGGTTGTAAAGATAGTAATGAGGCATTATTCCTCAGTTTTCTGTCAAAATTACCGGTAGATGTTCTTATACTTACACCGAATTTGAATACAAAGTGTTGTCTGCAAGATAAATCTCTTTATGAAATAAATAATGCATTATCACTTAGTATTAATGAATTTCCTATTGATAATTCAGAAATTCATATTGGAACAGCTGCATATCACGCTGAGCGTGAACTTGATACAATAATGTACCAGGATTCCGGAATGTATCGTAACAGACAATATTCAAAAGCTGTTGCAGTTACCTTGCAGACTATGTATGAAGAGATTGAAATTTTATGGGATCAGGAACTTAAATATCGTCCTAACTTTAGCACTACTGACCAAACTGTAAATATGCCGGTTATTTTTGCAAAGGTGTGTGGTGTAAAAGATGGTGACCTGCAACTTTACTGGGCAGGTGTAAAGAAATTAATTGTGGCTGATACTTATGTTGTAAGTAATATTCCGCTTATCAATTCAAGTGGCTTTAATCCGATCAAAGGTTTTTCTGTTGAATTTTTCAAAAATGGAAAATTACAGAGAAACAGGATAAAATCTCATCAATGTTATCAATACAGTGTTCTGCGTGAAGATGTTCAGGAATATATTCTTGACAAACTTCAGAGTCTTATTGACCAAAGGATAATTAAGGGAACTTTTCAAAATGGTATGGAGTACAATATTGTTGCCACAATACTTAATATGAATAAAGATATAGTTAGAATGATTCAAAACTTTGATTTTACCAAAAAGAACCCTAAATTATTGTATCTTTATACAACAGAAAAGCCAATATCCATAGAGGATGCAATTTTGATGGCTTATCTCAATTTAATAGGTTTTGATATTGTATTTTTTGTCCCCACAGGATACCAGTGTGTTGAAAAATTTTATAACAAAGAAATTTTAATTGAACACCAATGTGGTGATTATGTGTATGATTTGAGAATTCCTGATTTCAGGAAGGTATCAACAGAGCCTCGTCGTCCTTGGCATAAAAAAATATTTAAGAGAGGTAGTTAAAAATGGGATTAAATTTTAGTAAAACAGCCAAGAGTCAGCCAGCTGAAACTGTTATTAATACAACTGTAACAAATGAAATTGAACCTGTGCAGTATGATATTGTTGCTGACAGAAAAAAGATGAATGCAGAACTTGTTAATTCAAAAGAGGTGGATGCACTTGTAAGTACTATTGTAGTTGACGATCTTGAAACTATTGTTACTTTTGGTGCAGAGGCAGCAAATGAAATTTCAAAGGCTTCAGATATTGTTTTGAATAGCGTTAGTCTTTCACAGCTGGACGAGTCAAGCGAAATGCTTAACACTCTGGCTAAGATTATGGATAAATTTGATATAGATGAATTTAAGGAAAAGCCAGGACTATTTAATAAGTGGTTTGGAAACCTTAAGAAACAGATTGAAAAAGTCCTCAATAAGTACCATACAATGGGTGAGGAGATTGACAAAATTTATATTCAGTTAAGACAATATGAGGATGAGATTAAACACGCAAACAGAACTCTGTCAACAATGTTTGATGCAAATGTTGGATATTATCATCAACTTGTTAAATACATTCTTGCAGGTGAACAGGGTTGCAAAGAACTCGAGGAATATATCGCTGTAAGACAGAATGATATGGATACAACAGGTGACAGATCCATTCAATTTGAAATTCAGACATTACAGCAAGCTCTTTCAATGCTTGAACAGAGAACACAGGATTTGAGAATGGCAGAGAGTGTTGCTATGCAGTCTATTCCAATGATTAAAACAATGGAGTTTAGTAATATGAACCTTGTAAGAAAAATAAATTCTGCATTTATCATCACATTGCCTATATTTAAACAGGCTCTTGCACAGGCTATTATGCTGAAAAGACAGAAGATTCAGGCTGAGGCTATGTCTGCACTTGATGAAAAGACAAATGAAATGTTGATAAAGAATGCAAGAAATACAGCTGAACAATCAAAGTTAACAGCACAACTTGCTGCGGGAAGTTCAATTAAGATTGAAACACTTGAAACAACCTGGAGAACTATTGTAAGTGGTATTGAGGAAACACGTCAGATTCAGGAAAACGCAAAGAAACAACGTATTGATGATCAAGCAAAACTTGAAAACATTAAATCAGAATTTAATAAAATGTATAATATGCCTAACAAATAATCACATAAATATGGCAATAAATAATTTAAACAAAATGATAGGAGGTAATTATTATGCCAATTAATCTTTCTAAAGGACAAAAAGTAGACTTAACAAAAGGAAATCCAGGTTTAAAAAATATTATGGTAGGCTTGGGTTGGGATGTAAATGCGTTCGATTCAGGTGCGGATTTTGATTTGGATGCCTCTGCTTTCCTTGTAGCAGATAACGGAAAATGCCCTACTGAAAAAGAATTTATTTTCTATGGTAATCTGGAGCATACAAGTGGTTCTGTCAAGCATATGGGCGATAATCGCACAGGTGATGGAGAAGGTGATGACGAACAGATTCAGGTCGATTTGTCAACTATTCCTGCAAATGTATCAAAAATTGCATTTACAGTTACTATTTATGATGCTGAGTTGAGACATCAGAATTTCGGACAGGTTTCAAATGCTTTTATCAGAATTGTAAATGAGGCAAACGGAGAAGAAATTATCAGATATGATTTGAGCGAAGACTTCTCAATCGAAACAGCTATTGTAGTAGGTGAGCTTTACAGACATAATGGCGAGTGGAAGTTTAATGCTATTGGTAGTGGTTTTCAGGGTGGTTTGGCTGCACTTTGCGGTCATTATGGAATTGATGTAGCTTAAGGAGGAATTTAAAATGCCAGTTTGTTTATCTAAAGGACAGAAAGTAAGTTTAACAAAAGAAAATCCAGGACTAAAAAAAGTTGTTGTTGGTTTAGGCTGGGATGTAAACGCTTTTGATACAGGTGGAAATTTTGACCTTGATGCAGCAGCTTTTATGCTTACAGACAGTGGTAAGGTTTCAAAACAGGAAGATTTTATATTTTATGGAAATCTGTTGCACCCATCAGGAAGTGTACAGCATCTTGGAGATAACTTGACTGGTGATGGTGATGGTGATGACGAGCAGATTAAAGTGGATTTAACCGCTGTTCCTGCTGAAATCACAAAGATTGCATTTACTGTTACTATTTATGATGCTGAACAAAGACGACAGAACTTCGGACAGGTTAGCAATGCTTTCATCAGAATTTATAACGAAGAAAATGGAGAAGAGATACTCAGATACGATCTTGGTGAGGACTTCTCAATCGAAAATGCTGCTGTATTTGGCGAATTGTATAAAAATGGCGGTGAATGGAAGTTTAACGCTATTGGCAGTGGTTACAGTGGTGGTTTAGCTGCACTTTGTGGCAGTTATGGTATTGACGTAGAGTAATTACGGTCTAAATACTATATATCAAACTAGGAGGAATAATTCTAATGGCTATAAATTTACAAAAAGGTCAGAAGGTAAGTCTTACAAAAGATAATGCCGGTTTAACTAACATATTAGTCGGCTTGGGTTGGGATGAGGCTCCTAGAGCAAAGATAGGTTTTTTTGCACCAAAGCCTCAGCCTATCGACTGCGATGCTTCTGCAATTATGTTAAAGAATGGTAAACTGTGTAATAAATCTGATTTGATTTACTTTGGAAATCTTTCTCACAGAACAGGTACAGTACAGCATTTGGGTGACAATCTTACAGGTGCAGGTGCAGGTGATGATGAGCAGATTTTAATTGACCTTTCCCGTGTACCAATGGAGTATGATAGAATTGTTATTGTAGTAAATATCTATCAGGCTTACAAGAGAAAGCAACAGTTTGGTATGATACAAAATGCATTTATTAGATTGGTAGATGCCAGAAACAATATGGAAATTTGCAGATATAATCTTACTGATAATTATCAGGGAATGACTGCAATGATTTTCGGTGAGGTTTACAGAAATAACGGAGAATGGAAGTTCAACGCTATTGGTCAGGGAACAACTGATGATGGACTTAGTACGTTGGCTAACAGATTTGTATGATAGTACTTATTATTCAATAAAAGTTTTTTATTAATTTTATTGATGATTAGGGCTTGTTTGAAAATAGAAAAAGTGCTGGATTTTTGTTTCAAAACGAGTGATT
>JAXJXA010000258.1:0-4227 GCA_036307745.1 Acutalibacteraceae bacterium | reverse complement strand
GTACCGATAGCTGTCTTTTCGCCGCCTATAGCGAGAACCTTGTCAAACTTAACAGCATCGCCTTCGTTGCCGGCTACCTTTTCGATGAAAACTACATCACCTTCGGAAACCTTGTACTGCTTGCCGCCTGTTTCGATAATTGCGTACATATTTTGTACCACCTTTATTTTAGACTCGCTATCAATCGGGCGGAGAAAATTCACTTAAAAAGCCCGTAATATGCGGTGTAATTATTCTACCAAATACCAGGAATTTTGTCAATGGTTTTTGAAGATTATCTCACATTTCAATGTCAGGTTCTTTTCCTTTTATATAAGGGTTAATATGAACCATACAATGCTTGACAAGTGAAAATTCTCTTTCGATTGTATCGTGAACATTCTTTGCTATATCGTGACCCTCTGATATAGTCAACCCACTATCAACAGAAATTTCAATATCAACATAAACTTTATTTCCAAACAATCTTGTTTTTATCAAATCCAGCCTTTTTACACCCTCTTGTTCAACAATTAATGTTGACATTTTTGCAACTGTATTTTCATCACAGGATTTGTCAATCATTTTGTCTATTGCATCTTTTACAATATCATATGTTGCTTTTAGTATAAGCAAACTGATTATTACACTTGCAATAGGATCAAGAATTTTAATACCACACATTGCCCCAAGTATACCTATAAAAGAACCTACGGAAGAAAGTGCATCACTTCTGTGATGCCACGCATCTGCTTTAAGAGAAGTGCTATTTATCTTTTTTGCACCCAAAATCGTATACCAGTACATAGCCTCTTTTGTAATAATCGAAATTATAGCAGCCACAAGTGCAATCCCTGTAGGAGTTGCAAGATTTTCAGGATTTTCAAAAAATATGTTGTGTATTCCACTGTAACCAACACCCACTCCTGTCGCTCCAAGGATAACAGCAAGTATAATTGCCGAAACACATTCCAATCTTTCGTGTCCATATTGATGTTTAATGTCACTTTCACGGTGAGATACAGCTATTCCTATCATAACAACAAATGTACTGAATACATCAGAAGCAGAATGTATTGCATCTGACACCATTGCACCCGATTTTCCCACTATACCCGCAATCAGTTTTAACAATGATAAAACAACATTAACAACAATACTTACAACTGATATTCTCATCGCAACGCTTTTATCATCTTTTTTTAACATAACATTACCTTCTTTTAAAGAAATTCTTTACATTATATGACTGACAATCGTTGTTGTCAATGAGATTTCTGCAAATTAGTATATACTAACCTATTGTTTGTGCAATTTTTATTATATCATATAAATATTTTGTATCTTATGCCTTTTGCCATACTGCATATCTTTTCAAAAAAATTCTGACAAAATAATGAGCATTTTGTAAATTTACAGCTGTAATTCAAGAATATATAGAAATAATTGTTGATTTTTATTTTTGTTATTATATAATAAGGCTAAAGTAAATTTTCTATTAAATGGGGGATATTAATGAAAAAGATTTTAATTGCTGTATGTATTCTTTCAATGTTTGCAATAAGTACAGCAGGATGTACAAAGGGCGAAACTGACGCTACCGAAGCATCTGCCCCAACACAAATAACCACTGAGACACCCACTCAGTTGCCAACACAACCTCCGACAGAAACATCAACTGTTGCTCCCACAGAATCTGATACTGAATCTTCTACATTCTCAGAAGTAACAGTAGAAAATTCAACATTTTCTGTTTCTATCGTTGAACCTATTGTACCGGAAACAACAAATCCACCATCCTCATCAACCGATGATACATCTGACAATACATCTAATGATGACTATACAATTATTGACGGTGAATGGTCACTAAGCTATTATGAACAACCCAACGGTCAGCATACAGAGGCTCAGAGGTCTATAACCTACATATTTAATGATGATGGTACATTTACTGTTAACAATAACGGAAATATTATGACAGGCACATATACCTTTGACGGAACAAATCTTTCTTATACATCTGACGCAAGTGGTGAACAAGGTACATTCACCTACAATGAAAATGACAAAACTCTGATTGACACTGACGAAAACAGTGAGATGTCTGCTGTTTTTATTAAAAATTAAAACTACATATAATCCCAAAAAGAGGTCTGCTACTACTAACAGGCCTCTTTTTGTTATGTAAATTTTATTTGGCTCTTTAATAAATGTTAGAGTAAAAAGAATTATTGAAAAACATTTCGTTAAGGACTCTGTCCTTAACAACTGCAAAGGCTCTGCCTTTGAATGGTCACACCACTAGGCTAAAGCCGTCGCTACAAGCCTTTAAAAAGGCTTGACCTAAACTTTAATTGTTCACCCCAACATTTGCGATAGAGCCAGACAATATAGCTATTTAATAATCTTAAAAAATCTTTCCTTGTATGTATCTGAATCTACCACCATTACCTTACAATTCAACCAAGAAAGTTTCTTTTTTATACTATCCTGAATTCTTTCCATTATCATTTTTTTACTTCTTGTTCTAAAATTAAAATTTCCTTCTAAAAATAGTATTACCCAAATCCTCTTTTTGTCTTTACAAATTTTCTTATCATTCATACCACCATAGAATTTCAAAAGCTCCAATGAATTTTCAACTGAATTTTCAACACTTTCAGATTTTGTCCATGACCCAAATAAGCACGAAATTGTTGAAGCAACTTTTTTAGCTACTTCAATATCTAAACTATCTCTATCACCTATTTCAAGTGTCTCTGGAGCTGAACTTATTTTGCTATTATTTACGCTTGTTCGCCATAAATTTTCTCTTTCATGACCTGTGCAGTTTTTTATTTCAATAAATTGGAATATATTTTCCGAATCCACTAAAATATCTACACCCTTACCCGACGGAAGATTATTGAATTTTTTCCGATAATAATCTGTATCATCAAATTTAATCGCACTTACTTCATCGGAAAAGCAAAACTTCAGATTACTTTCTTCAATTATCATACAACATTTCCTGCTCTCTATCATATAAATCATCAAATTCTTCCATTATAGCATTATGGTTTAATTCACTTAAATCATGAACTGTTTCTCCGTTTATGCCATCTTCAGTATGATATAAGGAAATAAAATTATATTTTAAATGATTATTCGCCATGTTATTATAAGTGGCAGCCATATTGAAACATTGTTGTATAAAATAATCGTGTGTAGTAATAAAAATCTGTACACCCATTTTTGCTAGTTCTATTATTGCTTCAACAATAGGTCTTATCATCTTAGGATTCATATTTGTTTCCGGCTCATCCCAAAATAATATAGAATTTTTAGATAAACTACCTGATAATATTAAATACATTATTGTAGATAGTTTTCTATACCCCTCAGAAACAAGTCCCATTTCAAATTCACCTTGTTCCTTAACCTTTAAATAGAATTTTCTATCTTTTTGTATAATACTACCATTAACAATTTTACCAAAGCTTTTCATTACAGCATTTTGTTCTGCCCTATTGGCACCCTTTTTAAAAGGTCTCTCTAATAATCGTGTAAGATCGTAATATGTTTCTTCAAAGGAGATATGATAATCATCATACAGAGAACCAAAATTTTCTGTTGAAGATATAATTTCCTTTGGAGGAATATATACAGGAGTCATTTTATCCAAATCTATAAATTCATTATTTATAATCTCAATATGCTTTTCTTGGCGATTTCCAAAACCAAATTTTAAATCATATTTGCTATCAAAATTAACAACTATATCTGCTCGGTTACTACCTTGCTTTCTATTCACAAGTCTACCTATTACATCTCTATCTGGTCTAAAAACCCCTTGTAATTTACTAACAAGCATACTCTCCAACTTTTCTTTGGTGATACTTCCTTTTGTTGTACAAGCATTGGAATATCCTTTTAAACAAGAATACAATAATTTTATTAATGCGGTTTTTCCAGTACTATTTTCTCCACAAATTATATTAATATTAGGAGAAAATTCAAGATTTAAGCTATTAAAAATCATAAAATTTTTTATATCAATACTATATATTTGCATTTTATCACCTCAAATATCTAATTATACTTATTATATCCATATCTATAATCATTATCAAGGCCAATAATTATATAGTTCACGTCAATCTAATTCTTTAATAAAAATGTAATGTTTATAGCAAATTTGTTGCTTTTTATTATTGAAAGTCTGTTTAATTACAAATTTATAACAAATTTCTGTTAATTATGAGC
>JAXJXA010000257.1:0-5505 GCA_036307745.1 Acutalibacteraceae bacterium | reverse complement strand
TAGTAAGGCATATCGCAGAATTGCATAATGCAGAAATTGCAGTTGAAAGTGAAGTAGGAAAAGGCACAAAAATAACAGTTACTTTCTATTCAAAAAATTCCTAAGACAAATTTTTTATAAAATTAAGTGTTTCTGTATAATTAAGGTGTTTTACCTTTATAGGAACACTTTTTTTATTGCATAAATATAGTGTCATATGGCATTTGTTAAAAAAACGTTGGAATATATTCTGGCTTATAACAATTTTTGACACAGTGTTTTTATTAACAAGTGCTATCCTAAGGTTAAGGTGTCTGTAGTAGTTTATTTTTATTGTGTTAGTACTTATGCATACTTTGCAGTGTTTTCCTGCAATAAATCTAAACCACAGCCATAGCACACCAAATGGAGTAAGAACGAGTGCTGTAAAGCGTGCTATAAAGCTGGTTTCAAACCTGCTGTAAAATATTACACATAGTAAAATCAGTATTGTAATATATACAAGAGGTGCATATAAATAGCTTTTTAAAGAATCTTTAGGAGGAATAAGTCTGTCTGAGAATTCTTCTATCGGAACGAAAGGAGAAATATAATCTTTTAGTTTGTTACCGAATGTCAGTGGTATATATACTCCACTGCTTTTAGTTTCCTTAAAGCCTGTATATAAAACAGCAAGTGTGTATATTTTTGCAATATACATCAGTAATGTCTGTTTTATTAGTATACCGTTTAATTTTTTTCGGTTAACACAAAGAATACTTTTTCTGAGAAGTCCCTTGTAAATAAATAGAAAACGTTGATTGTAAAAAGAGGTGAAACAGGCATTTTCAAAAATTTGTTTTATAATACCAAATAAAAATCCGATAAATATAAATCCTGCAATATATGCAAGAGTAGGGGGTAAACCTGAAAGTATTATATTTGGAATTTGTTGAAGCTGTTTAATTACGCTGTTAGTAAGCTGTTCGCCCAGAATTGTACTTAGACGGTTTATTATTACCGATATAGCCAAAGTACCTGTAAGTGCGTTTGACTCTGTGAGAGACATCAATGTTGCATAGATAAATCTACTTTTAAAAAGCACACACTGTGCAGATTTATCTGTGTTAAAGTTAACAATCTTTCTGGCATAACTGTTGGAGGTAAAAAGCTCAACTTTTCTGGTTTTACAGCAGGTACTACTACTTAAATATACTCTGCATCCGCCTGCAAGCCACAGCGTAAAACTGCGTGTTATGCTTATTGAAGTAAGTTCTTTGGGTGGCAGATATAATTCAGTGTGATGAAATAATCCTTTTTTACAGATAATCAAATGTCTGTCCTGAAAGTATGAAATTTGCCTGTATTCAAGGTATATAACTAAAAAAAGTATTATAATAAATAATATGTTGAAAACTGTATAATTAACCTTTTGCAATATACTTTCAGGGTATAAAAAAATTTGCTGTAAGAAGGGAAAAATCATTATAAAAAAAGCTTTTGAAAAAATATGATAAAAGGTAAAGATGTGAGGTTTTACCCAAATGTTTTTTCTATTCATTTGCATAAACCAAAAGGTCCTCGGGGATCTCTTCTATATTACTAAGAAATATTTTTCCACTTTTTGTATAAAGGCATAAAGTAAAAATACCCAATAACTTTTGTAAAGGGGTTATTATCTTGCCAACATAGTTAATATCATTTGTATTTGTATAATATTTACGCAAAAAAAACACACCTTTTGTAATACATATTTTGTTGCTTACAAATTCAATGCAATAACTTTTATAAAGCAATGAAGGATACCAAAAAAATATAACTGTTAATATTACTGATATAAAGAATATTAAAATAAAAGTAAATAATGTAAAAAAAGCCATAAGTCCCCCACATATAAAAGCTACAATAACAGCAACAATTATCGTTCTTATTCTGTAAAGATAAATTGATTTTATTGACATCTTGTATTTTACATATTTCATATTCAGCATCCTTTCAAATATATTAGTATCACAAAAATGACGGTAATAATTCTACAAATTGCACATCACCTTGACAAACACTGGACAAAAGTATAAAATTTAAAGTATATCGGTTTACTATAACTATTTATAAGAAGCGGAGTTTATACCGACAGTGCATAGATGATTGTTTAATATATTGTCAGCATATATAAAAAAGTAAGAAAAGTATTATGTTGAAAGGATTGTTGGAAATGGAATTGAAGGGTTCTGAAATTATTGCAGAATGTTTACTTGAACAGGGTGTAGATACAGTCTTTGGTTATCCAGGTGGAGCAGTGCTTGAAATTTATGACGCTCTGTATAAGTACAGTGATAAAATAAAACACGTTATGACAGCTCACGAACAGGGAGCTTCTCATGCAGCGGATGGATATGCAAGGGCTACTGGAAAAACCGGTGTTGTTATAGCAACATCAGGTCCCGGTGCTACGAACCTTGTAACAGGTATTGCAACGGCATTTATGGATAGTATACCTATGGTTGCAATTACTGGTAATGTAGGCAGGGCTTTGCTGGGTAAGTCAAGTTTTCAGGAGGTTGATATTGCGGCAATAGTGAGTCCTGTTACAAAAGCAAGTTTTCAGATAGCTACTATGGAAGAGCTTGCTCCTACAATCCGTAAAGCATTTAAAATTGCTCAGAATGGTAGAAAAGGTCCTGTATTGATCGATGTACCAAAGGATATTACTGCAATGAAAACTGAGTATACAAGGGAAAATCCTGAGAATACAGAAGAAAAAACAGTGATTGACTCCAAAGCTCTTGACGATATTGTAAGTGCTTTGGAAAACTGTCAAAAGCCTGTTATTTACGCAGGAGGCGGTGTAATTCTCAGCGAGGCGTCAAAGGAACTTACTGAGTTTGCAGAAGTATTAGATGCTCCTGTATGCTGTTCTCTTATGGGAATGGGTGGTATTTCAGCAAATCATCCACTGTTTGCAGGTAATCTTGGTATGCACGGTGCAGTTGAAACAGGTATGGCTATAAAAGATGCTGACCTTATTGTGGCTACAGGTACAAGATTTTCTGACAGAGTTGCAGGAGATACTGAAAAATTTGGTGCAAATGCAACTATTATTCATCTGGATATAGATCAGAAGGAAATTAATAAAAATGTAAAAGTTGACAAATGGCTTATTGGTAACTTGAAAGATTTGCTTACAGAGTTAAAGGCTAAGATGGCTCAGCAAAACCACGAGCAGTGGAAGCGTAAGCTTTCAAAGTATTCAACTGTTACCGAAGTTAAGAAGGAAAATTACATAACACCACAGGAAATTTTGGGAACTCTGGAAGAACTCAGAGCAGACAATGATATTGTTGTAACTGATGTTGGACAGCATCAGATGTGGGCGGCTCAGGAATGTAAATTCAGAGCACCTCGCACATTCTTAACCTCAGGTGGTCTTGGTACAATGGGTTATGGTATGGGTGCATCAATAGGTGCATATATGGGTTGTCCTGATAAAAAAGTATTTTTAGTTACAGGTGATGGAAGTTTCCATATGAATATGAATGAAATGGTAACATTGAAAAGCTACGATATACCTGTAATTATTATGGTGTTTAATAACACTGTTCTTGGTATGGTAAGACAGTGGCAAAAGCTGTTCTATGAAAGAAGATTTTCATCAACAGATCCTCATAGAGCTACGAATTTTGTAGAAGCTGCAAAGGCATTTGGAATAGAAGGTTTTTCTGTTTCAAAATCTGAAGAAATTAAGCCAACTCTTGAAAAGGCAATGAAGCTGAATGCTCCTGTCTTGATAGATTTTAGAATTTCTCCTGATGCTAATGTATTGCCAATGATACCGCCAGGAAAAGATGTTGATGATATGATATTAGAATTAGATTGATTATTGATTATTTTTACCACTTAGTAAGGAAATATTCCCAAAATTAAAAAGGAAGTGATAATATGCAAAGCTATTATGTAATACAGGACGGTAACTATGAATTCAGTGCAGTAACACCTGAAATTTATAGATTGAGTAAAAAATGTGTAGAGAACAATATGATTGACCCTGAATTTTACAATAAGTACGATGTAAAAAGAGGTCTGCGTGACGTAAACGGAAAAGGTGTGCTTACAGGTCTTACAGAGATTTCAGAAGTATTTTCTTTTATAGAAAATTCTGATGGTACTCGTATTCCTCAAGATGGAAAGTTGTTCTATCGCGGATATGATGTAGAGGATATTGTAAAGGGTTTTACCAGCGAAAATCGTTTTGGATTTGAAGAAGTAGCTTATTTGCTTTTATTTGGTGAGCTTCCAAATAAAGAAAATTTAGATGAATTTAATAAGTTGTTGGATTATTACCGTACATTGCCCACAGGTTTTGTAAGAGATATTATTATGAAAGCACCAAGCCGTGACATTATGAATGCTATGTCAAGAAGTGTACTTACAATGTATTCTTATGACAGCAATGCTGATGATACTTCTGTGCCTAATGTACTTCGTCAGTGCTTACAGCTTATTGCATTGTTCCCTATATTCTCTGTTTATGGTTTTCAGGCTTATCAGTATTATCATGACAATCAAAGTCTTATTATACATACGCCTCAGCCACAGCTTTCTACAGCTGAGAATATATTGTATATGTTGCGTCCTGACTGCAAGTATACACCATTAGAGGCAAAATTGCTTGATATGGCGTTGGTTCTGCACGCTGAGCACGGTGGTGGCAACAACTCTACATTTACAACTCACGTTGTTACATCTTCAGGTACAGATACATACTCAGCAATAGCTGCAGCACTGGGTTCTTTAAAAGGCCCTAAGCATGGCGGTGCAAATATCAAAGTTGTTAAAATGTTTGAAGATATAAAATCTCATATAAAGGATTATGAAGATGAAGAAGAAATCAGTGCTTATCTTGAAAAAATCCTTAATAAAGAGGCATTTGATTGTAGTGGTCTTATCTATGGTATAGGTCACGCAATCTATTCTGTAAGTGACCCTCGTGCAAGAGTTTTCAAGGGATATGTTGAAAGACTTTCAAACGAAAAGGGCAGACAAAAAGAATTTAAGCTATATAGTAATGTAGAGCGTATTGCAGCACAGCTTATCTCACAAAAGAGAAGAATACATAAGGGTGTAAGTGCCAATGTGGATTTTTACAGCGGATTTGTTTACAGTATGCTTGAATTGCCTAAGGAATTGTTTACTCCTTTGTTTGCAGTTGCAAGAATTGCAGGCTGGAGTGCCCACAGAATTGAGGAGCTTTGTAATGCAAGCAGAATTATTCGTCCTGCTTATGAGAATGTAATGCCAAGAAGACCTTATGTCAGCATTAATGACAGAGAGCCTATAACATTTGCAGCAGAAGAAATTGCCGATTAATACTTCAAAAAATTATCCCCGTTATTTTTGCAAAATGCTCCGACCTCCAAAAGTTAGTTTTCTTGCTCTAACTTTTGGAGGTCGTTATTTTTATGTTTTTATTTCAAATGTTGGGGTAAACAACTAGGGCTTGTTTGAAAATAGAAAAAGTGCTGGATTTTTGTTTCAAAACGAGTGATT
>JAXJXA010000256.1:0-4477 GCA_036307745.1 Acutalibacteraceae bacterium | reverse complement strand
GTCTAAGCCCATCAATATGATATTTGTCTGCCCAAAAAATTGCACTGGACATCAAAAAACTTATAACCTCATATCTGGAATAATCAAAAATCAAAGTATTTTTTTCTTCACGATTAGCCTTTAATGGGTCGTGATATTCATAACAGCATGTACCATCAAAACACATAAGAGCATAATCGTCCTTTGGAAACTGAGTAATAGACCAATCCAGAATAACCCCAACACCATTTTGATGACACTTATCAACAAAATACATAAAATCCCTTGGTTCACCATAACGTGAAGTAGGAGCAAAATAGCCTGTTGTCTGATAACCCCACGAGCCATCATAAGGGTACTCCATAACAGGCATCAATTCTATGTGGGTATATCCCATATCCTTTACATACGGAACAAGCTGGTCTGCAAGTTTCCTATAATCAAAGGAATTTCCGTCAGAATACCTCACCCAAGAGCCTATATGAACTTCATACGTATTCATAGGCAATCTTTTAGGGTCAGAAGCCTCTCTTTTTTCAATCCATTCTTTATCATTCCAGTCAAAGCGATTTACATCATAAACAATAGACGCATTTTTAGGTCTTGTTTCAAAATGAAAACCGTATGGATCTGATTTATACAACCTTTCATAATTTTTTGATTCTATACAATATTTGTAAGTATCAAATTCGTTTACTCCATTTATATAACATTCCCACACATCACCATTACCAATACGGGACATATGGTTTGCAGTTTCATTCCAGTTGTTAAAGGAACCAACAACAGACACAGCAAGTGCATTGGGTGCCCATACTCTGAATACATAACAGTTGCCGTCATCTACTCTGTGCACTCCCATATATTCATATGCGTGACTGCTATTACCTGAACTGAATGCTTGCAGATGCTGGTTCTCGTCCATTACATAATTCATAATGAAAAATCCTTTCTTAGTGTGTTATGGATAACATCACTCCATAGTAATATAATACCAATGCAAAAGGCAAATTTCAATAGATTAGTAAAATTTTATAACATATTTTAAATCTATCCAAGATATATTTATACAATTTGCAACATTTTTTCTAATACTTCAAATAAATCTACTAATATGTTATAGAATTTTACAAAATCTTCTTATAGAGTTCAAGCTGTCTGTCCTGCCTTACAGGAAAGGTTTTTCTAAGATTTTTTATATCATAATCTAGCTCTGCAAATATAAGTTCATTATAACTTTCTGCACATTTCACTATTTCTCCATTCGGATTTATTATGCAGGAATCACCTGAATACTCAGTACCTCCAATTTCACCAACACAATTTACTGCAATAATATATACCTGATTTTCTATTGCTCTTGCACGCACTAACGTTTTCCAATGTTCCGCTCTTTTTGCTGGCCAGTTTGCCGGTATTACAATTACATCTGTTTTATTATTCTTGCAAATACCCTGAAATAACTCCGGAAATCTCGTATCGTAACATATAGCAGTAGAAAAAGTCATACCACCCAGTTTATAAGAAACAAGCTCTGTTCCTCTGGCAAAAAATTTATCTTCACCACCATATGAAAAAGGATGAACTTTTACATATGTACACAACTCTTCACCAGTTTTATCAACTATAGTATAGCAGTTCTCTGCCTTATCTTCACACCTTCTTACCCAACCAAAGCCAAGTGCAATATTATATTTTCTACAAAGTTCCTTCATTCGGTTAACAGTAAACTTATCGTTTTCTGCCGTTAATGTCGTATTCATAGAAAAACCTGTAAAACTCATCTCAGGTAAAAATAACACTTCTGCTCCCATCTCAGATGCTATAAGCATTTGACTTTCAGTTGTAAAAAAATTCTCTTCCTTATCCTCCCATTTTATATTCATTTGACATAACGCAATTTTCATAATATCAAACTCCAATCAAACTATAAAAATTAGTGTCCGTGTATAACAATATTATACCCGGACACTATATGCAACAAAAGTATTTTTAAGTCAAAACATTATTATTTATCTTCATTTTTTCTTTCTTCAATTATCTTTGCCGCAATATGCTCCGGTACAGCCTCATATCTTGCAAAAGCAACTATATAACTGCCTCTGCCCTGTGTAACCTGTCTTAGATATACAGAAAAATCACTCATTTCAGCAACAGGTACTTCAGCTTCTACAACCTGCATATCGTCCTCACCGGGATTCATTCCTAATACTCTGCCTCTGCGTTTATTTACCTCGCCCATAATATCTCCCATATTCATATCAGGAACTGATACAGATACAGACATAACAGGTTCAAGCAAAACAGGTGAGGCTTGAGGCATACCTGTTTTATATGCAACTGATGCTGCCATTTTAAACGACATTTCAGATGAATCAACCGGGTGATAAGAACCGTCATAAAGAGTTGCCTTTACTCCAACCATCGGGTAACCTGCCAAAGGTCCTTTCTTTACACTTTCTTTCAAACCCTTTTCAACAGCAGGGAAAAATCCCTTTGGAACAGCACCACCTACAACTCTCTCAGCAAACTCCAGTCCGTCATTATCAGCAGGTTCAAACTCAATCCATACATCACCAAACTGACCGTGACCTCCCGACTGCTTCTTATGTCTGCCTTGTACCTTAACACTCTTTCGGATAGTTTCGCGGTATGCAACCTTTGGAGCTTCTAAAACAACTTCAACATTAAATTTATTTTTCAGCTTAGATACCACAACATCAAGGTGCTGTTCACCTAAACCACTAAGTACCATTTCCTTCGTTTCCTTGTTAGTTTCAAACACAACAGTAGGGTCTTCCTCTGAAATTTTACCTAATGCCTGAGCTACCTTATCCTCTTCACCCTTTGTTTTAGGAACGACTGCCATTTTATAGTTAGGAACAGGATATTGTATTTCCTCAAGAGTAATCTTTCTCGCCGGAGCACATAATGTATCTCCCGTTACAGTACCACTCAGCTTTGCCACTGCACCAATGTCGCCTGCACCGATAAAAGATACTTCCTCCTGTTTTCTTCCCTTTGGCACAAGCACCTTATTTATCTTTTCAGCATTTCCTGTTCTCATATTAATCAAAGGACTATCAGGCGACACCTTTCCTGATACAACTTTAAAATATGACAATTTACCAACAAATGGGTCAGCAACAGTTTTAAACACAATAGCCGCTGTTGCACCATTGCTGTTAACTGATAATTCAACAGGTTCTCCGTCTACATCAACTGCAAGTTCACCCTTTTCATCTGCTGATGGAACAAGCCAGGTAATTCCGTTGAGAAGATGTTCAATACCGAAGGTATTTTGGGCGTCACCACAAAATACAGGTGTAATAGTACCCTCTTTTACACCACGGCTAACGCCCACTATAACCTCCTCAGGAGTAAACTCCTCGCCGCTGAAATATTTTTCAAACATCTCCTCGTCAGTTTCTGCAACCGCCTCATAAATAGCTGTACGCAAGCCTTCAAGTCTATCACCCATATCAGGCATTGCTGTCTGAGATATTTTTCCATTTTCATATCTATACGCTTTATATTCAAGTATATTTACATAACAATTAGCCTGACCATTTTCAATATATGGTACAACAACAGGACACACAGAAGGTCCATAGCTAGCCTTCAATGTTTCAAAAACTCTGTAAAACCTGGCACTTTCATCACAAAGCCCATTAACAAAGAATACTTTTGACATACCTGACTTTTCAGCCAATTTAACAGCTTTATCAGTACCTACATTAACACCGTCTTTACCCGAAACAACTATAAGTGCTGTATCAGCAGCACGCATACCCTCACGCACACCGCCTTCAAAATCAAACAAGCCTGGAGTATCAATAAGATTTATTTTATAGCCCTTCCACTCAATAGGTGCCACAGCAGACGAAACCGATACCTGACGTTTGATTTCTTCGGGGTCAAAATCAAAAATTGTATTACCATCACTTACTTTACCAAGCCTTTCGCTTGAACCCGCAAGATAAACCATTGCTTCCGCCACAGAAGTCTTTCCACAGCCACTATGTCCTGTTAAAACTATATTTTTTATCTTCTTTGCTTCATACTGTTTCATTTTTAAATATGCACTCCTTACCGATTTTATATAACATTTTATAATCTAGCATTATGTACAAATAAGTTAAATTATGTCAGTAACATTATATCTTATATGCACACATCTTGCAACGGTTTTTTTACCGATAAATAAAGTTCACCTATTACACACAATTATTAAAAAATATTTTGTTTAATTTACCTAATTATCTCATAAAAATTATACAGCTTATTGAACATTGTATTAATATCCTGTTAATTTATAGCAATTCAACCTTCAATTCATATGCAAAAACTATCCCAAATATACAAAAAAGGTGGGTATTATCCCACCTGATTAAAGAAATAGTATTATTTTATGGCTCTATAATAAATGTTGGGGTAGAAAAGATTATTGAAGAATATTTCGTTAAGGACGCTGTCCTTAAAACCTGCAAAGGCTCTG
>JAXJXA010000255.1:0-7444 GCA_036307745.1 Acutalibacteraceae bacterium | reverse complement strand
TTTCTGCGGTTTTTGCCTTGAAATCACTCGTTTTGAAACAAAAATCCAGCACTTTTCTATTTTCAAATAAGCCCTAAACACCGTTTAAAATCGGTAAATGATTTTCGAGCAGATTTTGCACTGAACGAATACTAAGCTACAGAAAGGCTGTCGCCTTTCGAGGACGTAGTATGAAGTGCAATGCGAAATCTGCCGAAATGATTTCTGTATTTTTAATGGTGTTTAGTATAAAATTACTGATAGCAGAAATACATTCCCTCTTCATAAGTATATATACCAGAGCCTTGTACAAAACCTGCTTGATAAATTACATTTTCAGGAAGAATTCTGTAACCATCAAGTATTTTCTTTGCATTTGCATAACATCTATCAATAGCAGCCTGAGTTATCGCGTCATTGGCAACAGGTATAGAAACACCATCCCAATACATAGTACCATATGCTCCTTTATAGGTAATAACTTCTCTAATTGTATCAGGAAAATAAGAAGATTTAACGCGATTCATTACCACATTAGCAACCAACAACTGCAATCTGTCACTGCAATAACTTGATCCTGCTTCTTGCCATATTACAGCTGCAAGACAATATAAATCATCATCTGTGTATCCGTTTGTTACAGTAACCTTACAGGTTGCTTTTTTACCATTAAAAGTTGTTGCTGTGATTGTTGTGGTACCGGTTGATTTTGCTGAAACTATACCACCTGCTGATTTTACAGATGCAACATTTGGATTGCTTGATGTGTATTTTACGCTATATGAAGCAGTATTAGAAGGTAATGATGAATTTAAATCAAATTCTCCACCTTCAGACAGTGACAATGTTGTTTTATTGAGATTTACTTTTGAAGGTGCATTTTTAACTATTACCTTGCAAGATACTGATATACCATTATAAGCCTTTGCAGTAATATAAGTAATACCTGCTGACTTAGCAGTGACTAATCCACCTGCTGATTTTACAGGTGCAACATTTGAATTATTTGTAAAGTACTTTATGTTATAAGCACTGCATCCCTCAGGTAAACTACTATTAAGATCATAGCTTTCACCTATACCAAGAGTTAATGAAGTCTTATTGAGTGAAATAGACTTGGGAGCCTTGTTAACAATAACATTACAACTTACTGTTTTTCCGTTATATGTAGTTGCTGTGATTACAGCCTTACCAACAGATTTAGCAGTAACTAATCCACCTGCTGATTTTACAGATGCAATATTTGAATTATTTGTAAAGTATTTTATACTATATGCTCCACATCCATTAGGAAGACTACTATTAAGATCAAATGTTTCTCCAATTCCTAATGTAATATTGTTTTTATTAAGAGAAACTGAAGTAGGTGCATTTTTTATTGTAACCTTACATTTAGCAAATTTACCATTTGTTAAACGTGCAATAACAGTAACTGTTCCATTTTTCTTTGCTGTAACAATACCATTATTTACTGAGACAATATTAGAATTAGATGAACCCCAAGAAACTTTTTGATTAACATCGTCTGTATTATATAGAGTTGCCGTTAATTTATAACTTTCGCCAACACCCATAGTGATAGAAGATTTAGAAATTGAAATACTGCCTGTTTGAATTTCATTCTTAGTAGTTGCTACAGTTTTTGTTTCAGTATTTACAGCCATTGCTTGCATTGAAATTGTTGGCATACTGCAAACCAGTACAGTCGCTGTTAATATAGTAGATATAATTTTTTTTGAAAATTTCATAATTTTTGAGTTATAAAACTCTTGTTCACTCCTTCATAAAAGATTACTCATTTGTAATACAGCTATTTTACAATATGATTACAAATTTGTAAAGTTTATAATTACATTTTGTAACCTGTATTAAACTACTATTCTACTGTAATTAAAGCCCTTTTAATGGACTTTATGTCCAATGGTCAGTAACAAATATGTAATCTTTTTGTGGAGTATTGCACAAATTTAAATGAAGATTTTCTACAATATATTTCATAATAAAAAATTGTTTTTTTTAAAAAATATAGTTAAATCAACTAACTTCGTTATAGATATATTTTGAGAATTATTTAATATTTGTAATTAGTAATTATTTTTGTAGCTTTTTTAATAAGTTCAATGTGATTATTAGGTAAATTATCATCTGTAACCATAGTGAATAATATTCTAAGCACTTCACCTACATATTTACCTTCTGATATACCCAAAGCCATAATATCTTTTCCGTTTATTTTTAAATCTGTAATTTTGGTAACAACTTTGTTATTTTTAATAAGTTCTTTATATTTATTTTTTATAGAATTAAGTTGTTTTGTTCTTGAGCTTTTTAAATCTTCTGACTGTCCAGCTACATCACAAAGTTTAACTTTCAGTAACTTTTCAAATAATTCATTTGAGCCCAATTTTTGAATAGTGCGATTGATAGATTTTTCTGTTGCATTTATTACTCTATCGTGTTCTCTTACTAAAGTTATCACTTCTTCTTTGGTTTTATTATCAACTTTAAATCTATTTAATATATTTTCTGTAATTTCAGCACTTACTTTAGGATGACCGTAAAAATGACCCTCCCCTTTTTCATCAATAGTAAATACATTAGGTTTTCCTATATCATGGAAGAGTACAGTAAGTTTTATTGTAATATCATTATCTGCACAAGATAATGCATGAAGTGTATGTTCCCATACATCATAGCAATGATATTTTGAATGTTGTTTAAAACCTACCATATTCTTAATTTCAGGTAAAAATACAGATATAACATCTACATACTCACGCAGTATTTTTACGGCATTACTGCCAATAAGTAATTTTTTAAATTCATTCCATATTCGTTCTACTGAAATATTTCTCAAGAGCTGTTTATTATTAAATATTCCAGCTTTTGTTTCACTATCAATACTAAACTCTAACATTGATGAAAAACGCAAAGCACGTAGAATTCTTAATGAATCCTCTGAAAACCTTTTATTACTATCACCAACTGTCCTTATAATTTTATTTTTTATATCTTCTATACCACCAAACATATCTACTATGCCATCATATTGATTAAAAGCAATAGCATTAATTGTAAAATCACGTCTTGCTAAATCTATTTCAATATTTTTTTCAAAACATACATTTTTAGGGTGACGGCTATCATTATAACTACCTTCCGACCGAAAGGTAGTTATTTCATAAGTAATGCTATTTACTATAAGAGTTATAGTTCCATATTTGATTCCCGTTTCAAAATATTTAAATTTACTAAAAATTTCTTTTATTTCTTCAGGCATAGCATTAGTGCATATATCCCAATCATAAGGTGTTTTTTTCAACAAACTATCTCGCACACAACCACCTACAGCGTATGCCTTATATCCAGCAGAGAATAAAGTAGTAATAATAGTTTTAACATCATCAGATAAAATAATATTTTCCATAAAATCACCCACTTAAAAATGCCACAGCAACATTTTGCTGTGGCAAGATTATTTTTATACTATTTAAAGAAATAAATTACTTATGGTAGTTTTATTTCGCCTGTAACATCTGTAAGAAGTTTTTTCATCTTTTCAGCTTCACGTCTTGCAGCCTTAGCAAAATTTTCAGGTTTACAACCTTCTTCTTTTTGCCAAGCACACATAATTCCTCTTGAAGAATTGACAATAGCTCCAAGTCCATTGCTGTCAAAAGCACCTGCAATATCATCAGCAGTCCCCCCCTGAGCACCATAACCAGGAACTAAGAAAAATGTATTAGGAAGTTCTTTTCTTAACTCAGTAAGTTGCTCAGGATATGTTGCACCAACAACAGCACCTACACCTGAATATCCATATTTACCCTGAAGTTCTTTTCCCCACTCTTCACACAGTTTTCCCATATGAAGATAAATAGTTTCTTGCCCTTCAAGAGTTAGATTTTGTAACTCACCTGAGCTTGGATTTGATGTTTTTACAAGAACAAACATACCTGTATCCATTTTATTAGATACATTTATTACAGGCTTGATTCCGTCTGAACCTAAATAACCGTTAACAGTCAAAGCATCTCCACCAAATGCATTTACAATTTCACCGTCAATGTATGTTTCACCAAGATGAGCATTTGCATATGCTTCCATTGTTGTACCAATGTCATTTCTTTTTCCATCTGTAATAACAAACATTCCCTTAGATTTTGCATAAGCGATTGTTTCTGCCAATGTTTTTACACCTTGCCAGCCATACATTTCATAGTATGCAGCCTGAGGTTTAACAGCAGGAACAATATCACACAATTCATCAATAAGAGCCTTGTTATACACCAAAAGAGCTTCAGCAGCACCTTCAAGAGTTTTTCCATACTTTGCATATACATTCTCTTTTATAAAATCAGGAATATAGGCAAGCTTTGGATCAAGACCTACTACTGTGGGATTTTGTTTTTCTACAATTTTTTCAATCAATCTGTCTAATGCCATTACTTTAATCCTCCAACTTAATCTTTATAAACAACTTCTCCATTCAATACAGTAAATTTCACCTTACCTTTTAGCGACATTCCTTTAAATGGAGTATTTTTAGATTTTCCGTGTAATTTCTCAATATCAACCATATAAATCTCATCAGGGTCAAATATAACCACATCAGCATTCGCTCCAACAGAAAGCGTTCCTGCAGGAATGTTTAGAATACGTGCAGGATTAAGTGACATTTTTTCTATAAGTTGATTAAGAGATAGTACACCTTTATCCACAAGATATGTCAATGAAACTGAAAGAGATGTTTCCATACCTATTGAACCGTTAGGAGCATTTTTAAAATCTGACTTTTCTTGTGGTGTGTGAGGTGCATGATCTGTTGCAATAACATCAAGTGTACCATCACAAAGTCCTTTAATTATTTCTTTTACATCATCATCGCAACGCAAAGGAGGATTCATTCTGAAATCAGCATCTCTATTCAGTAACATCTCTTCAGTCAGAGAAAAATAGTGTGGTGCTGTTTCAGCTGTTACCTTCACTCCTCTTTTTTTGGCATCTCTTATTAATGCAACAGACGTTTTTGTGCTTACATGGCAAATATGAACAGGAACATCGTATGCAGCTGCTATAGCTATTTCACGTGCTGTTCCTGCATCTTCAGCAGCAGCAGGAATACCACATATATCAAGCTGTTTACTGATTTTACCGTCGTTCATTTTTCCGCCCTTAGCTAAATATAAATCTTCACAATGAGCAACAACACACATATTTTTCTTTGGTGCTTTTATCATAGCATCAGCTAAAAACTTTGTATTCTCTACAGGCCTACCATCATCAGATAGGGCTATTGCTCCGGCTTGATTAAGACTATCAATATCAGAAGGTTCTATACTTTTTAACCCTTTTGTTATAGCAGCAGCTACATATACTCTTGCCTTAGCATTTTTAGCCTTTTCTCTTATATACTCTACAATTTCAGCACAATCAGTTACAGGTTCTGTGTTTGGCATAGCCAATAAACTTGTAACACCTCCCGCAGCAGCAGCATTGCAACCAGTAATTATATCTTCTTTCTGCGTATAACCAGGGTCACGTAAATGTACGTGCATATCCACTAGACCGGGTGCGGCAATCATACCTTTAGCATCAATAACAATATCCGCATTATGAACCAAATCACTTACATCTGCAATTTTACCATCAAGGATATATATATTTTTGATTCCGTCAACGTTGTTTGCCGGGTCTACCACTCTTGCATTTATAATAGAAAGTGAATTCAAGGTTAATCCTCCCTTATCTGTATTTATCCCAATAACTGTCTATTTCAA
Source organism: Acutalibacteraceae bacterium (assembly GCA_036307745.1). Lineage (GTDB taxonomy): Bacteria > Bacillota > Clostridia > Oscillospirales > Acutalibacteraceae > CAG-964. The sequence continues at coordinate 1,685 of JAXJXA010000255.1, read as the reverse complement.
ATTCTCCAAAAATATCAGTTCCTGTAGTAGTTCTTCTGGCAGAAACAGAACTACGATGGTTTGTTCTTTTACTTTCTGAGAAAATTCTTGGAGGATGTGAAGAATGTTTACGTTTTTTCCCTTTACTCTTTTTAATAGACATTCTTTGTCTGTGACGTTCTTCAATTCTAGCCATTTTCTCATCATATTCAGGATCTGACGATTTTTCATCAGTATTATTTTCTTTATGATCAATATCAGAACCAATAAACATCTTAGCGTATCTTTTTGCCGAATCTGCACGCCCTGATTGTGCTGAAAAAATTGTATCATTTTCATGCATATCAGACAAGTTTTCTACAAGATTTTCCTGCACAACGTTCTGTTTATATTCGTTAGTATCAGAGTCAAATTCAGGAATAGCAAACATTTTTTCAAGATCAATATCTTCCCATTCATCTTCAATAAGACTAGGAGTACCCGAAGTTGACTCCAGTAATGCAGAAATTTGATCTCTGTCTTTAGGAAGCACTTTTTCGGAAGGTTCTATAATAGTTGATGTTGCTACTGCAACAATCTCATCCTCCAAATCTTCCGATTCGTCCATAAGACCTTCACTTTTTAGCTCATCATAATATTTATCAGCAAGACGACGTCTTCCTTTTACATTAGTACTTCTGTGGGTTACATAATAGCCAACAAGAATAATGATAATACCAATACCCACAAATATAGCAACTACAAGTAATGTACCAAAAACAGATGACATATTCATCTCTAGTGGCTTTTCATAAAGAGTCGCCACATTTATTGAGTCAACAATTTTATTAAATATTACTTTTTCGGTATCAGTTAAAGCATTTGATGTAGAAGTGAACTTTACAGTTATCAATTCACCATTGACTAATGTATATGAAATAGCCGAGTATACTGTTAAATTACCTTTAATCTCAGAATTATAGAATGTAAAAAGAATATATTTCGATTGTTCTTTAAATGATGCCGCGGTTACATTCTGAAATGTATATCCACACATCGTTTGATTGCCCGACCTTATATTTTCTACTTCACTATTTATATCTTTTTCAGTCATATACTTATAGTTGTACAAATCACTTGTCTGGCTATTTTTTTCGGAGGTTATGTAAAGTTGCTTTGAAGTATCATTCATTGTAGCAACTGCACTATAAGTAGTGCTATCATCAGGATTTATCGAAGCCGATGTCACAGTAAATTCCTTAGGAATTTCAACACTTACAGATGCACTCTTTATATTAGCATACACACTTTCAGCACTTACAGGCACTGCAAAAATGCATACAAACATAACTACCATTACAAAGACAGACAAAGGTCTGACCATTTTACTCATTAAACTTCATCCTTTGCCGGAGTTTTTTCTTCATTATTATACCTCAAATATAAAATGAATACAAGCATTTACTTCTTTTTTATATTGCTATGGATAAGGTTTAATACTAAACACCGTTTAAAATCGGTAAAAAATTTCCAAGCAGATTTTGTACTGAACAAATACAGATCCACAGAAAGGCTGTCGCCTTTCGAGAACGCAGTATGAAGTGCAGTGCGAAATATGCCGAAATAATTTCTGTATTTTAAACGGTGTTTAGTATAATAATATTATGAAATTAGGGTTTGTTTGAAAAAAGAAAAAGTGCTGGATTTTTGTTCCAAAACGAGTGATT
>JAXJXA010000254.1:0-2387 GCA_036307745.1 Acutalibacteraceae bacterium | reverse complement strand
GGTGTACACAGAGGCTATAATGGTTTGTTAAACGGCGATGTATTTGAGATGAACTTGCGTTCAGTTTCAGATATTATACACAGAGGTGGTACCATTTTATATACAGCAAGAAGTGAAGAGTATAACACACCTGCTGGTGTTAAAAAGGCAGCAGCTACTTGCCGTGAACTTGGTATAGAGGGTGTTGTTGTAATTGGTGGTGACGGTTCATTCCGTGGTGCAAGAGATTTAACAAACGAAGGTATTCTTTGTGTTGGTATTCCTGGTACTATTGATAATGATATTGCTTGTAGTGAGTATACAGTTGGTTTTGATACAGCTATGAATACTGCTATGGATATGATTGATCGTATCCGCGATACAGCACAGTCACACGACCGTTGTAGTGTTATTGAAGTAATGGGAAGACGTTGTGGTGATATTGCTTTGCAGACAGGTATCGCTGTTGGTGCAACAGCTATTCTTGTACCAGAAAGAGAATATAATCTTGATACAGATGTTATTCAGAGAATGATGGCTACACAGAAAACAGGCAAAAAGCATTTTATTGTTATTGTTGCTGAAGGTGTTGGTAACTCTGACAAGATTGCAAAGTATATTGAAGAGAAAACAGGTGTTGAAACAAGACTTACAGTTCTTGGTCATGTTCAGCGTGGTGGTATGCCAACATTGCGTGACAGAGTTGTTGCAAGTGCTATGGGTCATAAAGCTGTTGATTTACTTTCACAAGGAATTGGTGATAGAGTTGTTGCAATGACAAATGGCAAAATTGTTGACTACGATATCACAGAAGCTCTTAATATGAAGAGAGTATTTGATAACGAGCTTTATCAGATTGCATTGGATATATCAATCTGATAATAACAATTTGTTATTATATATTTAGAAATTTATTACACAGGCAATCTTTATAGATTGTCTGTGTTTTCGATTTTTACCTTTGAGCAAATTTAGGAGGTTAAGATATGTCAGCAGATTTACATTGCCACTCAAAGTGTTCAGACGGTGCAACATCAGTAAAAAATGTTATAAAACTTGCAGCACTTGCAGGAATTAATACGGTATCATTAACTGATCACGATACTTTTAAAGGATATGAGCAAGCTGAATTTTATGGCAAGAAATTTGGTGTTAAAGTAATCCACGGTGTAGAAATTTCTGCTTATGATTTTGACCGAAATCGTCTTGTGCATATGTTATGCTATAATTGTAAACAGCCTGAAAAATTTGATGATATGTTTCATAAAATTGCTGAGAGCAGATATAAAGCAATGATTAAAGCAATGGATGAAATAAAAAAACGTTTTTATATTGATATGGAAATGGTAGAAGAGAATGCAAAAGAGAGTTCAACTGTTTTCAAAAGCCATATTATGTATACTCTTATGGAAGCTGGTTACACTAATAGAGTTTATGGTGAATTATATAAGGAAATTTTTGATTGGAAATATGGCTTTGCCAGAACAAAAATAGAATATCCGGATGTTTATGAAATTATCAGACTTATACACAGTGCAGGAGGTGTTGCTGTTTTAGCTCACCCCAGTGTTTATGATACTATTCCGGCAATTCCAAAACTTATTGAAAATGGTATAGATGGTATTGAGTGTTGGTATCCAAGAGGTTCTGAAGAGGACAGGCATATTTTGCTCAAGTATGCGGAGAAATATAACTTACTTCGCACAGGAGGTACAGATTTTCATGGTTACAGCTGTGGAAGGGTGAATCCGATAGGAACTTGTGTAACACCTGATGAAGATTTAAAAAAATTATTAGAATATAACAGATAAGGAGAGTTTTAAAATGATATATACTACAAGAGGTACTTGTGCAAGAACAATAGATTTTGAGATTGAGGGAACCAAAATTAAGAATGTTAAATTTAATGGTGGTTGTAACGGAAATGGAAAGGGGATAGGAGCCCTTGTAGAAGGTATGGAAGTACAAGAGGTTATAAATCGCTGTAAAGGTATTAAGTGCGGTATGAAAAACACATCATGTCCCGATCAGCTTGCCAAAGCTCTTGAGGAATATCTAGCTAAAAAATAGTTATTAATTATACACAATATAATATTTAAGATGATATCTTGAATAGTTATAATTTAAATACTAAATCGTTACATATGTTTAGGTTTGTTTGAAAATCAAAAGTATTATCTATTTTGGTATATAACCGTTGCTTTTGTGTTGAAAATTCTCGGAAATACATCAGCATTTCTTTCGGTTTTTGCTTGAAATCTCATTTTCTTGAACAAAAAATCCAGCACTTTTTCTATTTTTCAAACAGCCCCTAGTATAAATTACAATCAGTCGAAAAAGAGATTCGATTAAATTAAAAAAATATAGAAAACCCCTTGACAATTTCAATGAAACACTTTATAATACAT
>JAXJXA010000253.1:0-1939 GCA_036307745.1 Acutalibacteraceae bacterium | reverse complement strand
GTGGTATGGCTATACGTCTACCAAAGAAAAATTCCGGAAAGGTAGTACATGACTTATTACTTAATTCTGAAAAACTAACCGCAATGAAAAAAGCCTGTAAAATGAATTTCAGAGAAAATTCAGCCGGAAAAATTGCAGAGCTTGCTGAAAAACTTGTAATAAACTACCATTCAAAAAACAAGAAATATGATGAAAATGTAATTGCCAGAGCTATTACAGAAGAAAACAAATCGGAGAACAACTATGAAGAATAAACTTATCAAAAAAAGTCTTGCATTTTTAATAGGGATAATGACCATTGCAACAGGTCTATGTGGTTGCAACAATCAAGAGGATGAGAACAGAGTGAATGATGCTGACAATCTTCTTGCGAGCGTTCAAAAAAGCGATAGTGCTCCTGTGTATGATTTTAATGACTCAACTACAAAACCTGAAAATTATGATACGTTTATAAATAATAGTAGTAATTTGGCTGTAAAAATGCTTAAAGCAAACAAATATGACACAGAAAATACAGCTATTGCACCATTGTCTGTATCGGTTTCTTTATCTGCTCTGGCAAATGGGACAAATCAAAATACACTTAAAGAGTTGAAGAATTTTCTCGGAAACAGCAACAGTAGCACTGACACATTTAATCAGTGCAGTTCATACATTACACAAAGAATGAGTTTTTTCAATAACGAAGAAAACGGCATTTTTAACGTAAATTCTGTGTGGATATCTGACAGCTGGTCACCTAAACGCAGCTTTTTACAAAAGTACGATAATTTCTATAATTCCTTTGTTTACAAAATAGATTTTTCAAAGGAAAACACCAACCTTGTAATTACTAACTTACTGGCTGATAACTCAAATTCTCTTATCCCTGATACTGGAATAAGCATAGAAGATAATTACAGCCTGTATTTAGACTGCTCAACAGCTATAAGTGACCAATGGCTAAAAGGCTATAGTGAAACAGATATAAAAACAGGTGATTTTACAACAAACACTGGTAACAAAACCTTAGTAACATATCTTACAAGCGTTGAACGTTCATTTAAAACTGATGATGCACAGGGCTTTATAAAAGATATGAAGAATGTTCCCTGTAAATTAATTTGTATTCTGCCTAATGAAAATTACTCTTTGAAAGAATATGTAAATAAACTGACAGGCGATAAACTTCTTGATATGCCCTATAGCGTATCTGCAACAGATTTTGCCGAAGTAAGTATACCTGAATTTTCAATATCAGAAAGCAAAAGTCTAAAAGACAGCTTAACCCAGATTGGTATAGATGATATTTTTTCTGTAGATGCCGATTTCTCCAAAGGTTTTGCTGAGGATATTTTTGTAAATGACCTTACACAATCTGTAAAAATTGAGATAAACAAAAATGGTATTTGCTCTTCAAATTCAGAAAGCAATGATGAATCATCAACAACAGAAGTTGATAACAGTATTATTTTTAACAGACCATTTGTTTATGCTGTGGTTGACAATGAAAGTTATGCTCCTATAATAATAGGTACTGTTAATAATCCGCAAATCTCTCAAGCTGAATAGTAACGGTCATCACTTATATACATTCTTAGGAATTTTATATATCAATTATTTTTATTATGAGGACGTAAAATGAAAAAAATTAACTGGACTCTTATTTTCAATATCGTTGTAATTGCAATTTCAATAGCATTAATAACGTATTTTTGTGTTTCTGACAATGGCCTTATTGACCTGATAAATTCTGATGTAAAAATTAACGTATTCTGGATAATTATGGCTATCATCTGTCAGCTAGGAAATATGTTTATTGACTCAGTGATGACATATCTTTATGTAAAGCGTGAATATAGTAGTTTTAACCTTCTTGACGGAATAAAATGCTCCTGTATAGGCAGTTTTTTCAGTGCTATAACCCCATCTTCCACAGGCGGACAACCTATGCAAGTAC
>JAXJXA010000252.1:0-5657 GCA_036307745.1 Acutalibacteraceae bacterium | reverse complement strand
TAGCAATAAAATTTTTATCAAAACAATAGATATATTGTTTTACATAACGGTTCTATAATAAATGTTGAGGTAATAATTATTTGACTATTATTCGTTAAAGGGTTTCACCCTTTAAAATCCTACAAACTCCCACCTAAATTTTAGTTGTTTACCTCAATTATTAAAATAAAATCTAAAAAAGTTGAAAGGTGCTGTAAACTAAGTACAGCACCTTTCTTTGTGATATTATTACGATAGATTTGAGTTTTCTTAATATCGAAAATTCAATTTATAGAATTATTAATATCTTAAAAATTTTTAAATTACTCAATTATTTGGTCAGTTACAGGGAGAGAGGTAGGAAAGTTTTCCTCAAGCTCTACATTGCTGTAACGTTGCATACCTGTACCAGCAGGAACAAGTTTACCAATAATAACATTTTCTTTAAGACCAACAAGATGATCAACTTTGCCTCTGATAGCTGCATCTGTAAGAACACGAGTTGTCTCCTGGAATGAAGCTGCAGACATAAAGCTATCGGTAGCAAGTGAAGCCTTTGTAATACCGAGCAACAACTGTGTAGCAGTTGCAAGCTCAAGATCAGTTTCGCCGGCATCAATTCTTCTCTGAATTTCCTCATTAGCAGAAAGAAATTCGTTTCTGTCAACCTGTGCACCTGTCATTAGATTTGTTGAACCAGGCTCTTCAATCTTAACCTTTTTCATCATCTGGCGTACAATAACTTCAATATGCTTGTCATTGATAGCAACACCTTGGAGTCGATAGGTACATTGTACTTCTTCTATGAGGTAGTTTTGAACAGCTTCAACACCCAGAATGTCTAGAACATCGTGAGGATTTTTAGCACCTTCTGTTAACATATCGCCCTTGTGAACAAACTGACCTTCAACAATCTTTTCTCTTGAACCGTGAGGAATTAGATAGCTCTTTTCTTCGACTGTTTCTCTGTTGAAGATAACTGCATGACGTGCACCCTTTACTGTATCAAAGTGTACTTCACCATCTATTTCACTTAGAATAGACTGATGCTTTGGACGTCTGCTTTCAAACAACTCTTCAACTCTTGGAAGACCCTGTGTGATATCTTCGCCACCTGCAACACCACCAGTGTGGAATGTACGCATTGTAAGCTGTGTACCTGGTTCTCCGATTGACTGAGCTGCAATAATACCAACAGCTTCACCGACTGTAACAGGCATACCGTTAGCAAGGTTAGAACCATAACACTTACGGCAAACACCATGTTTAGCTCTACAACCAAGGATAGAGCGAATTTTTACCTTTTCAACACCACTGTTAGAGATAATATCTGCTTCTTTATCGCCCATCATTGTTTCCTTTGATACAAGAATTTCACCTGTTTCAGCGTCAACAAAATCTTCAACCAAATATCTGCCAAGCAGTCTTTCTTTGATATCTTCAATTTTTCTCTTACCATCGTAGATTGTGTAAATCTCAATTCCTTCGTGAGTGCCACAGTCGTCTTCTCTTACAATTACATCTTGAGATACATCAACAAGACGACGTGTAAGGTAACCTGAGTCAGCTGTACGCAGAGCTGTATCAGCAAGACCCTTTCTAGCACCACGAGATGAAATAAAGTATTCCAAAATGTTAAGACCTTCACGGTAGTTAGCTCTGATAGGAATTTCGATAGTCTTACCTGATGTGTTAGCGATAAGTCCACGCATACCAGCAAGCTGTCTGATCTGAGACATACTACCACGGGCACCTGAGTCAGCCATCATCCAGATAGGATTGTAACGATCCATATTATCTTTCAGTGCGTTTGTAACATCATCAGTAGCTTTGTTCCATATTTTAAGAACATTCTTATAACGCTCATCATTGCTCATCAAGCCCTGATTGTAAAGCTCTGTAACTTCGTCTTTATCAACTTCAGCCTGTGTAATGATTTCCTTCTTTGCAGGAGGAATAGCAGCATCACAAACGGCAACAGTAATCGCACCGATAGTTGAATATTTATAACCTTGTGATTTGATATCGTCAAGAACTACAGATGTAGTTTCTGTACCGTGTACACGGATACACTTATCTATAATTTTACCTAGCTGTGATTTACCAACCAGGAAGTCAATTTCGTACTTCAGCTCATTGCCCGGAACTGTTCTGTCAACAAATCCCAAATCCTGGGGGATAGGGCGATTGAAGATGATACGTCCTACAGAAGTATCAATTAAAGCTGTCTTAACTTCGCCATTAATCTCTTTGCTACGGCGGACTTTAATTTTAGAGTGAAGTGTAACATATTTTGCATCATAAGCCATAAGAGCTTCGTTTTCATCTCTGAAAATCTTGCCTTCACCAGGTTCTCCGTCTTTATCAAGTGTAAGGTAGTAAGAACCCAGAATCATATCCTGTGTAGGAATAGCAACAGGACGACCATCTGAAGGTTTGAGCAGATTGCCTGCTGCAAGCATAAGGAACCTAGCCTCTGCCTGTGCCTCTGCAGACAGTGGAACGTGAACAGCCATCTGGTCACCGTCAAAGTCAGCGTTATAAGCTGTACAAACAAGAGGGTGAAGTTTTAATGCTCTACCTTCAACCAATACAGGCTCAAATGCCTGGATACCAAGTCTGTGAAGTGTAGGAGCACGGTTAAGAAGAACAGGGTGTCCATTGATTACAACTTCAAGAGCATCCCAAACTTCTGGTTTTGCTCTTTCAACAGCTTTTCTTGCTGCCTTAATATTTGCAGAAACCTTTGTTTCAACAAGTCTTTTCATTACAAAAGGCTTGAATAGTTCCAATGCCATTTCTTTTGGCAAACCACACTGATACATTTTTAGTTCAGGACCAACTACGATAACCGAACGTCCTGAATAGTCAACACGCTTACCCAAAAGGTTTTGACGGAAACGTCCCTGCTTACCCTTTAACATATCAGAAAGTGATTTCAATGCTCTGTTGTTAGGACCTGTAACTGGTCTGCCGCGTCTACCATTGTCAATCAAAGCGTCTACAGATTCCTGTAGCATACGCTTTTCGTTTCTTATAATAATGTCCGGAGCCTCCAATTCAAGAAGCTTTCTCAGACGGTTGTTTCTGTTAATAACTCTGCGGTACAAATCGTTAAGGTCAGATGTTGCAAATCTACCACCATCAAGTTGTACCATAGGACGAATATCCGGTGGAATTACAGGAACAACATCCATAATCATCCACTCAGGGCGGTTGCCAGACATTCTGAATGCTTCAACAACCTCAAGTCTTTTTACCAGACGTACCTTTTTCTGTCCGCTTGCTGTTTCAAGTTCTTCTTTGAGTTCAGCAGAAAGAGCATCAAGGTCAATTTCTGCAAGCAATTTTTTTATTGCTTCGGCACCCATACTTGCTTCAAAATCATCCTCATACTTCTCACGCATTTCTCTGTACTCGTTATCAGTCAGAATTTGTTGCTTTACAAGACCAGTACCTTCACCTGGATTAGTTACAATGTAAGAAGCAAAATAAAGAACTTTTTCAAGCAGACGTGGAGAAATATCCAGAATTAAGCCTATTCTTGAAGGAATACCTTTAAAGTACCAAATGTGGGAAACAGGAGCCGCAAGTTCAATGTGTCCCATTCTTTCTCTTCTTACTTTAGAGCGTGTTACCTCAACGCCACAACGTTCACAAACTTTGCCCTTAAAGCGAATTCTTTTGTACTTACCGCAGTGGCATTCCCAGTCTTTCTGTGGTCCAAAAATTCTTTCGCAGAAAAGACCGTCTGTTTCAGGCTTAAGAGTACGGTAATTTATAGTTTCGGGCTTGGTAACCTCGCCATAAGACCATTCTCTAATCTTATCAGGTGAAGCAAGTCCGATTTTTATTGATTCAAATATATTAAATTCCATTTATGCCTTACCTCCTGAATTAAAGCTCGTCACTGCCGTAACCATCACCAAAGTCCAGCAGATCCTCTGTTTCTTCTTCGGCAAAACCGGATTCATCTATCATATTGTCGCCATCCTGATCCTCATCATACTGGTAACCGTCCATATCTGTCATTACCATTTCAGACTCAAGAGTTTCATCGTCTGAAGTGTTACTGTCGTTTGCTACAGGAATGTCATCGTCTTCATCGAAATTCTGTCTGAGATCAATTTCATTGTCTTCTTTATCAAGAACACGAACATCCAAAGCAAGTGATTGAAGTTCTTTGATAAGAACCTTAAATGACTCAGGAACACCTGGCTTAGGAATATTCTGACCCTTTACAATAGCTTCATATGTCTTAACACGACCAACAACGTCATCTGATTTAACTGTAAGGATTTCCTGAAGAGTATAAGCTGCACCATAAGCCTCAAGTGCCCAAACTTCCATTTCTCCGAAACGCTGACCGCCAAATTGTGCTTTACCGCCCAAAGGCTGTTGTGTAACCAGTGAATAAGGGCCTGTTGAACGTGCGTGAATTTTATCGTCAACCAGATGATGCAATTTCAGATAGTACATATAACCAACTGTAACAGGATTATCAAACCATTCGCCTGTTCTACCATCACGAAGTTTTGTTTTACACTCCATAGAAATACCATTTTTATTAAAGCAATCTGTAAAGTCGATATATTTTGGTGATTCAGGCGGTGGTAGTTCACCAACCTTTGATTTTTCGTAAATATCCTCATAAATCTTGAAGATATCCTGCTCGTGAGCACCGTCAAATACAGGTGTCATAATCTTCCATCCAAGTGCTTTAGCTGCATATCCCAGATGAACTTCAAGTACCTGACCGATGTTCATACGTGAAGGTACGCCCAATGGATTAAGAACAATATCAAGAGGTGTACCATCGGGAAGGAATGGCATATCTTCCATAGGTAAAATTCTTGAAACAACACCCTTGTTACCGTGACGACCAGCCATCTTGTCACCAACAGAGATTTTTCTTTTCTGTGCCAGATAACATCTTACTACTTTATTAACACCGGGCTGTAGTTCGTCTGCACTATTCTCTCTTGTAAACACCTTAACATCAACAACAATACCGCATTCACCGTGAGGTACTCTCAAAGAAGTATCTCTGACTTCTCTTGCTTTTTCACCAAAGATAGCTCTCAATAGTCTTTCTTCGGCTGTCAACTCAGTTTCACCCTTAGGTGTAACTTTACCTACAAGAATATCACCAGCCTTAACTTCAGCACCAATGTGAATGATACCGTTTTCGTCAAGGTCCTTAAGCATATCTTCGCCTACATTAGGAATATCTCTTGTAATTTCTTCAGGGCCTAGTTTTGTATCTCTTGCTTCTGTTTCATATTCTTCTATATGAATTGATGTATAAACGTCATCTCTTACAATTTTTTCATTAATAAGAACAGCGTCTTCGTAGTTATAACCTTCCCAGGTCATAAAGCCGATAAGAGCATTTTTACCAAGGCTGATTTCACCATTGTTGGTTGCAGGACCGTCTGCAAGAACCTCACCCTTTACAACCCTTTGTCCCTTAGAAACAACAGGAATCTGGTTGATACAAGTACTCTGGTTTGAACGCATAAATTTTGTAATTTCAAATTCCTGAATTCTACCTGAATCATAGCGTACAACAACTTTGTCTGCACTTACATTCAGTACAACACCGTCTTCCTCAGAAAGTACACAAATACCTGAGTCAACGCCTGCCTTATATTCCATACCTGTACCAACGATAGGAG
>JAXJXA010000251.1:0-3456 GCA_036307745.1 Acutalibacteraceae bacterium | reverse complement strand
AAATTATATCTTATATGTATTTTTTTGTCAATATGTATATTAAAAAAATTAGTTTATGGAGTAAAAAAATTATTGCAAACATCAAAATAAGAAGGATGTAACTACGACAATGTGATTCACATTATCGTAGTTTTATACTTTTGAATAAACTTATATTTTTATTTTTGACAATACTTCACCTACTGGTGCGTTTATAACTAAATCAGCTGTACTGTCTATATTTGTTTTGCTTTTATTTATCAAAATAAGGTGCTTGCCTTTAAAATATCTTATCAAACCGGCAGCAGGGTAGACCGTAAGACTTGTTCCTGCAATAATAAGACAATCGGCATTTGCAATCGCTTTAATACTTTCAGTTATAGTTTTGTCGTCAAGCCCTTCTTCATATAAAATAACATCAGGCTTTATTCTTCCGCCACATTTTTCACAGGTTGGTACTCCTGTAATATTTGATATATATTTACCGCTGTAAAATTCACCACATTTCAGACAATAGTTACGGTGTACACTGCCGTGAAGTTCATAGACTTTTTTACTTCCTGCCTGTTGGTGCAATCCATCAATGTTTTGTGTAATAATTGCTTGTAGCTTTCCTTTGTTTTCAAGTTCAGCAAGGAATAAATGTGCTTTATTAGGTTTTGCAGAAAAGCATAGCATTTTATTTCGATAAAATTTGTAGAACTCCAAGGGTTTGTGGATAAAGAAGGTGTGACTTAATATTTCTTCAGGTGGATATTTATATTGCTGATTATACAATCCGTCAACGCTTCTGAAGTCAGGTATGCCAGATTCTGTGCTTACGCCCGCACCACCAAAAAATACTATGTTATTGCACTTATCAATTATATTTTGTAATTGATATATTTTATTATTTTCCATAAAGATACCTCTGTTAGTTTATATTTTTCAGGGCAACAACGCTTTTATTACATAGCGGTGTTGCCCTTGATTATTGTAGATTTTATTTTTTTTTGTCCATTATTTTTTTCAATTTTATTAAATTGAATTTTTTCATAAGTAAATTCAGTATTATAAATATAGTCAGAGCTATTGCACCACAAATTATAAAGGCTATAAGAAATTCAAAGTTCATATTAACAAATCCAAATACATTATCAATCTTCATAATATCGAAAAACAGGTACTTTGAAAAGGTTATTCCCAAAGTAATTCCGGTAATGCATATGGTAAACATAACTGTTCTTATAGCGTTGAAAGGATAACTGGTTTTGAATATAACCATAAGCCCTATAAAAGAGGTGACAGCTACGGCAAGAGTGGATATAAAATCATTTTGCCATTGAAATATTCTGCCAATTATCGTTACCATTACTACTGATAACGCCACTGTGACCCCACCTGGTATCGCTTTATTAAGAATATTAAGTAAGAAGTTGCCCTTTATTCTGTTTTCGTTAGGCTCAAGTGCAAGTACAAAAGAAGGGAAACCAATACAGAACGCACTGATTAATGTCATCTGAATTGGTGCAAAGGGATATTTTGCACCGTAAAATACAAAGATAACCGCAAGCAATGTGGAGAATATGGTCTTAACGAGAAACAAGGAAGCTGAACGTTGAATATTATTTATGGAACGTCTGCCTTCAGCTACAACTTTTGGCATTGATGCAAAGTTAGAATCAAGCAGTACCAACTGAGAAACACACCTTGCTGCCTCACTTCCGCTTGCCATAGCTACAGAGCAGTCAGCTTCTTTAAGTGCCAGTACATCATTTACACCATCACCAGTCATAGCAACTGTATGACCATGTTTTTGCAGAGCCTTAACCATCTGTAATTTTTGATTTGGTGTAACTCTACCAAATACAGAATATTTTTCAACTGCGTTATAAACGTCATCTTCAGTTTTCAGTGTAGTTGCATCAATAACTTTATCAGCATCTTTAAGTCCAGCTTCTTTTGCTATTGCAGAAACAGTATTTACATTATCACCTGAAATTACCTTTAATTGTACTCCCTGTTTATCGAAATACTCAAGAGTGGGTTTAGCTTCTTTTCTGATTTTATCTTTTAATACAACAACACCCAAAGGTATCAGATTAGAGGGTAGTTCTCTATCATTAAAATCATTTTCTGAAAAGCCTATGGAAATAACTCTGTAACCATTTGGTATGTCTTTAATAAGAGATTGAATTTTATCATTTTTTCCGTTAAACAGAAATTCCTCAGCACCTAGTACAACTGTTCCGTCGTTACCAAAATTTATTCCAGACCACTTCTTTTCTGATGAAAAAGCAACTGTATGATCAGCAATAAGATTTGAAGAGCCTGTATATCTGTCCTTAATAGCGTTTATAGTAGGGTTATCATCCGGAGAAAACTTAGCAACTGCGTTTAGTATGTTTTCAAGATTTTCGTTATTAGTTTTATTTACAGCTATTGCCTTTTGTACTTCCATACAGCCCTCTGTTATGGTTCCTGTTTTATCTAAACAAAGCACGTCAACCCTTGCCAGAGTTTCTATACAAAACATTTCTTGTACAAGAACTTTTTGTTTTGAAAGTCTTATTACTCCAACAGCAAGAACTGTACTGGTAAGTAGAATAAGTCCCTCGGGAATCATACCAACTAAAGCTGCAACAGTGCTTACAACAGCACTTTGTAGGCTATCAAACCCTGTCTGCATATATTGTCTCCAGAAGAGAAGAAGTCCCACAGGAACAATTACCATAGACATAACCTTTATGATAAGGTTGAGAGTTTTCATTATCTGAGAATCAACCTTTTTTACATATTTAGCACCGCTGTAAATGTGATGAGCGTAATTGTCATCACCTACTTTTTCTGCTTTTACTGTGCATTTTCCGCTTACAATAAAACTACCCGAAATAAGTGTATCACCATAGCTTTTGAATACAGCATCAGATTCACCTGTGAGCAAAGACTCATTAGCCTCACAGCTTCCCTCTATTACTATACAGTCAGCAGGTACTTGTTGACCTTGTGAAAGAAAGAAAATATCATCTAACACTATACTTTCAGTATCAATATCACAGGTTTTTCCGTTTCTTAATGCTTTAACTTTTTGTGCGTTGACAATCGACAGCTTATCAATGGTCTTTTTAGCTCGTATTTCTTGAATGGTTCCTATAAGAGCATTTATAATTATAATCATCATAAACAAAGCATTTTTATAAGAGCCTACCATAATAACAGCAACAGCCAGCAGAAGATTAATAAGATTAAATAATGTGCATACATTATCCTTTAAAATTTGTCCCAAAGACTTTGTTTGCATATTGCTTGCTTTGTTAGTTTTGCCTTGAGATATTCGCTGTTGTATCTGTTGTTCTGTTAATCCCTGGTTTATATCAGGGTTAAACCTAATAGTTATATCTTCTTCCATTTTATTCCTCCTAAAATAAATTTGTAGAAATACTAGGTCATATCTGAAAACTCAAAACAACTGTCTATTTCTACTAATACGGGAGATTT
>JAXJXA010000250.1:0-2537 GCA_036307745.1 Acutalibacteraceae bacterium | reverse complement strand
TGACTTATTTTCCATATTTTCTACGTTAGCACCCTGCTGACTTACAAAAGCGAGAACACTCTGCAATACTGCAGGAATATTTTTATGAAGAACACAGTAACGTACATCGCCTGTTCTTGCCATTTTAGCAGCAGGGAAGTTAACTGAGTTTGTGATGTTACCGTTTTCCAGATAATCCTTAACTTCGTCAGCAGCCATTCTTGCACAGTTATCTTCACTCTCGGGAGTGGAAGCACCAAGATGAGGCATAGCGATTACACCATCAACACCAAGTAGTTCATCTGTTGCAAAGTCTGTGACATATGTTGCAACTTTTCCACTTTCAATAGCAGTTACAATATCTGCTGAATTGCACAAATCTGCACGAGAGTAGTTAAGAATTCTAACACCGTCCTTCATTTTTGCAATATTTTCAGCACAGATAACATTCTTTGTATCAGGAGTAAGAGGAACGTGAACTGTAATATAGTCACTGTCTGAAAATACGGCATCCAATGTTGTAACATGCTTAATATGTCTTGAAAGCTGTAAGGCACCATCAACTGACAAAAATGGATCATATCCAATGACATCCATTCCAAGCGAAACAGCTGCATTTGCAACAAGAGCACCAATAGCACCTAATCCGATAACACCAAGAGTCTTGCCCTTAATTTCAGGACCTGCAAATTGGCTTTTTCCTTTTTCTACCATTTTACCAACAGCATCGCCATTACCTTTAAGTGTTTTTGCCCACTCAATACCCGCTGTGATTTTTCTTGAACTCAAAAGCAGACCTGCAAGAACAAGTTCCTTTACAGCATTTGCATTAGCTCCAGGTGTATTGAAAACAACAATACCTTGTTCACTACACTTGTCAAGAGGTATATTGTTAACACCTGCACCTGCTCTTGCGATAGCAAGCAAAGATTCAGGCATTTCCATTTCGTGCATAGAAGCACTGCGTACAAGTATAGCGTCAGGATTTTCAATTTCGTCAGCACAAGTATAGTTGTCGCCAAGTCTGTTTAAACCAACAGACGAAATTTTATTTAATGTTTTAATATTATACATTGGTAATCAACCTCTTTATGTAATTTATTTACAATCGGTTATTATTAGCCGTTGTTTTTTTCAAACTCTGTCATAAAGTCAACAAGAGCCTTTACGCCTTCATAAGGCATAGCATTGTAGATAGAAGCACGCATACCACCAACTGAACGGTGACCCTTAAGGTTAACAAATCCTGCTTCAGTAGCTTCTTTTACAAACTTAGCGTCAAGCTCGTCACTGCCTGTTACAAAAGGAACGTTCATAAGTGAACGGTCTTCAGGAACAACAGTACCCTTGAACATCTTTGAGTTATCAAGGAAGCCATAAAGTAAATCAGCCTTTTTCTTGTTAAGTTCATACATTTTGTCAAGTCCGCCAATTTCGTTTTTAATCCACTCAAGAACCAGTTTAGCCATATAAATTGTATAGCAAGGAGGAGTATTGAACATAGAACCATTGTCTGCGTGTGTTTTCCAATTAAGCATTGTAGGAGTAATATCCATAACATTGCCAATCAAATCTTCACGAACGATAACAACTGTTAATCCGGCAGGAGCCATATTCTTTTGTGCACCTGCATAAAGAACACCAAACTTAGAAACATCTATTGGCCTTGAAAGAATGCATGAAGAAATATCGGCAACCAGTGGAACATCACCTGTATCAGGAAGTTCGTTGAAAACTGTACCGTATATTGTATTGTTCATACAGATATAGAAGTAGTCTGCATCTTTTGTGAATGTTGATGGATCCAGCTTTGGAATATATGAGAATGTTTTATCTGCTGATGATGCAACAATATTGGCCTCACCATATCTGGCAGCTTCAGCCTGAGCCTTTTTAGCCCACTGACCTGTAACAACATAATCTGCTTTTCCGCTTTTTGTCATAAGATTCATAGGAATTGCTGCAAACTGAGTTGAAGCACCACCCTGTAGAAATAATACTTTGTAATTATCAGGAATGTTCATAACTTCCCTTAAAAGAGCCTCAGCTCCCTCGATAATTGTACCGTAAACCTTAGAGCGGTGTGACATCTCCATTACGGACTGTCCGCAGCCCTCATAATCCAGCATTTCAGCTGCTGCTTTTTTCAGTACAGATTCCGGTAACATTGAAGGACCGGCTGAGAAATTGTAAACTCTGCTCATTTAATACATATCCTTTCTAAAATAAAGATTAAAAAACTTCAAACTCTGTTATTTCAACAGTTACATAATATAACCATTATCTACAACATAACATATTAATTATAAACTGTTATTTTTTGCAAGTCAATAATATTTTCAATAATTTATCGCTTTATCCTGCTATTTGATAAAAATTCTTGCTTTTTATTTATGTTATATCTGAAAACTCAAAACAAATGTCTATTTCTACTAATATGGGCGATTTCGTCGTGAAAATACTCGAAATACGAAAGTATTTCTCTGTTTTTTTGCTCAAACTCATCCGTCTTAGCGAAATATTCAGTCATTTTTCTGTTTTCAGATACTCCCTAATAG
>JAXJXA010000249.1:0-3978 GCA_036307745.1 Acutalibacteraceae bacterium | reverse complement strand
TGAAGTGCAGTGCGAAATATGCCGAAATGATTTCTGTTTTTTAAATGGTGTTTAGTATTAGTGTTTATTTAAAAAATCAAAAGTACTCAATATAAATCAAAGGACTTTTGGCTAATTAAAATTTTATTATAACGATCAATCTCAGCTTTCCCACAGAGAATTTTTGCATTCCATTTATTCGGAATGTACTTTAAGAAAATATCAACTTCACGATTTTTATTAACTACAATTTTTTCGATGATGTTATGGTATAAGGTATCATTCCATTCTTTTCCTACAGAAAGTGAATTTATATAGAATTTAATTTCTTCAATTATCTTTTCTTTGTTCGCAATCATTTGGCTGTGGGATTTTTCTTTTTGTAGTTTTTCTGATAAGTCGCCATATTCAACTTTAAGCCTTTCGCAAGCTTTGCAATAATCTGAAATTTCTATATCTCCCGACAAGCACATATCAAGTAGCTTTTGTTTTTTGTTTTCTATCTTTTGAAGTTCATTTTCAAAATAAGCTATATTTTCTTTGTCATAGTCTGATTTAAGAACATCTGATACAGTTGAAATCACTATTTCTATAATTTTGTTTTGGTTTGTTAGTACGTCTGCAAGAACGTGTTGCAGTATTGAACGAATGTCTTTTTCATTTATCGAAACATTTGAGCAACCAATTTTTTCGTTATTCTTATTTGTATGTTCTCTGCCGTACTTCTGATGCTGTATGCAAGCCCAACTTTCATTCTGATTACCGTTTGATGAAGTCTTTTTACGATGAATAAATGTTGAACCACACTCTGCACATATTATTTTTCCTGACAGAGCATAGCGGTTTGCAAAACCATTCTTTGTTCCGTGCAATTTTTTTCTGCGTTCAAGCTCCTGTTGAGTTGCTTCAAAAGTTTCTCTTGAGATGATAGGATTGTGATGATTTTTAATTGTAACATACTCAACTTCGCCTTTGTTGTATTTCTTATCGTGGGATAAATAATCGGGTGTGTATGTTTTCTGCTGAATTAAATCACCACAGTATTTTTCATTTTTAAGTATTCTCAAAATAGCTGTATATGACCATTCTTTCATATATGTTGATGTTTTTATACCCGCTTCACGAAGCTCTTTTGCAATAATGTGAGTTCCTTTACCTTCTTCAAGAAACTTATGATAGATTAGTCTGACGGTTTCTGCACCCTTTTCATTGATATATAACTTACCATGTCTGACATCATAGCCAAGCATATCTCTGCCGAACACAACACCTCGTTCCATCATTCTTCGCTGTCCCCACTTCACTCTGTCGGAAGTTTTTCTGCTCTCTTCCTGAGCGATTGATGACATAATCGTTAATCGAAATTCAGAATCAGCATCAAGTGTATTTATATTATCGTTCATAAATATTACACCAATGCCGTATTTTTTGAGTTCTCTTGTGTAACCTATACTATCAAGAGTGTTACGGGCAAATCGACTAATTTCTTTTGTGATTATCAAATCAAATTTTTTATTCTTTGCATCTTCAATCATTTTGTTGAATGATACACGCTTTTTTGTACTTGTTCCACTGATTCCCTCGTCAACATATATTTTATACAACTCCCACAGAGGATTGCGTTTTATATACTCATTAAAATATCTTTGCTGACTTTCAAGTGAGTTCACCTGATCAAGATTATCAGTTGAAACCCGGCAGTAGACCGCAACCTTTTTAACTTTGTTTTCAAAGTTATTTAACATTTTGATACCTCCTTAGGCACTATTCAAGTATATTATTTATTTATTTTCATAATATCCAGATAAAATTTTAGAGTGACAATTCATATTGCCACTCTAATTCTACATTTTACTTTTTATTTTCAATTTCTTCAAACATTCATCGTACTGGATTTGAGTAAGATATCCTTTCTCTTTAAGTATGAGGACGATTGATTTCTTAACCTCATTTTCAAAATCTTTACTGATAATTCTCTGTTTTGCATTTTCATTTCGACCTTCGAAAATGATTTGTGTTTTCATCTTAAACACCTCGGTAAAAATTATGCAATAGCAGATTGTCTTTATGCTTTGATTACTCTTTCACTGTAAATTTAACTGATGAATTTATATTATTAATGTTGCCAATATTAAATCTTTTATTTTACACCATATCACAACCAATAAGTTTGGCCACGCATTATTAATTTTATACAATTTTGCATTTTGGAACATTTCCGATGCTTCTCTGGGGACTGAAGAACTTGCACATTTGGAGATGGTTGGAGCTATTGTTTATCAGCTTACAAGAAATTTAACACCGGAACAAATTGAAAAAGCGGGCTTTCAAAACTATTTTGTTGACCATACAACCGGTATATATCCAATAGCAGCAAGCGGAACCCCATTTACTGCTACTTATTTACAAAGTAAGGGCGATCCTATTACGGATTTGCACGAAAATCTTGCTGCTGAACAAAAAGCTCGTACAACTTATGATAATATTTTAAGATTTTGTGATGACCCTGATGTAATTGAACCTATCAAATTTTTGAGAGCCAGAGAGGTTGTACATTACCAAAGATTTGGTGAAGCACTCAGGTTACTGACTGATAGACTAGACAGTAAAAACTTCTATGCATTCAATCCCAGCTTTGACAAATGTGGCAAGAATTGCGATAAAGATAAAAAGAACGACAAGTGATCAAATACACAACAAACTTATATTAATAAAACACAAAAGGTGCATAAGCCTGTTCTACTTGGCTTATACACCTTTTTTCTTATGTTATAAAACTTAATCAAGTTAATTTTTATATAATTTATGACCCACTGGTATTCATATTAATATTCGCTGTATTTGTACCATACAAGGACAAATTTTTATATACCTTAATTGTTGGAGCAAGCCAAATCTGCCCTGTTCCACGATATACATTAACTAAACCTTCACCACTTACAGCTGAACCTACTAAAGTTTTTGCACTTCTTTCAACTGTAAAATCCAAGCTACTTGACCTTAACACTGCAAAGTTACCATCTACTTTCAAAGTATCATTTTCAAGGTCAATAACATCAATTTCTTCCATAGGAACCATAGACTCCAACACAACTAATCCGGGACCTGTCAGTTGCATCTGAAACAGACTTTCACCACCTGCTATTGCTGAAGAAAAACTTTTTTGTGCCACAGCTTTTACCTGTACACTTCCCTGTGCACAATAAAACATTCCATCATCAATAATAACAGATTCCTTTGGTGCAAGCTCTAAAACCATAAAATGCTTATACGAAGGCTCCAATACAAGCATACCTGTACCAACATACTCAGGTTGTGCCATTTGCTCACCTGTTACAGCTCCTCTGAACATACGGCCTAATGCATTACCCACTGTTACACCGCTTACCATTTCCAAATTTCCTTGGAAATAACTCATAGAACCACTCGAAACAACAACCTTGTCATTCTCTAAATACAGGGCTATCTGCCTTACTTTAATATTCTGTTTTTCCATATAGTAAACAGCAGTAGCCATAGAAGCACTGGATAAACCTAAAAGTTTTTGATACTCCATTACTTCAATTCTTAGTCCACCGCTTGAAAAACTTTCTATAACTTTTATATTTTCTCTTGTACCTATTGCTGATTTCATTTTTTATTACCTCCTAATAAATAAAAACTTTTTATAACCCTGAAATTTATGCTAACTCATTTCAAGTAAAATTTCCATTATCAAAATCAATAAATTTACTTTTCTATTTTTGTATAATATTCCAAATCTATTAAAAATATGTGCTATTATACACTTATATATTATTAATATTTATTTCTTTTACGGGAATTAGTATAAATTTGTTGCATACCGATTGTTACTGGTATATAATAACAATTAGTAACAATAAATCACAAAGTCTGTATTAAAAAGGAATTGAGTATTAATGTCAACTGGAAGTCCATCAATTATAATTCCTGACAAATTATCAAAAAAAACTACAAAAGGAATCGAAATGGAATACC
>JAXJXA010000248.1:0-2880 GCA_036307745.1 Acutalibacteraceae bacterium | reverse complement strand
CCCAACATTTGTGATAGAGCCTTAATATTAAAAGAAATCACAGCAACATATATAATCAAGTTGCTGTGATTTCTTTTCTAATTATATGAAATTTATATTATTCATTTTCTCCAAGCAAGGTTATTTTCACTGTGAAATTTTCGTCCTTTTTAGTTGCATCTTCAGCTCTACGATAAATAGATAATGTAACTGTATCTCCTATATTATAAGAATCCAATGTAGAAAAAAGTTCATTAAATGATGCTATAGAAGTATCATCAATTTTTGTTATAATATCTCCCTCTTTAACTTTTGTGTCTTTAAGAGGACTATCATCATCAATACTTTCAATACAGATTCCTGCTTCACCACCGAGTATCTTCGCAGTTTCTTCAGAAACCTCTCTGCCTACAATACCCATTCTTGCTCTTCCCTTTACATAGCCATTTTTAATTAACTGGTCAGCAATCTCTTTTACTGTAACACTGGGAATTGCAAAGCCCATTCCTTCATACTCAGTATCAACTACTTTAATTGTATTTATACCCACTACCTGACCATTCAAGTTAGCCAGAGGTCCTCCGGAATTACCCGGATTTATAGCAGCATCTGTTTGTATATAGCTTACAGCACTTCCACTTAATGTACGATCAAGTGCAGAAATAATTCCTCTTGTAATAGAGTGTGAATAACTGGCACCACCCGGACTTCCTATAGCTACTACATCCTGCCCAACTTTAAGCTGTTTAGAATCCGCAAAACTTGCCGGTTTCCAATTAACAGCATCATCACTTTTTAACACAGCGATATCCGTACGAGTATCACAACCTACCACAAGTGCTGAGAACACTTTGCCATCCTTTGTAGTAACATAGACATTACTTTCAGCACTATCATTTATAACGTGGCTATTGGTTACCATATATCCATCAGAAGTAAGGATAATACCTGTACCTTCACTTATAGATGCATAATTTGCAGGGTTACAACCTTTATCATAAACGGCTACAGATACAACACTGTCTGACAAAGCCTCATAAGCCTTTTCTGTTGAACCTGACAATGTATTGTTCTTTTCAAGACTTATTTCGGGACCGTTAGGGTCAGCATATTTTCCCACTTCTCCTGATGAACCAGAAGAATCACCCGATTCAGTTGGCAATTCAAAAGTAAAACCATTGCCATCATTAAAATCAAATACAGAAGAGTTACCCTCTCCCAGATTTGCACACCAGACTATAAGTAGAACAATAAATGCTAATGTTAAAGCCACAATAACAGATAAAAAAGCCTTAACAGAGGTTGCCATTTTCTTTTTCTTAGGCTGTGCCAATCTTACTACAGGGTAGTACCAGCCACCGTTTATAAACTGGGGGGTTACTCCGTTGGATAATGGTTTACCAGGTACATACGGAATATACTCAATCGTTGTCTGCGATTGTGACATATCTTCCGGATTTGCATACGGATTATTAAAATTTTGTGGAGGTACTGTCTGTTTAAATCCATTTGCATACGGATTATTAAAATCCTGTGGAGGTACTGTCTGTTTAAATCCATTTGCATATGGATTATTAAAATCCTGTGGAGGTACTGTCTGTTTAAATCCATTTGCATACGGATTATTAAACTTTTGTGGAGGTACTGTCTGTTTAAATCCATTTGCATACGGATTATTAAAATCCTGTGGAGGACAATTCTGAGGATTTTCTATTTTCTGTTGAGTAAAATGATAAGGATTTTCAGAAAATTCACTTTTATTAAACTCAACATTTTCAACATTATTATAAGGATTATGTACAGCACTTACATTATCGACACTACCCAAATCTTCTTCACAATTTTTATCTTTAATATTATTTACACTATTTTCATAGTTATATCCACCGCCTTGAGATATAATCTCCTCTGACTCAACATTATCCTTGGAAAAACACTCTTTAGCATTCTGATTATCCGATAGGGACGGTATATTTATGCAACTATCTTGAGGTGGTAAATTATCAGATATTGGCGGAATATTAACAGTATCACCCTGAGTTGCAGAACTATCCTCTTTACAATCTTCTTCGTTTTTATTTATAGAATTATTATCCATTAAATTTCCTCCCCTTATGATATTCTCCAAACAGCATTCTGTAAATAAATTCCTTATTACTCCTCTATATGCTCTTCTATCGTATGAGCAGTAGAAATAATTGTACCGTCAGAACTTACCACAGTAGCATTACTATCTTTCTTTTTAGTATGGAATCTATTATACTTTCCACCACTCTGAGCTTTGTCTTTAGGTAACCAAAGTGTAAAACTACAATATTCATCAATAACACTTTGTGCTGTAATATCTCCGCCATGTAAACGCATTATAGTCTTTACAATATACAATCCCAAACCCATTCCATTTTTATCCTGGCTTCTGGACTTGTCAGTTTTGTAAAATCTTTCAAAGATATGTACAAGCTCTTCAGGTTCAATTCCGTGACCGCTGTTTTTTATTTCAAGTTCAATTCTGTCCTGCGAATTAGTAAGTGCAACACTGATGTACCCACCTGTATCTACAAACTTAACGGCATTTTCAAATAAGTTGTAAACCACCTGATGAATCAAATCTGGATCTCCATCTACCATTGCAGGAACGGTGCAGGACTCAAGCCCCTGTATATCAATATGTCGTTCTTCAATTTTTTGTTCAAAAGTCAAAAGAGTGGATATAACCACTTCTGCCAGATTAAAATTCTGCTTTTTAAGTCTTAATTCACCGTTATCTATTCGTGAAAGTGAGAGCATAGATGCAACCAGACGTGACAAACGTTTTACCTCTGTTGACACAATTCGGAGGTATTGCTTTTGTTTATTCTGCGGAATTGTACCGTCCAGAATTCCGTCAATAAAGCCTGCAAT
>JAXJXA010000247.1:0-5328 GCA_036307745.1 Acutalibacteraceae bacterium | reverse complement strand
TTACCGATTTTAAACGGTGTTTAGTATTAATTATGATATAAAAAATTTATCACCCTAGATTCTTTTCTGAATCTAGGGTGATATTATTTACCCATATTATGTATATAATTTGAAAATACGAAATTTTTCTATAATTAAGGTTTTTGGTTTCTTCTTGGTCTACGTATAGAAATATCAGAATTCCTTTTAAGATCAGAAAATTTTTCTTCACTTGTCTGCTTAAACTTGGACATTAAATCTTCAAAGCTGGCAGACTCATTTCTACGTGAACTTTGCCATTCAAAATTACCAGGACTTGTTACAGGAGGTGCACTCTGTCGAGGCTTATTGTCATAACGCTTGCCACTACCACGTTGCTGTTGTTTACCTCCACGAACTTTATCACCAAAATCTTTTCGGTCACGTCTTTCAAATTTCTCATTTTTATCTTTGTTATCCATTGCTTTTTTTATAGATAAACTAATTTTTCCGTTTTCACCAATAGAAAGAACTTTTACCTTTACTATCTGCCCTTCTTCAAGAAAATCGGTAATTTTGTTAACATAAGTAGGTGCAACTTCAGAAATATGTACCATACCTGACTTTCCATCAGGTAAATCTACAAACGCACCAAAATCTGTAATACCTGTTACTTTACCTTCTAAAATGTTTCCAACTTCAACTGCCATTAAAGTAATGTCCCCCTAAGAAATTAAATATGTAAATTAAATATAAAACTAAAAAACTCAATCGCCTGATATATTAATAAAAATGCGTTCATCTTTATATGCATAATCCAAATCTTCTCTGGCGGTTTTTTCAATATAGGCGGCGTTATCATCTTTATCCGAATTTAAAATATCATTCATTTCATCATTATTGATTTCCTGAATTATTATCTGACTTTCTATTTCTGCCAACTCAGCTTGTTTTTTATTAATCTCGGAATGTTGAGAAACAAGCATTACAACTGCATAAATGACAAATACAAGCAAAACAGAACCTAAAATAATATCTGTCTTTTTCAGAGATGAAAAATTAAATTTAACTTTACTTTTTTTTCTCTTTCTTTTTGCAGTGTTGTTAACTTCAGTTAGTTTCATAAAATTACCTCTTTATAAAAACTTTATTTAATAAACCTGCACTTTTTAATATTATACAATATATTTTACTTTTATGGCAAGATGTTTTTTTGCTTTTATTAAATAATGGGATTTTTGCCAGTATTGGTTTAATTAGTTTTGTTAATATTGCTACTATTGCACTAAAAAATTTTTTTATAAATGAAAATACCAACTTGATAGAAAAAATAATTCCATAAAACATTTTACCTGTAATAAGTCCAATAGTATATCTAAATAATAAAAAACCGAACAACTCGCCCACAAGTATAAAAAATCTTACATCTCCCTTATTATAACACAAAGAAAAGAAAAATGTAATAAATGCAGATATAATCATAAAAATTATATCTTGTATAAAAACATCTGTTTTGCTATTAAAACCTGAATAACGCAAAAATCTAAAAGGCTCGTTCAAAACACCGATAATCAAACCACATAAGACAGCATAAAGAAAAATCACTACTTGCTGAGAAAGAAAAAACTGCATATTAAGCTACACCCTATCTGAAGAGTTTATTAAACAAGCCGCCACTTTGCTTGTTTTGAGTATAAATTACAGCCTCAATTTCTCCATCTATATCAACCTCGTTTGTTTCTAAACTCAATTTATTGATTTGTAGCTTTGAGCCCCTAAGGTGGATTTCACCATAATCGGTGACTAATACAACCGCCTGTTCATCAAAACTTCCCATATCTTTAACTCCGGTAAAAGATATAGAGGCTCTGTTCTCTATAATAACGCTGTGTGGTATTTTTGTTTTTTGCCTTTCGTCATGCATATATAAATACCTCCATAATTTTATAATACAATATATGCAGACTATTTTTTCATTATGAAAGTTACTCTATGATCCTATACATAAGTGAAGCCTCTTCTTTTTTTGCATATTCATTCACTTGTAAAATCTCTACTTTAAAAGGTTTTGCTCCTAGTTGTATTTCCAATATATCTCCAACTTTTACAGCATATGATGCTCTCTGTGGTTTGCCATTTACAATAACTCTGTCAGCATCACACGCCTCGTTAGCAATAGTACGTCTTTTTATTATTCGTGAAACCTTTAAATATTTATCCAATCTCATAATATAATCTCCTTCATTTTTATATTTTGAAAATTTAGGAATAAAAAACCGACCTCTCTACGAGAAAGTCGGTTAATAGCAATAAAAAATTACTTATTTACAGCATCCTTGAAATTTCTGCCTGGTTTAAAAGCAGGAATTTTTGATGCTGGAATAGCAATCTTTTCTTTTGTTCTTGGATCTACACCAGTTCTCTCTTTACGCAAACGTTGCTCAAATGTGCCAAATCCAACCAACTGTACTTTCTCGCCCTCTACCACTGCTGAAACAACAGTATCAAGAATTGCTGCTACTGCCTTTTCAGCATCTTTTTTTGTTAGTCCACTTTTCTCTGCAACCTGTGCAATTAATTCTGTTCTGTTCATCTAGTTAATCCTCCATCTTTATAATTCCATTTGTTTTGCCTGCTCCCATAGTTCATCAAGAACATCTAGAGCAACCTTATCCATCTTTATATTCTTTTCATTTGCCAGTTCTTCCATTTTAGAAAAACGTCGAATGAATTTTTCACATGCATTATATAGTGCTTTTTCGGAATCTGTGTGTACAAATCTCGCAATATTTACAGTTGAAAACAGTACATCTCCAAGTTCTTCTTCGATATGGATATTGTCATTTTCCTTAATAGCATCACGCAACTCATCTAACTCTTCATTCAGTTTACTCATTGCACCTTCTACGCTATCCCAATCAAAACCAACTTTTGCAGCCTTTTGTTGAAGCTTCTGACTACGCATAAGCGATGGCAAAGAGCGTGAAATACCTTTAAGCACTTCAGACTGAGAATTCTGAGATTTTGTTTTCATCTTGATTGCATCCCAGTTTTTTAAAACCTGGTCTGTAGTATCAGCCTTAACGTTTGAGAACACATGAGGATGACGGACAATCAATTTTTTACAAATACCATCAGCAACTTCATCAATATTAAAGCTATTTTTCTCACTTTCCATTTCAGCGTGAAATACTACTTGAAGCAGAACATCTCCCAACTCTTCTTTAAGAAGTTCTTTATCCTCACTGTCAATAGCTTCAATAGCTTCATACACTTCTTCAATAAAGTTTTGACGTATAGAGTGGTGATCTTGTTCCATATCCCAAGGACAACCTCCAGGAGCACGCAATATCTTAACAATCTCTACCAAATCGTAAAAATTGTACTTTTCTTTCTCCACAAACTCCATGATATTTCTCCTTATCGTTACTATTAACTACCAATATATTCTACCTTAAAAGCTTATATTTTGCAAGTATTTTTGATATTTTATTTCCACCTGGCATTTCTTGCAAATCTTCAGTAGTTATTCCCTTAAATAACAATAAAGCTACTGTATATACTATCACAGCTACAATAACAGAAGGAAGTACAGTAAATCTACCTTCTCCCATTATATATGTGGAAATAATATAGTTACTTCCATAAGCTGCTAATCCACAACAAATGGCAGCTAAAAGAGGCTTAAGTAATATTTTGTGGAAATCAGGTACAACACCTGTATCTTTGGCAATAATATATACTCCAACAACCGATACAAATAAATATGCAACAAGTGAACCTACAGCCGCACCTTGTATATTTATTTGTGGGATACCAACAAGAATGTAGTTAATGACAATTTTCATTATCATACCAACAGTATATAATTTTAATGGCATATCTACTCTTCCTATGGCCTGCAACATACTGCAAATAGGAGTACTGGTAGCTATAAATATACTTGAAATCCCCATAACCTGTAAAACTGTTGCTGCAATATCAACTTCTACTCTTACTCCATATAATAATGTAAGTAAAGGTTTTGCCAAAACGGACAAACCAATACCAGCCGGTAGAGTAACAAGTAATGTAATCTTTAATATGGTGTTGATATTACTTTTTATAAGCTTTTTATCTTTTACTGTCCACGCTGAAGTTAATGCAGGCATAGCACTCTGTCCAAACACCTGTGTAACCGCCGTGACCAGCATCAAAAATGTAAGTGCATAACCATAACACCCAAACAGAAATACTTGAATGTTGTAGTCGCCATAGGCATCAACTGCAAACTGCTCAGGTTTCAGATTACTGTATATGTTTTTCAGTACATCTGCATTTCCACTTTCCATTATATTCACAATTCTATTTTGAACAAGAATTGAATCAATAGTACTTGCTATACTCATAACAAATGAACCTAAACCAATAGGAATAGCTGTGAGAGCAAGTGTTTTGAAAAGACGTTTTCCTGAGAAAGCCTCTGGCGAATTTTCAAGTTGTTTTTTTGTAATTCCCCCATGTGTATATTTATACTTGAACATCAGATATAAGAAACCACATAAAGAACCAACGGCAACACCAATAAAAGCTGCTGATACTGTAAATGCTGCGAGTGTATTATTATACATCTCTGTATCTGTCATCACAGTACCAAAAAGTGTACCGTTTTGCTCATATTCTGTTCTACCCGTAAAATTGACAATATAAGCAAGTGTTAAACCTACAACCAATTTTCCCGAAACTTCTATTATTTCAGAAATCGCAGTAGGTACCATATATCTCATACCTTCAAAATATCCTCGATATATAGACATAAGACAACCGAAAAATACTATGGGAGCAAGTGCAATTACAGGCAACTGAATTGAAGAGTTACCTATCATTTTTCCGTAAACACCACTTAGTGCAACCATTAATAGAAAACAGACAAAACCTGTGGTTACAAAAAATGGTATAGAAATTTTATGAAGTTTACGCACATCTTTATATCTGTGCTTAGAAACATATTCTGATACCATTCGTGATAATGCTATTGGAAAACCAGCTGAGGCAACAGTGAAAATTACATTGTATAATTCATATGCACTGTTAAACAGTCCATTGCCAACACCATCAACTATGTTTGCAAATAAAACTTTAAAAAGTGCACCAATAATTTTAACAACTACAATGCTTACAGTTAAAATCATTGCACCTTTAACAAAAGACTGTTGTTCTATACCTTTTTCTACTTTTGAATTTTTTTTTGATGGAGAGCTTGTTGATACAACTGCTGCAGTTGTATTTTTAGACGAGGAAATATGGATTGACATATCATTTATGTCAATATAATCATCATCGCTTTTGATTTTTTGATTTTGTACCGTTCCTTTGATATCTGAAGTATAT
>JAXJXA010000246.1:0-2748 GCA_036307745.1 Acutalibacteraceae bacterium | reverse complement strand
GAAAATCTTTTACCGATTTTAAACGGTGTTTAGTATGAAATATAATCGTAGTAATTTTAAGGAGATATACAGGTATGAGTTTAATCAGAATATCCGCTAATGTGTATAATGTGGGGGTTATTAACCCATTTATACGTTCAAGTCATATAAATAAAAAGTGCGAGTATGGTACAGCAAGTAATTCTTATTTTATAGATGATAGAAAAACTGCGTTGATAGACATAGTTGATAGTGAGCTATTTGATGATTTTTTGTACAATCTTGGATTGGTAAGTGATATTGGTAATATAGATTATCTTATACTGAACAGAATTATTCCACAGCAGGGTGAAAGCATCAGGAGAATGTTGGAGGTAAGTCCTAAAACTGTGATAGTATGCACTCAGGAAGGCAAAAGTTTTTTGGATAATGTGCTTAATAAAGGATATAATTGTGTAATTGCAGGAAATGGAGATAAACTGAAACTTGGTAACAGTATACTTGAGTTTATTACTACACCTATGTTGCCATCTCCTGACAGTATGGTTACATACTTTGAAAATGACAGTGTATTGTTTAGTGGTGCTATGTTTGGTTCTGATTTTTGCCAGCCCAGTGGTATTGATGAAGATATAATTTATATTGATGAATATATGAATGAAGTAAAAAATTATTTTGATTATTACTTACTGCCGTTTAAAGAATATGTTAAAAAAGCATTGGAAACTTTTGCAGAAAAATCTATTTATTGTATAGCACCACAATACGGTGTTGTGATGACAGACAAAATAGAAGAGATTACGGAAAAGTATACACAATGGTGTTTGCCTTGTGAAGAAAAAGGTGCGATTGTACTATATTTGTCAGCGTCAGGATATACCAAAGAAATGGCACAGGTTGTTGCAAATTCTTTTGAAAACAAGGGTATTAATGTTACAATGGTAGATGTAAAAAATATTACTTCAAAAGAGTGTGCAAAGTTGGTCCAATTATCCGAATATGTGGCAGTTGGTTTGTCCACATTTAATAAGGGAGTACCTGATTTGATGATTAAAGCTCTTTCTGAAATAGGCTGTTTTAATAATGAAAATAAAAAATTCTTTGCTTTTGGTTCTTATGGTTGGTCTGGAGAAGGTGCGGATATGATGGCAGTATTTTTACAACTGTGTGGAATGAAACAGCTTTCGAAGCCTTTTAAAGTATGTATGAAGCCAACAGAGAATGACCTTAGAACTATTGCTGAAATTATTGAAAAAAATATATAAATGTACTTGGAGAGTGAATTTAAAACTCGAAAAGAGTGTTGATTATGATTTGTATAACAAAATACACTTACCGAAATAGCCATAGTAAATTGGCTATTTGTTAATAGTCGAGGTAATAATTATTTCACTATTTTATCCCTTAAAGAGTTTCAGCCTTTAAAATCCCACAAAGGCTCTGCCTTTGAATGGTCACACCACTAGGCCAAAGCCGTCGCCGTAAGCCTTTGAAAAGGTTTGACCTAAACTTAATTATTATCCCTAAGATTTAATATAGAACCAGTAAATTATAGTAACGATGTTGCCTAGATAAATATAAAAAATCCGTCCGCTAAAACATTTAAGAGGACGGATTTTGTACATATTAAGTTGATAATATACCTAACCCTCGAGCCGATGATTTTTCAAAGAAAAATCATCGAGCGAGCCATAAAGTTTAGGTTCCGTCTTTTTAAAGGCGGAAAAGCTGAGAGATTAAAATTCGATGCCTCGGCGGGCTTTTATACCGCTATCGTAAGGGTGTTTAATCTTTGACATATAGGTTGCATAGTCTGCATATACAAGTACACTTTTGTCAAGATTATGTCCCGTTAATATAAGTTCTTTTTCCTTTGGGTGTTTGGTTATTAAATCTATCACATCAGAAAGGGTTATAAAACCGACATCAACCGCAGAAAAAATCTCATCAACAATTATCATATCATAATTATTGATTTCTTCTTTTATCTGCTTAAAAAGTTTCACAACATCTTTTTTGTATTCAAGATGTTCTTCTGGTGTAAGGTCAAAAACAAATTTGACATTTTCAGGCAACTTTGGCATAGTTACTGTTGGAATACACTCCAGTATTCTACGTTCTCCGCTGAGATCGCTTTTTAAAAACTGAGTAAATAAAACAGTTTTTCCGCTACCACTGGCACGTACAGCCAGACCAACAGCAGCAGTGGTTTTTCCTTTGCCATCTCCATAATATATATGAACCATTATAACCACTCCTTTATTTGCAAATTATACCACATTACTATATTCTTTTCAAATATTTATTGGTTGAAATTAATCTGAGTTTATAATATAATGACTTTATTATAAAAATATCAATATAAAATATAAAAAAGGTGATACTATGAATTACAACAAGAAACGTTCATTATTTGTCAGAATAGTAGCTATTGTATGTGCTGTGCTTATTGTAGGCTCTGTATTGTTGTCAGCGGTAGCATTTAAATAAGCAACGTTAATAAATGAGGATGATGCATATATTATGGCATTTTTAATGAATTTAATGCAGTATTGCGGCATATGATAAATATTACAATAGTCACTGTCTATAATCTAGATCGTATCTGAAAACTCAAAACAACTGTCTATTCCTACTAATACGGGCGATTTTTTTGTGAAAAATCCTCGAAATACGTCAGTATTTCTGCGGTTTTCGCCTTGAAATCACTCATTTTGGAACAAAAATCCAGCACTTTTTCTATTTTTCAAACAAGCCCTAATATAATTT
>JAXJXA010000245.1:0-5900 GCA_036307745.1 Acutalibacteraceae bacterium | reverse complement strand
TACCTGTGCTTTTGAATGACGTTCTTTAAACTCATCGTATTCTTTTTGATTTTTGAACAAAGGAGGATTAAATGCAAAATTTCCGCTTCCCTTGTATTCGTTTATCGACTTAGTAATCTCATCAAAGTTAACAGTATTTTCTGCACAAAGTGCAGCACCACAAGCAACATAATATAAAGAGTTTTCAGGACATATACCTGTTGTTTTAAGAACTTTGTCAAATCGTTTTCTCAACTGTTCCATAAAGGTTAGAGGGCCACCAAGATATACAATCTGACCTTCGATTTCTCTGCCCTGAGCCAAACCTGCAACAGTTTGGTTAACCACAGCGGCAAAAATACTTTCTGCAATGTCGCTCTTTTTTGCACCTTGATTCAGCAAAGGTTGAATGTCTGTTTTTGCAAAAACACCACAGCGTGATGCAATGGTATATATTTTTTCACTTTGTGAGGCAAGCTCATTAAGACTTTCGATAGGTACATTAAGTAATGTAGCCATCTGGTCAATAAAAGCACCCGTACCACCTGCACAAGAACCATTCATTCTTACTTCCATACCGCCTGTGAGAAATAGAATTTTTGCATCTTCACCGCCAAGTTCTATTACAACATCTGTACCGGGAATAAAGGTGTTGGTGGCTATTCTTGTAGCATATACCTCTTGTACAAAATCTATATTGCAGGCTTCTGCAAGTCCCATACCTGCTGAACCTGAAATAGCCAGTGGAGAATTGTCGCACTGGGGTACAGCATTTTTAGCTTTTCTTAAAACATCTGCTATCTTTTGTTTAATCTGTGAATAATGACGCTCATATGTACTGTATAGTATTTTGTTGTTATTATCAAGTACAACACACTTTACCGTAGTAGAGCCTACGTCCAATCCCACTTTCATAATAAAATCTCCTTGTTTTATTGCATTGTAATTATAAGTGATTTACAAAATATCAAATCTTAAATTGGTTAATATGCAATAAAATGTTATTCCTTGCTTTTAAACTTAAACTTTATTATAGCACAGCCTTTTTTAAAATAAAAGCATTTGTATATGAAAAAATATTAAAATTTCTCCAATAAAATATGTAGAATTTTAAGTAAATTTTAAGTAAATAATATACAATACAACAAGTAATAAACAACAAATGTGTAACTGCAAAGTGAAGATATAATTTTACATAGATTTCACATAACAGGTACATACTTTTCATTTTGTTTTTGTATGCTTACTGTTGTTATAAACAAAATGTAAATTTAGTGAAGAAATTGTTAAATTAAGGCGAAAATTTATTTGCTAAATTTTACAAAAAACAAAAATAAATGTAGTAAATGAGAGGTAGAGATTATGGAATTAACAGATGTTCTTAATCTTGTTGGCGGACTTGCCTTATTTTTATTTGGTATGAACGCTATGGGCGACGGCTTGGAGAAGTTGTCAGGTGGTAAGCTGGAAAAATTACTGGAAAAAATAACTTCAAACACCTTTAAGGGCTTTCTTGTAGGTATATTGGTTACAGCAATTATTCAGTCATCATCAGCCACAACCGTAATGGTTGTAGGTTTTGTAAATTCAGGTATTATGAAGCTTTCTCGTGCCATAGGTGTAATTATGGGTGCCAATGTGGGTACAACAGTTACAGCGTGGATTTTAAGCCTTACAGGTATTGAGGGCGATAGCCTACTTATGACTTTATTAAAGCCTACAAGTTTTTCACCTATACTTGCAATAGTGGGTATAGCACTTATTATGTTCTGTAAAAGTCAGAAGAAAAAAGACGTTGGTGGAATTTTAATTGGCTTTGCTATTCTTATGTTTGGTATGGATATGATGAGTGGCGCTGTTGAAGGTCTGGCAGATAATCCTGAATTTGGTAATATTCTGTTAATGTTCTCAAATCCGCTTTTTGGTATTCTTGCAGGTGCAGTGCTTACAGCTATTATTCAAAGTTCATCGGCTTCTGTTGGTATTCTTCAGGCACTTTCAGCCACAGGAGCAGTTACTTTTGCAAGTGCTATTCCGATTATTATGGGTCAGAATATAGGTACCTGTGCAACAGCACTTATTTCTTGTATAGGTGCAAAGAAAAACGCAAAGCGTGCAGCTTTGGTTCACCTTTATTTTAACATTATCGGTACAGTAGTTCTGCTTTCTCTTTTCTATGGAATCAATACTTTTGTTCATTTCACATTTCTTGATGATAAGGTAAATCCTGCAAGTATTGCTGTAATTCATACAATATTCAATCTTAGTGCTACTGCTTTGCTTCTTCCGTTCAACAAGGTGCTTGAAAAGCTGGCTTGTCTTACTATCAAAGATAAAGATAATGAAGATGACACACCGTTTATCGACGAACGTTTCTTGAATACACCTGCTGTGGCAACCTCACAGTGCAGTAGTATGTGTTATGATATGGCAAAACTTTCAGAAGTAGCTATTACAGATGCTTGTGCTATTTTAGCAAATTATACAGATGAGTTGGCAACAAAAATTCAAGAAAACGAAGAGCGTATTGATGTATACGAAGATGTGCTTGGCACATATCTTGTAAAGTTATGCAGTAAAAGCCTTACTCCTGAGGATAGTGCAAACGCATCTAAGATGTTACATTCAATAGGTGACTTTGAGCGTATAAGTGACCACGCTGTAAATATTCTTAATGTTGCAAAGGAAATGCACGAAAAGAAAATTTACTTCTCTGATGATGCTGTTAAAGAAATTGATGTTGTAATGTGTGCATTGATTGAAATTATTAACAATACAATAAATGCGTATGTAAACAACGATTATGAACTTGCAAAGCGTATTGAACCACTTGAGCAGGTTATCGACAAATTAGTTGAAGAACTTAAGCTAAGACATATCAGGCGTTTGCGTGACGGAAAATGTACTATTGAGCTTGGATTTATATTCTCAGATTTGCTTACAGTAATTGAGAGAGTATCAGATCACTGTTCAAATATTGCAGTATGTATGATAGAACTTAAAGAAGAGAGTTATGAAACTCACGAGTATCTCAATGAACTTAAACGTGACGATTTTGGCACATTTAAAGATGAATACAAAGAATACAAAAGTAAATATGTTCTTCCATAATGTATAAAAGCAGGCGGCTATTACCGGATTTTCGGTAATAGCCGCCTTTAAATTTGATTTCATTCTAGATATTTTTTATACTAAACACCATTTAAAATCGGTAAAAGATTTTCGAGGACGCAGTATGAAGTGCAGTGCGTAGCACAGTATAGCCTGTGCTACAGGTGTACTCTATTTAAAAACTTATCTAGTTTTAAATAGAGTTTAGAGGTTGTTTGAAAATAGACAGTACTTTTGATTTTTCAAACAACCCCTAGTATTAAAATTTTATATCATTCCTCAATAAGGCTTTCACCTGTCATTTCCTTTGGTTGAGGGATATTCATCATCTGTAACATTGTAGGTGCAATGTCAGCTAGCTTGCCACCCTCTTGTTTTAGCTTGCAGTTATAGCCAACTACACAAAGAGGAACAAGGTTTGTTGTGTGTGCTGTAAAAGGTTCGCCGTCTGTGTCAACCATCTTGTCGGCATTACCGTGGTCTGCTGTAATAACAGCAATACCATTCATTTCCTTAACAGCGTCTACAACTTTGCCTACACATTCATCAACAGTTTCAACAGCCTTTACAGCTGCTTCAAATACACCTGTATGTCCAACCATATCACAGTTTGCAAAGTTAAGAATAATAGCGTCATATTTACCGCTTTTGATACTGTCAACAACCTTTTCACAAACTTCAGGAGCACTCATCTCAGGCTGAAGGTCATATGTTGCAACCTTTGGAGAAGCAACCAGAACTCTGTCTTCACCTTCATAAGGAGCCTCTACACCACCGTTAAAGAAGAATGTTACGTGAGCATACTTCTCTGTTTCTGCAATTCTCAACTGAGTTTTACCCTGTGCGGCAAGATATTCACCAAATGTGTTGTTAAGCTCTTGTGCTTTGAATGCAATTTCTACATTAGGCATTGTAGCATCGTACTCTGTCATACACACAAATGTAAGAGGGAACATTCCGTTCTTTCTCTCAAAACCATTGAACTCAGGATCTACAAATGTTCTTGTAATTTCTCTTGCTCTGTCGGGACGGAAATTGATAAATACAACTGAATCGTTCTGCTTGATAGGCTCTGCACCATCAAGAACAGTAGGAATAACAAACTCGTCTGTTACTCCTTCAGCATATGAATTTTCCATAGCCTTTACAGCACAGCAAGCCTTGTTACCTTCACCGTAAACCATAGCGGCATATGCTTTTTCTACTCTATCCCAGTTTGTATCTCTATCCATTGCGTAATATCTGCCTTCTACTGTGGCGATCTTACCAATACCAATTTCTTCCATTTTTGCAACGCAGTCAGAAACAAAGTCCTTACCGCTTGAAGGAGGTACGTCACGGCCGTCCATAAATGCGTGTACAAATACCTTTTCTACGTTCTGCTTTTTAGCCATTTCAAGCAAAGCATACAGATGACCGTTAAAGCTGTGTACACCGCCGTCAGATAACAAGCCCATAATGTGAAGAGCTGTATTATTCTTCTTGACGTTTTCCATTGCGTTAAGAAGAACTTCATTCTTTTCGAATTCTCCGTCCTCAATAGCCTTTGTAATTCTTGTCAAATCCTGATACACAATTCTGCCGGCACCCATATTTGTATGACCAACCTCACTGTTACCCATTTGTCCATCAGGCAAGCCAACAGCCAAGCCTGATGCCCCAATAGTAGTGTAAGGATTTTCAGCAAAAATCTTGTCAAGATTAGGTGTATTTGCAGTTGTTACAGCATTGCCACCACTAACAGGTGCAATACCGTAACCGTCCATAATAATTAAAACTGTAGGTTTTTTCATTTTTTAGTTCTCCTTAACCTGAGCCTTAATGTAGTCCATAGTAAATGCAGGGATAAGTTTTAGATCCTCTGCTGCAAGAATCTCTGTAGCCTTGTCTGCTCTCTGAATTACACAAAGAACAGTATCAACTATAGCACCTTTCTTTCTCAGCTCTCTTACACCGTCGATAATAGCACCGCCTGTTGTAACAACGTCCTCAATAATAAGAACTCTTTTACCTTCAACGTCAGCACCCTCAGCCAGCTTACAGGTTCCGTACTCCTTAGCTTTTTTTCTTACAAATGCAGCCTGCATACCTGTGTTAAGAGAAATAGCTGTAACAACAGGGATACCGCCCATTTCAAGACCTGCAATAACCTCTGTATCCTCAGGGATAAGGTCAGACATAATTTTTGCAATCTCGCCAAGAACCTCAGGATTAGCCTCAAAAAGATATTTATCAAAATACTCGTTTGAAATCTGACCTGATCTCAGCAAAAACTCGCCTGTAATATGTGAAAGCTCATAAATCTTCTGAGCAACCTGCTCTTTTGTCATTGTTATCACTCCGTTTTTTTATATACCAATCTTGACTGATAAGTGAATATAGCTTGTCCCGTGAAGATTAGTATAAAGATATTTACTTTTTAATTGATAATATTACTTGCTTGCACCCTTTACAATAGTTGCAAATTTTTCTGCAACAAGAGAAGCACCGCCGATTAGACCACCGTCTACATTTTCTTTGCTTAGAAGCTCGTCACAGTTAGCATCATTCATAGAGCCACCGTACTGAATTGTAACAGCATCTGCAACTTCTTTGCTGTAAAGTTTAGCAAGAGTAGCACGGATAAATGCACAAACTTCTTCAGCCTGGTCAGCAGTAGCTGTTTTACCTGTACCAATAGCCCATACAGGCTCGTATGCGATGATTGTCTTTTTAACATCCTCGGCAGAAACATCAAACAGATCAAGTTTAATTTGTCTTGCGATAACCTCTTCTGGGCTATCGCATTCACGCTCCCACAAAAGCTCCCC
>JAXJXA010000244.1:0-18166 GCA_036307745.1 Acutalibacteraceae bacterium | reverse complement strand
CACTTAAGGTGAATAACGTAAATAAAGACATTTTATTAAATGCTCTGGAATTAGTTGTTGCTGAACAAGAAGCGTTGAGAAGTCGGGTTGTTATAACTGGAGATACATTGGCATTTGAAACTTGTGATGATGTACCAGTTAATTTTATTTGTATCGATGAGTGTCGTGAAGAGAAAATTGACACTTTGGTTCGTGATGCAATGCTTATAGAATTCGATTTAGACAAAGCTCCCTTATATGGTGTTACATTGCTGAAAAAAAATAGTGGAGAACAAATACTTGTGATTTGTATGCACCATATCATAGCAGATGGTGTTTCGGTTGAAATATTTATAAGAGAACTTTTTAAATACTATCATAAACTTTCTAAGGGTGAATGGTTTGAAATAAAAAGGAATGATGGTTATTTTAAATTCTTAAATAATGAAAATAAGAAATTAAATAATGGTTTTTATAATAAACAAAAAGAATATTGGAAAGAAAAACTGAATGGTGTAAGTGCTTTAGAGTTGATAAATGATTATTCTGCAAGAGAAAGTAATAATGGGGTAGGAAAAGAACAACGTTTTTCTATAGATAAATCATTGTATCAAAGTTTGGAACAACTTGCTCAGGAACAGGAAATTTCTACTTTTATGCTGTTTCTTGGTGCATTTAGTGTTATTATGGCTAAATATGCCAATAGTAAAGATGTTGTTATTTCATCTTCTTTTTCATATAGACCAAGCTTTGAATCAGAGTCTTCTGTAGGTTGTTATATCTATACATTACCACTGCGTTTTTCGGTTGAAGATATTAATAGTTTTACAGATATTTTAAAGCAATCTTCTACAGATGTTTTTGAAGCGTACAGAAATATTGGTTATCCCAATAATATGATTGCAAATGATAGTGCGTTGCTGCAATCTATGGGAGCACCATCAGTATTTGATATTACATTTATATGTGATACATACGAAAAGCAGGCAGAAGAAATTGAAGGAATATACGAAAGTGATTATGTAACATTTCCCGGAAATATGATGGTAATTATGCAGAAAGTAGGAGAAGAAGTTTGCATAAAAATTCAGTATAAATCCGAAATGTTTTCTGATGAAACTATTGATTATATGGGGAAAAGATTTGTACGTCTGTTGGAGGCAATAGTTTCTGATGTTAATGTAAATATTAAAGATTTGGATTTATTTGTCGATGCCGAAAAGAAAATTCTGATGGAATCCAATGACACTTCATATTTTGATTATATACCGCAGAATATAGCTGATGTATTTGAGACAAAGGTAAATAAGTATTCCAATCAAGTTGGTATTATAGATGAAGGTGTGGAGTATACTTATTCCCAAATTAATGAAATGGCAAATCAGCTTGCCAGAAGAATTCTTGCAATTAAGGTTGGAAGTAATGATTTAATTGGAATACATATGGAACGCTCTGTAAAATTGGTTGTTGCTATTATTGCAACTTTAAAAGCCGGTTGTGGATATGTTCCAATTGATTACAGTTATCCTGATTTGCGAAAAAAATATATTGTTGAGGACACAAATCTTTCCGCAATCATAACTGAAAACGATTTGCCTTGGCCTGATGGTTTAACTGATAATGTTATTAATATAGATAGTAGTGATTGTTTTACAGGGGATATATCAAATCTTGATATCGAAAGAACACCTGATGATTTGGCATATGTTGAATATACGTCAGGTTCTACAGGAAATCCTAAAGGTGTTATGATTGAAAATAAAAGTGTTATTAACACTGTGTTGGATCTTGACAGAAGATTTCCTCTTAAGGAAGATGATGTGTATTTGTTAAAAACGACATATACATTTGATATATTCGGAACAGAATTGTATGGCTGGATAGTAGGAAAAGGTAAACTTTGTATACTGGGCAAAGATGGAGAAAAAAGTCCTGAATTAATTCTTGATGCTATAGATAAAAACAAAATTACACACATCAATTTTGTTCCGTCAATGTTCAGAGTGTTTTTAGAATTATTCGATAATGAACAGAATCTAAAAAAGGCTAAATCACTTAAATGGATATTTGTAGGAGGAGAAGCAGTAACAACTGACATAATACAGAAATATTTTTCTTTAGGAATAGATGCTAATCTTGAAAATGTATATGGTCCAACCGAGGCAACTATGTGGGCTACACATTATCCTATAAGAAGTGTTGGCGATGTTGCTAATGTGTCTATAGGAAAGCCATTAAATGAATACAAATGTTACATAGTAGATGAAAATAACAAGCTATTGCCTGTAGGAATGCCCGGCGAACTATGTATTAGTGGTGTGGGCTTAGCAAGAGGTTATTTAAACAGAGAAGAACTTACTAATGATAAGTTTGTGAATAATCCATTTTATACTGATGAACTTCAGAGTTGGTATAAAAAAATGTACCGTACAGGTGATTTGGCTAGATGGTTGCCTAACGGTGAAATAGAGTTTCTTGGAAGAATTGATTTCCAGGTAAAAGTTGGCGGAGTTCGTATAGAACTTGGAGAAATTGAAAATGCTATGTGTGAGCATAATGACATTGTGCAAACAGTAGCTGTTATAAAAACAAAAAAATCAGATGACGCTAAAATATGTGCTTACTATATGTCAGAAAAAGAAATAGATGTATCTGAACTAAGAGAATTTCTGACTGACAGATTACCTGCATATATGATTCCGAAATTTTT
This sequence comes from Acutalibacteraceae bacterium, assembly GCA_036307745.1. GTDB lineage: Bacteria > Bacillota > Clostridia > Oscillospirales > Acutalibacteraceae > CAG-964. Next base: position 15,477 of record JAXJXA010000244.1, on the reverse strand, counting down.
TGTACATAAAAAAGAATTACCTTTAAATAACAGTGGTAAGGTTAACAGAAAAGAATTGACCGTAGATGAATCTTATCTAAAAGTAATTGATGAAACTATTGATATTCCTAAAAATAATATGGAAGAATTAATAGCAGATATATGGAAAGATGTACTTGGAGTTACACAGGTAGGGTTGGAAGATAGCTTTTTTGAAACCGGTGGTAGTTCTTTAGATTTGATGAGAGTTCATAATAGATTGCAGAATAAACTTAACAAGGCATTTCCGATTACTGTTTTACTAAGATTACCTACAGTAAGAAAGCTTTCGGACTATTTGCTGAATCAATGCAACGATGATATTATAGACAGAGAATCAATGTTTAAAAAGCAATCAGAAAATGATATATCAGCGGATATTGCCATTGTAGGTATTGCTGTAGATGTTCCTGGAGCAGAAAATGTTAAAGAATTCTGGGAGGTTCTTAAGAATGGTAAAGAAACAATACGTTTCTACACGGACGATGAATTAAGAGATTTAGGTGTAGATGAAGGATTGTTAAATTCGCCTAATTTTGTAAAAGCTAAAGGTAGCGTTGGCGATCTGGATTATTTTGATTCTAAATTTTTTAATATTTCGCCAAGAGAAGTTAAAATGACCTCTCCTCAATTAAGACTTTTATATAAAGGTGCCTGGGAAGTTTTAGAGGACTCGGGATATGATCCAGAAAATTTCGATGGAAAAATCGGAGTGTTCCTGGGAGGTTCGGATGATTTTGAATGGTATAGACATTCTTTGTTTGGAAATGTTAATTATAGTGATACATATCAGGCATATACGCTGAGTACTAATCACTTTTTGGCTACACGTCTTTCATATAAATTTGATTTTAAAGGCCCTTCTATGTCAACACTTACTGGTTGCTCTACATCATTAGTTACAACACATCTTGCTTGTCAGTCATTGCTTATGGGTGAATGTGATATGGCTATTGCAGGAGGAATTACAGTAGAATTGCCAAATGATGGCGGTTATATGTATGAAGATGGAATGATGTTTTCACCGGATGGTCATTGTAGACCATTTGATGCTAAGGCAAAAGGAACTGTATTCTCAAATGGTATGGCACTTGTAGCTATGAAAAAGCTAGATGATGCTCTTGAGAGTGGCGACCATATTTATGCAGTAATAAAGGGTTCAGCTATAAATAATGATGGCAATAATAAGATAAGTTACACTGCTCCCAGTGAAGATGGACAGGTTGAGGTTATCAGAGAGGCATATCGTAATTCCGGAGTAGATCCAGAAACAGTAGGATATATTGAAGCACACGGAACAGGAACATTATTAGGAGATCCTATCGAAGTTACTTCACTTACAAGAGCTTTTGCTACAGATAAAAAACAGTATTGTACATTAGGCTCATTGAAAGGAAATGTAGGGCATACCGATACAGCAGCAGGTATAGTAGGATTAGCGAAGGTTAGCTTGTGCTTGGACAATAAATTTATACCAGCTACAGTAAATTATGATGAACCAAATCCAAAGGTAAATTTTGCGAACACACCGTTTATTGTAAAAAATGTTGGTTGTAATTGGAACAGAAGTGAAGAAAAACCTGATGTTCCTTTGCGTGCTGGTATAAATTCATTTGGTGTTGGTGGTACTAACGTACATTTTGTTTTGGAAGAAGCACCTGAAGGAAGAAAAAGTACTCCTGAAAGTGAATATAATCTTTTAGCATTTTCTGCTAAGTCTGAAAGTGCCTTGAATAATGGAATCGAAAGAACTCTTTCGTTCATAGCAAATAACCCTGACATAAATATTTCAGATGTTGCTTGGACTTTGCAGGTTGGAAGAAAAAAATTTGATTATAGAAAGTCTGTTGTAATAGATAACTCAGTACGCAATAATGTTGATAATATCATTAAAGATGCAGTATTAAAGCCGTTTTCTGTTGTAAATCAGGATAAAAAAGTTTATTTTATGTTCTCTGGTCAAGGTAGCCAGTATCAGGGAATGGGAAAAGACTTGTATTATGGTAACCCCCAATTATGGATATGCAGAGAATATAAAAATACAGTTGATACGATATTTAATTATTTGCCAGAAAATGAAAGAAATGAATTTTTTGAAGTGTTGTTTGGTGATACATCACCTGAAACAATTAATCAAACAAAGTATAGCCAATTTGCGTTATTTGTAACTGAATATACTTTGGCGAGCATTATGCTTAAGTTGGGATTAAAACCAGCTGCACTTTTGGGACATAGTATAGGCGAAGTAGTAGCTGCTACTATTGCAGGTGTTTGGTCATTGGAAAATGCCGTTAAGGTTGTTCGTTCACGTGGAGATTTAATGCAAGCACAAAAGCCTGGAAGTATGTTAGCTGTAATGGCTGATGCATCAGATATCAGCAAGTATCTTACAGAAAATACATGGGTGGCTTTATGTAATACTTCAAACAAATGTGTAATAGGTGGCATTAAAAAAGAAATTATTGAACTGAGAGAAAAATTAAGTGAAGTTGAAATTAAAAGCAGTATTATAAGAACATCTCATGCTTTCCATACACCAATGATGTATAAAGCTGCGGATGAATTTGAGAAAGTACTGGAAAATATTCAATTTAATGTACCTGCTTACCCTATAATATCTAATGTAAATGGTGATTATATCTCTAATGAAGAAATTATAAATCCGCATTATTGGGCAAAACATATTAACAATAAGGTTTTGTTTGAAAAGGATTTAAGTGTAATTTTAGAGGATAATGAATGTATCGGTATTGAGATTGGTGCAGGAAAAACTCTTTCTTCTTTTGCTGCACAGCATAGTTTGAAGAAGACTGGGCATACTTTTGTTAACTTAATTAGACATATTAAAGAAGACGAAAATGATATTAGATATTTCTATGATAAGATAGGTAAATTATGGTGTGAGAACGTATCTTTAGATTTATTGAAACTAGAATCTGATAATATCAGAAAACGTGTATCAATTCCAACATATGTTTTTGACAAGATTAGCTATCCGATAAAAATTACAAATGATAATAATTATAGTAAGGCTAGCAACAATATTTTTGATGATGAAAATGTTGATATTGTGTCCAGAGTTGAAGAAATTTCAGATCAAACGGTAGCTGAAAAGTATGTTATAGATGCTTATAAAGAAGTATTTGGTTTTGATACTGTTGATTTGAATGAAGATTTCTTTGCTATAGGAGGAGATTCGCTAAAGGCAGTTAGTCTAGCTTCTGTATTGAGAAGTAATTTGGGCATTAAATTGGATGTACAAAATGTATTTGCCAATACTACTCCTAAGCAGCTTGCAAATTATATATTTGAAAATAATGATTTTTCAGATCCTTTTTATTCAATTACAGTTGCACCAAAGTCTGATTATTACGCATTGTCACCGGCACAAAAGCGAATGTATACATTCTATCTTATGGATAGAGATGCTTTGACATACAATCTTCCGTCTGCGACCTTTATAGAAGGAAAACTTCAAAAAGATAAGGTTCTTACTGCTGTGAAAAAGCTGGTAGAAAGACATGAATCATTGAGAACTTCATTTGAAATGATAGATGGTGAATGTGTACAGATAATAAATGATATCGAAAATCTTCCGGCTACTTTTACAGAGGCGGTATGCGAAACAGATGATGATTTAAATAGACTGATTAATGATTTTGTTAAACCATTTGATCTGGCAAAAGCACCATTATTCAGGTTTAATCTAGTGGATATAGGAGAACAAAGACAGCTGTTGCTTTTTGATGTTCATCATATTATTGCAGATGGTACAGCTGTTGAAATTCTTACTCGTGATTTTAATACATTATATTTTGGAGATTTACCTCCTCTAAATATACAATACAAAGACTTTGCTTTGTGGCAAAACAGAAATCTAAATACAGACAGAATGAAACAGCAAGAGGAATTCTGGTTGAATCATTTGAGTGGAGAGCTTCCTGTTTTGGAACTTCCTACCGATTATGAAAGACCGGCTGTTTCAGATTTTGCAGGTGACAGAGTTGAATGTACTATTGATGAAAGTTTGAATCAAAATCTTAAAGCTCTGGCAAAGAAATATTCTGCTACTAATTTTATGATTATGCTGAGTGCATGGTATATTTTACTGGAAAAATATACAGGCCAGGATGATATTATAGTGGGTACCCCAGTATCGGGAAGAACACAAGATGATATTCGTGAAACAGTAGGTATGTTTGTAAATATGCTTGCACTGAGAAATTATCCTGTTGCTGACAAAAAATATTCTGATTTTATTGTTGAATTAAAGGAAAGAACTCTGGAAGCACTTAAAAATCAGGATTACCAGTTTGATGCACTGGTAGAAAAAATGAATGTGCGAAGAGAACTTAACAGAAGTGCAGTTTTTGATGTATCTTTTGACTATCATAATATGACATTATATGATCTGGAAGTAGAAGGAATTAAATTTGTACCTTATGAAATTTCAAACAAAGCTGCATCAGTAGATTTACTTTTAACTTGTAATGAGGATAACAACGATAATATAGATTTTTATATTGATTATTCAACAAGTTTATTTAAAGAAGATACCATTAAGAGAATGACTGCTCAGTATGTGAAAATTTTAGAGCAGATTGTAAAAAATGATGAAATAAGAATTGATGAAATAGATATTGTCTCAGATATAGATAAAGAAATTCTATTAAGTCAATTTGAAAAAACTAAACTTGATATAGATGATGATATATTAATTAGTGAAATGTTTGAAAGCAATGCAGCGTTGACACCTGAAAAAGTTGCATTGATAACAGATGATGGAACGGAATTTACTTATGAACAAATAAATGAAAAAGCTAATATATTGGCATGGAATTTAAAGGAGCGTGGAATAACAACAGATAAATTTGTTGGAATAATCCCTTCCAGAAATGAGTATCTGATTATAGCAATTTTGGCGATACTAAAGGCTGGCGGTGCATATGTTGCGTTGGATCCTAAATATCCTAAGGATAGAATAGACTATATGATTTCACAATGTGATATGTCAGTTGTAGTTTGTGACAGAATACATCAGGAATTGGCTGAAGATTTGCCGAATGTAATTTATTTTGATGAATTATCAGAGAATGATAATAAGTTTGTAAATCCATCGAGAGTAGGAAACAGAGAAAGTCTTGCATATGCTATATTTACCTCTGGTTCAACAGGTATGCCTAAAGGTGTTATGGTTAAACAAGAAGGTGTAATAAACCTGGTATATGACCATATGAACAGGGAAATATTCAAATCAGAAACTGATAGAATTGCGTGTATAGCAACACCATCTTTCGATATTTTTGGTTTTGAGACAATCATACCTTTGTGTAGTGGTGCTTCAGTTTATATGGCAAATGAGCAAGAGCAGTTAGATTCCAATATGTTGAGTGAAAAAATGTTGAAATTTAATGTAACGCACTTGCAAGCACCTGTTTCACGACTGAGAGCTATGGTGGAAAATAATAATTTTAAAAAAGTTCTTCCAATGCTTAGAGTGATTGTTGGTGGTGGCGAAAGTTATCCACTTGCATTGGCACAATATTTGCAGAAGAATACTAACGCCAGACTCTTTAATATGTATGGTCCAACTGAAACAACCATAACAGCTACAGTAAAGGAACTTACTACTGCGACTGAGGTCAATATAGGAGAACCCGTTGCAAATACACAGGTGTTTGTGATTGATAAAAACAATCAGATTCAGCCTGTAGGTGTGCCTGGTGAACTTTGTATTGCAGGACGAGGATTAAGTAGAGGATATTTAAATAAACCAGAAGAAACCGAAAATAAATTTATTGTTCTAAACCTTACTGAACCTATTAAGGTATATAAAACAGGAGATTTGGCAAAATTGATGTCAAATGGTGAGGTGGAACTGCTAGGTCGTCTTGATACTCAAGTTAAGATTAGAGGTTATCGTGTTGAGTTGGGAGAAATAGAAAGAGTTGCAATGCTACTTGAAGGTGTATCTTATGCGGTAGCACAGACATTTACCAACGATAACGGAAATACCCAGTTGGGACTATTCTACAGCGGAAGATCCGGTTCTGAGTTTGAGAATGAATTAAAACAGTGGATAAGTAGTAAATTACCTGTTTATATGATTCCTTCTTATTTTAAACATCTTGATGCTATGCCACTATTACCTAATGGCAAAGTTAATAAAAAAGCATTGAAGTTCGAGAATATCAGTAATTTAACAGAGAAAAGTACTTTGAAGAGTAAGAACAAAGCTACTCGTATTGAAAATGAAATAAGAGAAATCTGGCAGGAAGTTTTAAATGTAAGGAATATTTCGTTAAAAGATAATTTCTTTGATATTGGCGGTAACTCCTATGGTTTAATGCTGGTAAATAATAAACTTAATGAGTTACTGGGAGAAACGATTCCTTTAATGCAACTTTTTGAAAATCCTACCATTGAATCGTTGGCGAAGTCATTTAATCTTGAAAGTGACAATGAATTGCTGGAAGTGGATAGCAAAGGCGATGATGCTGATGATGATATAGCTGTTATTGGAATGTACGGACGGTTCCCAGGTGCAGAAAATGTTGATGCTTTATGGGAGAATATAGTTCAAGGAAAAGAATCTATAATCTCATTTACAAATGAAGAACTTCTGAAATCAGGAATAAGTGAAGAAGAATTTAAAGATGAAAATTATGTAAATGCGAAGGGTTACCTTGAAGATGTTGAATACTTTGATGCTAACTTCTTTGGTTATTCTCAAAAGGAAGCAAATTCAATGGATCCGCAGATTAGATTATTGCATATGTGTGTATGGAATGCTTTGGAAGATGCTGGATATGACTCATACAGTTATCCTGGAAAGATTGGTTTGTTTGCAGGAAGTGGCTCAAATGTTCCATGGATGATGAAGTTTTTTGATAAGAGGAATGATACACTGAGTGCCTTTGATGCTATGACAATGAACGATAAGGATTTCCTTACTACTAAAGTGTCATATAAACTGAATCTGAAAGGTCCTAGTATGAATGTACAAACAGCGTGTTCTACTTCTTTGGTTGCTATACATCAGGCTGTAAAATATCTGTTATCTAACGAATCTGATATAGCAGTTGCCGGTGGTGTTTCAATTTCATATCCTAGAAAAGAAGGATATGCATGGCACGAAGGAATGATTTATTCAAAAGATGGTCATTGTAGACCGTTCTCAAAGGATTCATCAGGTACAGTGTCTGGAAATGGTTGTGCTGTTGTTGTATTAAAAAGATTATCCAAAGCTATTGAAGACAATGATCATATATATGCTATAATAAAAGGTTCTGCAATCAATAATGATGGAATAGATAAAATAGGGTATACTGCACCAAGTATTGCAGGAGAAAAAGATGTAATACGCAGAGCTTTGAACAGAGCTGATATTTCTCCTACTGATATTCAATATGTTGAAGCTCATGGTACAGGTACAGAATTAGGAGATCCAATAGAGATAGAGGCATTAAGTAAAGCCTGGAATACTACTGAGAGAAATTATTGTTCTATTGGTTCAATAAAGGCAAATATAGGACATTTGGATGCAGCAGCGGGTGTAGCAGGTTTTATAAAAGCAGTTCAAGTTGTAAAAAATCGTGTTATACCTCCTATGATTAATTTCAATGGTATAAATCCAAGAATAAATATCAGTGATAGCCCATTTTATATAACTAAAACACCAAAACCCATAAAAGATGTTGAAACAGCCCATTCAGCTGTTAGTGCATTTGGTATTGGAGGAACTAATGCTCATGTAATACTTGAAGAGTCCAAGATAGAGCAAAAGAGTGGAAAAGCCTCAGATATAAATATTCTTGTATTCTCTGCTAAAAGTGTTGAGGCATTAGAGAATACTTCAAAGAAAGTATTGGATTATATAGAGAACAATAATATTAATTTGTCAGATGCAGCTTATACATTGCAGTTTGGTCGTAGTAATTTTGATTATCGTAAGGCTTACGTTGTAAATGGCGATCAGATTATGAACGATTACAGTAACGTTACTTTGTGTGAAATACAGGATAATTTATTGAACGAAGGAGAAGAACTGGTATTACGATTACCTGAATTATTGATTTTGATTGATGATGATTTGTATGATAATACTGATAACGGTTTCTGTATTTTGTTTAATAGATATTTAGAACAAGTACTTGATAAATTAAGATATAATGAACGTATTGATGTGGAAAACATTTTAAAGGGAGAAAAGTGCGAGAATTCTTGCGAGAAAAATTTGGCCATTTTTGCTGTACTTTACTCTATATCAAGTTTACTGTGTAGGCTTGGTGTTAGACCTGATGTTATATGTGGTGAATATACTGGAAAATTGTGTGGCAATGTATTGACAGAAAGAATTTCTCTTGAAGATGCAATAAACATCATTCGTAATAATACAAAGAAAACTTTAATAGAAGATTTTATTAAAAATCAAGAGTCAGATTCAACTGTTGAAGTAGTTGATGATGCTACATTCTCTGATAATTTCTCTGTACTTGATATTGAAAATATTGGTGAAAGTATTTCTGCTGAAAAACTTTGTAATTTAATTGGTTTGATTTGGATACAAGGTGTAAAAATTGATTGGAATGCTTTTTATGGTGATACTGTAAGAGCAAAATTGTCACTTCCAGGTTATGTTTTTGACAGAGTAAAATATGACAGCGATGTTGTTTTGTCCGATGCTTTTGAAACAAATGTAAGTGAAACCGACAGTTTGTCTAATATTATAATAAATGAAGACACTGTAAAAGAAGAATTCAATAAAATATGGTTTGAAGTTCTTGGTGCAGATAATCCTGAATATACAGATGATTTCTTTGATTTAGGCGGTGATTCACTAAATGCAGTTTTGATGACATCATTGATAAAGAAAAAATTGAATATTAATATGCAGGTTTCAGAAATATTCAATAATATGCAGTATGGTAAGATTTTACAATGGCTGTTGGATAATCTGGAAAGCAGTTTACCGGATACAGATATGAAGATTGCTGTAGTAGCTAAGAAGCCTTACTATGAAACATCTTCAGCACAAAAACGTATGTATGCAGTGAATCAACTTGCAAAGGATGATTTGTCATATAATCTAGCTTCTGTATATTGTGTAGAAGGAAAACTAGATAAAGAACGTCTGGAAAAATCATTTATGGCACTTGCAAAACGTCATGAATCCTTCAGAACTTCATTTGGAATAGTTGGTGAAGAGGTCGTTCAATTTGTAAGTGATGAAATTATTCCGTTTGTTAAATTCAGAAATGCAGATAGTGCTGATATAAATAATGAAATAACTAAATCTATCAAGCCTTTTAATCTTGGAGTTGCACCGCTTATACACGTAGATTTTATAAGTGTTAATGATAATGAGCATTATTTGATAATAGATATGCATCATATAATATCTGATCAAAGTTCAATAGATATATTAATGAAAGAATTTTCTATGATATACTCCGGAAAAGCACTACCAGAAAGAAAGATAAGATACATAGATTTTGCAGCATGGCAGAATGAAATGTTAAGAAGTGGACAAATTGATAAACAGCTTAATTACTGGAAGAAAGAATTTGAAGATGAGATTCCTACATTAGATTTCCCTACAGATTATCCAAGAAATCAGCTTACCACAAATAGCGGAAAAATACTTCATTTTTCAATGAATGATAACTGCTGTAAAAAGGTTAGCGAATTTTCAAAGCAACAACATATAACTCCGTATATGCTTATGATGGCAACTTTAAATATATTGTTGTGGAAATATACTGCTAAAAAAGATATAGTGGTTGGTACAGCTGTAGCAGGACGAAGAACAAGCGAATTAAATGATATTGTAGGAATGTTTGTAAATATTCTTCCTATAAGAACACAAATTGATGAATCCCTTAATATTGAAGAGTATTTACAATATATTAAAGATAAGATGGTTAGTGCATTTGAGGCTCAGGATTGTCAGTTTGAAATGTTAATAGAAGCTTTAAATGTTAAAACTAACTTGCAAAATAGTCCTATGTTTGATATTGTTATTAACTATGTCAATATGGGTACAGATGAATTTGGAATTGAAGGACTAAAACTAAAGCCATATATGTCTGATGATATATCAACAAAATACGATTTAACATTAACTATCATTGAGAATGACAATAAATATTCAATGGATATTGAATATGCAGCGGGTTTGTTTGATGGCAATAAAATTAAGTTGTTAGGTGAACGCTTTATATATCTTCTTGAAAGTATTGTATGCAATAATAATGAAAAATTGAAACAAATTTCTATTGTGTCTTCTAAGGATATTGAATTAATGAATTCGTTGAATGATACAGAAACGGATTCGCCTGTATTGAAAAATGTGGTTTCAATTTTTGAAGAAAATGTAAGTATTGCTCCCGATAATATAGCTCTTGTATGGAACGATAAAAATTATACATATGCACAGTTCAATAGTATGGTTAATGTACTTTCTCAGATGTTGTGTAATGCAGGGGTAAAATATAAAGATAAGGTTGCAATACTATTAGAAAGAGGTCCATTACAAATAATTTCTATATTTGCAATTTTAAAATGTGGTGCTGTTTATGTTCCTATTGATTGTGAGTATCCCAAGGAACGTATTGAATTTATGCTTGATGATAGCAATGCCAGTGCAGTAATAACACAATCTGAATGTGAAAATCTGATTTCTGATTTCCAAAATAAGTTAATATTGAATGAAGAAATGTTACAGGGAAATACAGAAAGTAGTATATCTTGTTCGGTTACACCTTGTAAACTTTGTGGCGATGATGAGTCATATATCATATATACATCGGGTTCGACTGGAAAACCTAAGGGTACTGTAATTTGTCATAAGGGAATTATTAGAACAGTAGTTAATACAAATTATTTGTCTGTTAATCATACAGATAAAGTTTTACAATTAGCTAATTATACTTTCGATGCATCTGTATTTGATATATTTGCAGCACTATTAAATGGAGCTTGTTTAGTAATGGTGCCAAGAGAAGTTTCTATAGAGATGCCTAAGTTAGCAGAAATAATAAAAACCCAGAGAATTACAAAAGCGTTGATAGTAACAGCTATTTTCAATATGTTAGTTGACTATGATGCATCAGTATTAAAAAATCTTGAAAAAATATATATTGGTGGAGAGGCATTATCATTAAATCACATAAAGAAAGCATTTGAATATGTTGGTTCCGGACATTTGGTTAATCTATATGGTCCAACAGAAGCTACAGTATGTTCAACTTATTACGAAATTGACAGTATAGATGATAGATGGGATAGCGTTCCTATAGGAAAGGCTGTTTCAAACACAACACTGTATGTAGTAGATGAATTGGGTAATATTCTTCCACCTAATATAGCAGGTGAACTATGTGTCGGAGGTGCCGGTCTTGCCAAAGGTTATCTCAACAGAGAAGACATTATGAAGGATAAATTTATTTATCTTAATAATGAAAGAGTATATCGAACAGGCGATAGAGTTATGATGCTGAGTGACGGCAATATTATTTACTTAGGTCGTATAGATTTCCAGATTAAGTTAAGAGGCTTTAGAGTTGAACTGGGAGAAATTGAAAACAAAATTGCATTGATTAATGGTGTTAAAAATGCTGTTGCAGTTGCTAAAAAGGATAGCACAGGCAGTTTGTATGTAGCGGCTTATTATACTGTTATTGATAGAGAACACGCCAATATAACACCTGATTATGTAAGAAAAATGCTGAAAAAACAGGTTCCTGAATATATGGTGCCGTCAAAGATGATGATGATGAATGAATTTCCAATCACATCTAATGGTAAAGTTGACAGAAAGGCTTTACCAGACATCAAGGAAGAAAAAGTAGTTATTGACAATAAAAACGATGAAATTAAAAATGAGGCTGAAAAAATTGTTTTAACTACTATGAGAGAAGTGTTAGATAATTCTGAAATGGGAGTAAAAGATAATTTCTTCCTTTCAGGTGGACAATCCATAAAAGCTATTGTATTTACCCAGAAAATGCGTGAAATGGGTATTGAACTGATGGTTAATGATATTTTCCAGAATCCTACTGTTGAAGAAATAGCTAGATTGGAACAAGTAACTTCAGTGTTTGGTGCTGAAAAAGATGAAGTTAATGAAGTTGAGTTGGGGACAGTCAATTTGAACAGTGAAAGAATAGCATCCGTTTCTAATTGTATATATAAATCGACTTTCATTCTGTCCCAAGTTATTCTTGATAATGAGATTGTCAGAGAGTTTGATATGGCTGCGGTACAAGTTGCACATATGAATGCAAAGTCAAATCAAAGCGGGTTTACAATTTGTGTAAATGCTACTGATGTTGAAAGGAAAGTAAAGAATACATTGGCTGGTTTAATTACCACTCATCAGTTATTGCATTGTTCAGCAAATGAAAATGGTTATAGATGGAGAGAACATAACATTGATGGACTGTATAGTCTAATAAAACAAAGTATATCTTACTATGATATTACTGATTATGATGAACAGACCAGGGAGGCTATTGTTAAAAATACGTTCCAGTTATTGATGCACTCTAAATATGATACATCTCAGTTGTTATGGAGACTTGCGGTTCTTAAGATTGCTGTTGATAAGGTTCAGATAATTTGGTGCTTTAATCATTCTATCTTTGACGGAATGAGTGCAGAAATCTTAAAAAGGCAAATTTTGTCGTTGAATTCTTTGAATATGTTACAAGATAAAAATATTCCTTCATATAAGGAATATGTAGATATTTTGAAAGAAAGTTCTAACGTAATTGATGAAAAAAATGTAGTTAAAACATTTGGATTGGAACATTGGAGTGAATTAAATAATTCCGTTGTAAATAAAATGATTCAATATGGAGGTGAAAAAAGAGAGGTAAAGATAAGAATATCAATTACCAGTTTTACAGAAGATGTATGGTCATACTCATACAAGGTAGTTGCTAAAGTTTTGGAAGAATATTATTGTCAGGAAGAATTGCCGATAGCGGTTGTTGACTATGGTAGAGAATATAACGGAAAGCAATTTTATGATTGTGTTGGTGAATTTTTAGATGTTATACCGGTTGTTATAAATGATAAAACTGATAATATTGAAAAGAATATATCTACTTTGATTAGATATTGCAGTGAAAATTCAATTAATTTCTTGAATTTGACAAATAATCCAGTATGTATATCTCGTTATGCCGATATTGAAAAATATTTTGGAAAATATTTAAAGGCAGATGGAATACAAAACGTGATATTGTATAATTTCCAAGGCTTTATATCTGATGAAGAGTATGAATTATTTGAAAGGACGGACAATAGTGAAGTAAGTGACGATGCACTATCAAGAATGGCTATTGCTGTTAATTATAACGATAAGTTGCTGAATATAACTATTGAATGTGTTAATGGAATTAATGAAGAAAATATCAGGAATATTTTAATTAAAGAAAATATTCAATGTGATTTTTCTTGAAAAAACAAAAATATAAAGGAAGATTTTATTATGAGTAAAAAAGCAATTCAGTATGGTGCAAAAATTTCCTTGGCTACAGATAGAAATTATAAACTGGTTACAGATATTTTAGATTTTTTGGTTGAAAATTATCCTGAAAAGGGTGTGACTTATATCGCACCCTCCGGGGAGGAAATTTTCTTATCATATGCTGATATGAAAAAAACATCTTTAATGTATTTGGCTGCTCTACAAGAAAGAGGAGTAAAAGCCGGTGATGTATTGGCTGTTGAGGTAGATGAACCTAGACTATTTCATCTAATGTTTTGGGCTTGTATGTATGGAGGAATTATAATTTCATCTATTAATCAGCCTGCTTCTTGGCAAGCGAATGCTGAAGTTTTAAATGTTTTTGTAAGACAGCTCGAACAACTAGATATGCCAATTTTAGTTACTCAAAAGGCTCATACACCATATTGTCAAGAAGTTGAAAAAATTGCAAATAACTTTAAATATTTTGTTATTGAAGATTTGCAATCGGATTCATTAGGGGTTTGCAAAGAGCAGAATGAAGATGACTGCATATATATTCAGTTTTCATCAGGAACCACAGGACAACCACACGGTGCTTTGCTTACCCATAAAAATATAGTTAAATCAAGTATAGCAACTGCCGAATTAATTGCATTGGGTGAAGAAGATTCAGTGTTTTCATGGTTACCTCATACCCATAATTTAGGACTATTTGCTCCATTGGTAATCGCTATGGTTTTATTAAATAATGGGTACTTTATGACACCTCCAACCTTTCTGAGAAATCCATTAATATTTTTAAAAAAGATAGCTGAACATAAGGGTGCCTGGTTTGCAATTAATAATTTTGGTCTTGAATGGATGATTAATCAGATTCCTGAAGAAGCATTGAAAGAACTTGATCTTTCGTCATTAAAAGCAATTTTTGCAGGTGCAGAAAATATTTCTGATAAAACTATTACAAGATTTGTAGATAAATTTGGTAAGTGTGGTATTGAGAGAAAACTTATAAGACCTGGATACGGAATGTCAGAATCAACACTGGTAATTTCTGTTACAGAAAAACAAAGTGGACCTATTGTACAGTATATCTCAAGAAATAGTTTATTGAGTAGCAATAAAGCTATTGAAATCGACGATCTGAACAGTCCAGATTGTATGTCATTTACCGGAAATGGTATTCCTATAAGAGAAGTTAATGTGCGTGTGGTGAATGATGATGGAGAAATTGTCGATGAAAATTGCATTGGAGAAATACAAGCATCAGGAAAAGGTGTTTTTCAGGGATACTATAATGAACCTGGAAGTTTTGAGGAAAAGGTAAAGGATGGTTGGTTATCTACTGGCGATTTAGGATACCTTTCCGGAGGTAATTTGTTTATTGTTGGCAGAAAAAAGGATATAGCCATAATTCGTGGTGTGAATTACCTTTTAACAGATGTTGAAGATGTTGTTTGTTCCAGTACAGGCATTCCAAAAGGCTGTGTTGTAGCTGTTGGTGTTATGGATGGACAGCAGGAAGCATTAGCTGTTTTTATTGAACATAAGGATGAAATAGAAGAATTCTCAAAAATTTATTGCAAAGCTACAGAAACAATAAGTGATCATTTTGGACTAAAGGTTAGATTAGTAATTCCTATACAGCAAGTTCCTAAAACTGCAAGTGGAAAGGTACAGCGTTTTTTATTAAAAATGCAGTATGAGGGAGGAATGTATGATGAAATACTCTCTAAGTTGCAAGATATAGTAGGTACTGTAAGCAACAAAGCAGAAACTTTATATGCTCAAACAGATATGGAGATTATAGTTGCAAAATGTTGGGCTAACGTTTTGAATATGAAGTATTCTGAAATATCTATTAATGATACATTTGCAAGTTTGGGTGGTGAATCCGTACAGGCATATCAACTACTTGAATTGCTATCAAAAGAATTAAACATTGACATAAGCCATGAGATAATTACCAAGTGTAAAACCAT
>JAXJXA010000243.1:0-1708 GCA_036307745.1 Acutalibacteraceae bacterium | reverse complement strand
TTTTCCAGTGTTTAAATGAAGATTAGTATAAGTTTTATGATGAAATTGTCCTTTAAATTATTTTTATAATTGTATGTTTTAAAGTGTACAGTTTGTGATATTATTTTTTTATTCCAACAAATGGAATTTAATAAAATATAATTTTATTTTGAAAGAGGTTATAAAAATGAGTGAAAGATATGGTTTGAATAAAAATTTAGCACAGATGCTAAAGGGTGGAGTTATTATGGACGTTACTACACCTGAACAGGCGAAAATTGCTGAAGAGGCTGGTGCTTGTGCTGTTATGGCACTTGAAAGAATTCCTGCAGATATTCGTGCAGCGGGCGGTGTTTCAAGAATGAGCGATCCTAAAATGATTAAAGGGATTCAGGAAGCAGTATCCATTCCTGTTATGGCTAAGTGTAGAATCGGTCATGTTGCAGAAGCACAAATTTTACAAGCTATTGAAATTGATTATATTGATGAGAGCGAGGTTCTTTCACCAGCTGATGATCTGTATCATGTTGATAAAACAAAGTTTGATGTACCTTTTGTTTGTGGTGCAAGAGATTTAGGTGAGGCACTAAGAAGAATTGCTGAGGGTGCTTCTATGATAAGAACTAAAGGAGAACCAGGTACAGGTGATGTTGTTCAGGCGGTAAGACATATGAGAAAAATTAACGCTGAAATGCGTAGAGTACAGTCTTTGCGTGAAGATGAACTTTATGAAGCTGCAAAAGAATACAGAGTACCTATTGAACTAATAAAGTATGTTCACGAAAACGGTAAATTACCTGTTGTAAATTTTGCAGCAGGTGGTGTAGCAACACCTGCTGACGCTGCACTTATGATGCAGTTGGGTGCCGAAGGTGTGTTTGTAGGTTCAGGCATATTTAAATCTGGAGATCCTAAAAAGAGAGCTGCTGCTATTGTAAAGGCTGTTACAAATTATAATGACCCTAAAATGCTTGCTGAACTTTCTGAGGACCTTGGTGAGGCTATGGTAGGAATTAATGAAAATGAGATTAAGATTATTATGGAAGAGCGTGGTCAATAATATAAGGGGACATTAAACTGTGGAAAGAAAAATGAAAATTGGAGTTCTTGCATTGCAAGGTGCCTTTGAAGAGCATATTAAAATGCTTAATTTGCTTGATGCTGAAGGGGTAGAGATACGTCAACGTAAAGATTTAGAACAGAATTTTGACGGTCTTATTATTCCAGGTGGTGAAAGTACTGTAATCAGTAAGCTGTTAAGAGAGCTTGAAATGCGTGATGAATTACTCAGAATAATAAATGAAGATTTACCTGTTTTTGGTACCTGTGCAGGTCTTATTTTAATGTCGTCAGAAACAGGAGATCCAAAAGCTGTTCCTCTTGGACTAATGGAATGTACTGCAAAGCGTAATGCTTATGGCAGACAGTTAGGAAGTTTTAGTACAGTAGCTAATTTTAAGGGTGTTGGAGAAGTACCAATGGTTTTTATCCGTGCCCCATATATTTCTGATGTGTCAGAAAATGTTGATGTGCTTTCCGTTGTGAATGATAGAATTGTTGCTGCAAGACAGGGAAGATTTCTTGCTACTGCATTTCATCCCGAGCTTACAGAAAATTTATCTATACATAAATATTTTTTGAATATGGTTAGTGAGAAGAATTAACTGTCTTATACTAAACACCGTTTAAAATCGGTAAAAGATTTTCGAGCAGATTTTGTACTGAACAA
>JAXJXA010000242.1:0-1957 GCA_036307745.1 Acutalibacteraceae bacterium | reverse complement strand
CCATACTTTAGGATTGTCAATAACGATAAACTTCATATCAAACCCTCCGTTATTACTTATTTGCGAATAATGAAAGTATGCAAATCAAAATTGCCGCAATTACCACAACCCATCTGCAAGGTAACAATGTTCCAATAAGTAATCCTATACCAAACAGCAAGGCTCCATTGCAACTACTTTTTCTGGAACGTCGCATACACTCTCACCACCCGTTATATTCGAAAGCACCCCACCGTCGTCAATTTGTTAAAAATTAAAACTTTGCGGTGTTGTCTTACTACATAATACTCATTTTTCGTCAGGTGGTTACAGATTATTTTTTGCAATTTTAAGAATGTCAACTCCATTAATTACACCATCACCATTAACATCAGCTGCAGCATATTGTGCATTTGTAAAGTTTAAAAGCGAGGTATCTTCCATTATATATCTGCTCAATAATTTTGCATCATTACTGCTGATACTGCCCTCTCCTGTTAAGTCTCCTGTTACTGATATAGTATACCTTTTATATTCAACATCATTGTTTTTGACAATCATAATAAAGTCTGTGCCAAGTTTTCCACTTGTTTTCTTGACGTTTTCCTTATTATAAAATTCTAGTGTATACCCATCAAATGTAAGATTATTTTTAAAGTTAGCTATTGTAGTACCTGACGGAATATTCCAAATAACATTTTTCATAGAATCAACATAATAGCCGTTGATAGAGAATTCTGCTCCCCCCTGCTGACCATTATTATTTTGAGTATTATCGGCATTGTTATTTTGATAGGTACTGTTGTTATTCGGGGAATTCGTGTCATTTTTATTATCAACAGAATTTTGTTCATTGTCTGTTTTAGGATACGAAAGTTCTTCAGCACCAACTGTAAGCAGATTTCCATATTCTGTGAGAACATAAAGGCTTTCATTATAACTGAGCATTTGTGCTTTACATTTAAAACCTGTTTTATAAAGCAATTCACTTTGACCAGCTAATGTATAACCATAAATATTACCATTATTGTACTTAAAATAATACTTGTTTATTACTCCTACATTTATTTTATCATTAACAATATTAGTTTTTATCAAAGTTCGGTTATCAAGGTCTACAATACTACCTTTGCTATCAAAAACAACATTATCACATATGAAAACTCCGGCAAACAGTACATCTGTTTGTAAAATATGCGAAGGTTGATAATTATCACTGGTATTAAGAGAATAAATATTGTCCTGTGAAAAAATATATAAATTATCCCCTCCATAATCCATTCTATAGTCAGTAACATTACGCATATTAAACGAATATAGCATTTCGCCAAATATGCTATAGCATTTAAAAGTACTGCTATCATTATTTTCTGCAAAATAAACTCTATCTCTTGCCACATAAAATTTATAATTGCTATTTATTTTGAGATTTCCAAAATTATAGTTATAAAGAGAATCACTACTGTACATATATTTATTTATAATTATATTACCATTGTTATCAGATAAAACATATATATTTCCGTTATTGACGGTTGCATACTTAACATTTCCTATAGTTTTAAAAGAACGGCTTTCAGAATAATTTTGAAAAATAAAATTCACTGTAAAATTGTTGTTATAAAAATTCAGTACATACACACCATTATGATCGCAGGTTAATACAGTATTATCGTTAACTCCATTAATATCCCACTGATTTACAGCACTTACTCTCATATTACAGGGAAAAGTTAAAACTAAAAAAACAAGAAAAACTATGGATATATACTTAATAAAAGGTAAAATCCATTTTACAAATTTCACATTTTTCAGCATAATATCAACACCTTTTTATGTTTGTTATACCATAATTTTAACATAAGATTATAAACCCTTCACAAAAAGTGCTGTTATTTCACATCATATCATCCAAAAGAAAATCTTCCTCAAAATATCAGTTTATACTAAACACCGTTTAAAATCGGTAAAAGATTTT
>JAXJXA010000241.1:0-4941 GCA_036307745.1 Acutalibacteraceae bacterium | reverse complement strand
ATATACCAAATAATATTTTTATTGATGGGGTTAAAGAATGTACGCTGTTAATGATAAGTAATTATTTAAGAAAAAAAGTTATTAATTTATGTGGACAAGAAATAGATAAAAATGTAAAAATTCTTCATAATGGTTTTGATTATAAGACATTTTCACAAGGTTTAGATTTAGAAGAGAAACGTTCTTTAAAGCAAAGTCTTGGAATTCCAGAAACAAAAAAGATAGTTGTTTTTGCAGGAAGAATTAATCGTGATAAAGGAATAGAAGAATTGACAGCCGCTTTTAATAATCTTGAACGAGATGATGTTGTTTTATTGGTAATTGGTTCTCGTTATTTTGCTGATAAAAGAATATCAGCATTTGAAAACAAAATGAAACAAATTTTTGAAAATATGGAAGAAAAAGTACGTTTTACTGGATATATTCCATATGAAAATATGTGGAAATATTATAGTATTGCTGATTTAGCTGTCTTGCCTTCTATTTGGGAAGAACCTGCTGGTCTTACCATTGTTGAGTCTATGTCTGCTGGTTTACCTGTAATTACAACAAATTCTGGTGGTATTCCTGAATTTATTGATGATAGATTTGGAATTATTCTTGAACGTGATGATAAATTGGTAGAGAATATAAAACTATCTATAAATAATATTCTTGATAATCTCCCCGAATGGAAATTAAAAGGAGAAGAATCAAGTAAATATATTGCTAAAATTGTAGATGAAGAGAAATATTATAATACTTTTTGTGAGTATATTTCTTAATTTGTGACTTTATAATATTACGAAGTACAATTACAATGCAGGTGAAGTGTTTTAAAGGGGGAAGTTTGCTGAATGAAAATAAAAAAATCGGTTCTTTATTCAATAATGAGTTCCTGTGCAGTTTTTTTGTTAATTTATTATTGTTATATGAACAGCCTTCGACGTTACTTTATACCTGCCAGTGCAATTACAGTTCCTTTAATACTTGCATTTGTAGCAGTGACTACTTTAATTACCAATAGCGGAAAAATTAAATTATATGGTACGTTAGATAAAGTTTTATGTGGCTCATGGTTTTTTATAGCTGTTCTAATTTTAATTGATAATCATTCTCTTAGTACATCTTTTGTATCTGGTGGTATGATTCAGTTATATGTTATGATTTGCTTTTTATTGTTTATGAATAATGATGATAAGTGGATCGAACAGTGGCTATCACTTACAATATTTTTTGTAGGTATAAATGCTTTAGCTACTATAATTTTTTACTTCAATAGTTCATTGTACAAGCAGTTTATCAATATCTTTTTTAGTGGTGAAACTATCACATCTTTGCTTAATTATTATAGTAAAGGTTATATGTGTGGTTTGTGTACACATTTCAGTAGTAACGGAATGATTCTCGGTATTGGAACCATTGTTGTATTCCAAAAACTAAAAGGATTTTTTATAAAAAAGGATAAAAATAAAAAAAATACAAAAACAAAGGTACTTTACACGATTGTACTTTTGTTAGTTATATATGGATTATTTCTTTCTTCAAAACGTTCACCTTTAATAGCAGCTATAATAGCCATAGTTATAACATTATTAATTGCATCAGGAAAAAATATTTTAAAAAAACTAATGATTCTTATAGGTTCTTTTGGTGGATTAGCTATACTATATTTTGTTGCAGTTGAATATATTCCAGGATTTGATACTATTGCAAATAAATTTACATCGCTAGAGTCATCCGATGCAGGTGTCCTGAATGGCAGAAATTATTTATGGGAGTTGGCGATTGATTTGTTTAAAGAGTCGCCTTTAATAGGTAATGGTTATGGTAGTTATGCTGCTTATGCTGAAAGTGTAGATGCATTTACCACTTCTGCACATAATTACTATTTACAAATATTAGCAGAACTAGGTATTATTGGTTTAATACTATATCTTATCGCATTTATATCATCTGTGATTTTTACTGCAAAGTTGATTGTAAAAGCAAGTAAAATTAATGTTACTGAAGAAGATATTGCTGCTTTATCAATATCACTTGGAATTCAGATGTTTGTATTAATTTATAATTTTACTGCTACATCGCTTATGTATTATAGCATTTTAATTCCATATATATTATCCTGTACTGTTCCACGAATTATAAATAAAAAATATTTTTATGGTGGTTTAAGAAAAACTTGAGGTGTTTTATGAAAATCGGTATTTTAACTTTTATTAACACACTTAATTATGGTGCTGTTTTGCAAGCGTATGCTTTACAAGAAAAGATTAAAAATTTCGGTTATGAAGCTGAAATTATACAGTACACCAATGAAACTATATTGAATAAAGAAAAAGGAAATTCTTTTAAAGCTATGCTGAATCCTAGAAAAATTTTTAAAAAGTTGATGATGGGTTCAGGCATAAAAAGAAAAGAGAAAGCCTTTAATGAATATGAAAAAGAACATATAATTTCGGGATATAAGTTTGATGGAAATAATATTATTGAAATAAACAAATATTACGATAAATTTATAACGGGCAGTGACCAGGTTTGGAATATGGATATTATTCATAATGATTGGCACTTTTATTTAGATTTTGTAGATAATCCCAATAAAAAAATATCATATGCCCCAAGTTTTGGCAATATTAAATTTCCGGTTGAGTGTAAAAAGAAAGCAGGAGCTTTGCTAAATGATTTTTCAAAGTTATCTGTACGTGAGGCTTCAGGAAAAAAACTTATAAAAGAATTAACAGGAAAAGAAGCCACAGTAGTCGTAGATCCCACACTTCTTCTTACAAAACAGGAATGGGAAAGTAAAATCAGATTTATTCCAAAGATGGAACATTATATTTTAGTATATTTTCCTCATAACAAGAAATTAGTTTTTGATTTTGTTGAAAAGCTAAAATCAAAAACAGGTTTACCAGTGGTATATCTCAGTATATCTCCACGAAAACAAAGTGGTACACATACAATATATGATGCATCACCTGATGAATTTTTAGGTTGGATAAAAAATGCAGATTATGTTGTAACAGGCTCTTTTCACGGCACAGCTTTTTCTATTAATTTGGAAAAACAATTTTTCTATGAACCTTTGAGTAAAAATGGTATAGAAGGTAGAATTGATAATATTATTAGACTTACAGGTATACAAAATCGTTGTATTTCAGATACAAAATTAGATGATATTATTGATTATGAACTTGTTCGGGAAAAACTTAACAAAATAAGGAATGATTCTGCAATGTGGCTGAAAAATTCTTTGGAAGTTGAGAGTTGAGGTTGAAAGTAAATGATTAAAGAATTTGTTCCTATATCAAAAGAAGAATGTTGTGGTTGTACTATGTGTTCAGATATTTGTCCGGTTTCAGCCATAAATATTCAGTCTGATAGTGAAGGTTTTAATTATCCTGTTATAAATAAAGATGTCTGTATAAAATGTGGTTTGTGTGGAAAATTATGTGCATTCGCAAATAAAAGTGGGAAGCAAAACGTAGAAAACATGCCAAAATCCTACATTGCAAAACATAAAATATGTGATGTCCGTATGAATAGTCGTTCAGGCGGTGTGTTTGTTGCCTGTTCTGATTATATATTAGAACAGGGTGGCATTGTCTATGGATGTGTTTTAAATGAAGATATGAAAGCTGTTCATATACGTGCAGATAATAAAAAAGACCGTAATCGGATGTGTCGCTCCAAATATGTCCAAAGTGATACAAAAGGAATATATAAGCTGATTGCTGATGATTTGTCAGCTAATAAACCTATATTGTTTACAGGTACTGGTTGTCAGGTAGACGCTTTAAATTCTTATTTAAAGCAAAATAAAATCGATATCAGTAATCTATATACTATAGATATTATATGCCATGGTGTTCCCAGTCCAATGATTTTTTCTGATTTTATCAAATGGACAGAGAAAAAGTATAATGGAAAGATGACAGAGTTTAATTTTAGGGACAAAACCAAGCGTGGTTGGGATGGATATGTTGAAACCTTTACTGTTAATGAAAAAAAGTATTCCGGAGCAACATACCGTGATTTATTTAATACAGATTGTAACATTAGACCTTCCTGTTATAATTGTAAATATACAAATGTAGCTAGAGTTGCAGATATTACGATTGGTGATGCCTGGGGAATAAAAGAACTTAAACCAGAGTTTAATGATAACCGAGGAGTTTCATTAGTTATTCTCAATACAGAAAAAGCTATAAAACTATTTAGTGAAGTAAATAAATTATGTGATGTAGTTGAAGTTCCTTTGGAGAAAATGTTGCAACCAAATCTTATTAAACCATCAAAGCCCAGACGAGATAGAGAAAAGTTTTGGAGTGTGTATTTCAGTGGAGGAATTGATTCTTTGATAAAAGAATATGCACCTCGTCCCGTTTCTAAGCGTATTAAGGAAAACTTAAAATATTCACTTAGAAAAATAAAAAAACAGAAAGGTTATTA
Organism: Acutalibacteraceae bacterium; assembly: GCA_036307745.1. GTDB lineage: Bacteria > Bacillota > Clostridia > Oscillospirales > Acutalibacteraceae > CAG-964. Next base: position 507 of record JAXJXA010000241.1, on the reverse strand, counting down.
TTTACCATAATGAATAAAATAAAAATATTAGCAAAAAAGGGATATAGTAAATACGCTGCTATTCCTGTAGCTGCAAGAGCTGCACTTTGGTTTGTTGCTTGCACAATGTTACAAAAATGTATTGGATTTATAACAGTACCGATTTTTACAAGACTTATGCCAACTGAGGAATATGGTCTGTATAGTACATATTTATCTTGGTATGGAATCCTTACAGTATTTTGTACTTTGAATATGCATAATTGCATATATGTTAATAAATATACAAAAGCAAATACGTTGAAAGAAAAAAATTCTACTGCTGTACCTTTGTTGTCATTATCCGAAGTTTTGACTATTGGTGTTTTTATAATTTATGTTATTTTTCATAATCAATTAAATAGCATAATAGGATTACCATTTCCTTTAGTTTGTCTTTTGTTTGTACAGATATTATTTGAACCTCCTGTACATTTTTGGAGTATGAAACAGAGATTTGAATATCGTTATGTTATATTAGTTGTGGTT
>JAXJXA010000240.1:0-3915 GCA_036307745.1 Acutalibacteraceae bacterium | reverse complement strand
TAACTCTCCTGTTTAATTTACTTTAGAAAATTATATGAATTTTTCATCTGGGATATGATTATCTTCCAAGCTCCTCTGCACGCTTTGTACAAGCGTACATACCATTCTTGATATTCTGATAAAAACCACCATTATCAAGTACATCAAGAGCTGCAATAGTTGTACCGCCGGGAGAAGATACTTTTTTTATCAATTCATCAGGAGTATCACCTGATTTCATCAGCATTTCTGCACTTCCTTTAAGAGTAGCACAAATAAGCTCCATAGCAACATCTGTATCTATTCCCTGCTCTTTTGCATAGTCACACATAGCTTTTGCAAAAAGATAAACATATGCCGGACTGCTACCATTTACAGCTATTATTGTATTCATTTGGTTTTCAGGTAAAACCTGACATACACCTGATGTAGAGAACATACTCTTAACAACTTCGAAATCTTCATTAGATATATTTTCTGAGGGGCAAACAGCAGTAGCTCCACAACCTAAAAGAAGTGGAGTATTAGGCATAACACGAACACAAGGGCAATTCTTCTCAAGAACTGAAACAACATAACCTATAGAAATACCAGCAGCTATAGAAACCATAACAGTATTTTCTGTTACAGATGATTTTATACCTTCTAAAACTTCCTGATAATTCTGTGGTTTTACAGCCAGTACAACAAAGTGACAATTTTCTACAACTTCATTGGCATTTAAGCAAATATTTATCCCTTTATCGCTCATTATTTTCAGTTTAGCTGTATCAAGGTCAAACACATATACATTATCAGGCTTAGCAACATTATTGCTTATCATACCATTAATAATAGCGGTTGCCATATTACCTGCACCTATAAAACCTATTTTATTCATATTTATTCACCTTAATTCAAGAAATTTATAACAAACATTATATCACATTATAATTTTATTTCAACCTTTCATAACTTTGAAAAAATAAAAAACTGAGTATTGAACAAACTCAGTTTTTAAGTCTTATTGCCTATTATTAAATAATTGTTTTAAGCTTTTGGCGGCAGATGCTATATCTTCACTGCCGATTACAGCAGAAATTACTGCAACACCACTAATACCTGTCTCTTTAAGAAGATGTATATTATCGTGATTTATTCCGCCTATTGCAATTACCGGTATTTTAACAGCATAGCATATTTCTTTTAGCTGTTCAACAGATACAGGCTTTGTATCTGTTTTTGTACTTGTAGTAAATAATGCACCTACACCTATATAATCTGCACCATCTAGTTCTGCTTTTACAGCCACTTGTAGACTATTGGCAGAAACTCCTATTATTTTTTCTTCTCCAAGAATCTTTCTTGCAATATCCGAAGGTAAATCTTTTTGTCCCAAATGAACACCACTTGCATCTACTGCAACAGCTATGTCAATTCTGTCATTTATAATTAGAGGAATTTGGTAATAATCTGTTATTTTTTTTACTGATAATGCAAGATTATAAAATTCTTGTGAAGTACAGTGTTTTTCTCGAAGTTGAATAACAGTACAATCTCCTTTTATAGCATCCTCTACTGCTTTCTCCAATGTTGGTGCTGTCATTAATTCTCTGTCGGTACATAAATACAGTGTATAATCAACTTTATTTTTATTCATTTTAATACACCTTTAAAATTACTTTTCTGTTACAAATTTTACTTCTTTACCCTCAAGTATCATATTTGTAGTTCTTACTGCACACATCTTTCCACACATCGAACAGGTATGTCTGTCAGCAGGAGGTGTGCTTTCAAAATATTCTCTTGCTTTGTCACCATCAATAGCCAGGTCGAACATTTTATTCCAATCTACAGCGTAACGTGCTTCTGCCATCTGATTATCAATATCTCTTGCACCTTTTATACCTTTTGCAATATCTGCGGCGTGTGCAGCAATCTTACTTGCAACTATCCCCTCTTTAACGTCATTAAGATCAGGCAATCTTAAATGCTCTGCCGGTGTTACATAACACAAAAAGTCTGCACCACTTGCAGCGGCTATTGCTCCACCTATTGCACTTGTAATATGATCATAACCCGGTGCTATATCAGTTACAAGAGGGCCTAAAACATAAAAAGGTGCGTTGTGGCAAATTCTTTTTTGTAGCTTCATATTAGCTGAAATTTCATCCATAGCCATATGTCCAGGTCCTTCTACCATTACCTGAACGTCCTTTTCCCAGGCACGCTTTGTAAGGTTGCCAAGTTCAATCAGCTCAGAAATCTGACCGGCATCTGTACTATCATCAATACATCCCGGCCTTAGAGCATCACCAAGGCTTATTGTAACATCAAACTCTCTTAAAATGTCAAGGACTTCATCATAAAATTCATAAAAAGGATTTTCATTACCTGTCATAGACATCCACGCAAACAATAGTGAACCGCCACGGGAAACTATATTCATCTTTCTTCCCTCTCGGCGGAAAGCCTCTACTGCACGTTTATTAATTCCTGCATGGATTGTCATAAAGTCAACACCTTCTTCTGCGTGAGCACGTACAACTTTTAGAAAATCCTGTGCAGTAATCTCCAATAAATCCTTATCAAGATAACCAATGGCATCATACATTGGTACTGTACCGATCATTGTAGGCGACTTTTCAATAAGCTGTTTGCGAAAAGTATTAGTTTTGCCATAATTACTGAGATCCATAATAGCCTCAACACCAAATTTTATAGCTAAATCTACCTTCTGCATCTCAATATCATAATTTTTGCAATCCCCTGAAATACCAAGATTTACATTAATTTTCGTTTTAAGCCCCGTACCAATACCTTCAGGAGAAATTGATTTGTGATTAACATTACAAGGGATTGCAACCTGTCCTATTGCTATTAATTTTAAAAGCTCACTTACATCCATATTTTCTTTCTTTGCAACAATTTCCATTTCCGAGGTAATAATTCCTTTTTTTGCAGCTTCCATTTGTGTAAAATATTCTCTCATAATTACTCAAATCCTTTCATATTATAATAATCATAAAAATGATGCAAAGGGCCATTTCCTTTGCCTATTTCAAGCGAATTTAAAATCGCATTGTAAATATATTTTTTAGCACTTAATACAGCATTTTTTGAGGTATATCCTCTTGCTAAATAAGCTGTAATAGCTGATGAAAGTGTACATCCTGTACCATGGGTATTTTTTGTATGTATACGTTCAGAAGTAAACTTATAAAAACTTTTACCATCATATAAGACATCAATAGGTTTTCCATCAAAATGTCCACCTTTGATAAGTACATTTTTAACACCCATACTGTAAATATCTTTAGCACAATTAAATATATCTTGCATATTCTTGATGTTTTTACCTGTTAATATTTGTGCTTCCGGAATATTTGGTGTTACTATTGTTGTTAGTGGGAATATTCTTTTTTTTAAAGTTGAAAAAGCACTTTCTTCCATAAGACAATGATTGTCTTTAGCTGACATAACAGGGTCAACCACTACAACAGGTGGATTATATTGAATCAGTTTGTCAGCTACGCAATTTATAATAGCAGTGTTTTTAATCATTCCTATTTTAACTGCATCAATTCTAATATCTTCAAAAATTGCATTAATCTGTTTTTCTATAACCTCAATCGGTAAATCAAATACATCTATTACTCTGCTAGTATTTTCTGATACAACCGAAGTAATTACACTCATAGCATAAACTCCATTTGCACAAAAAGTTTTTATATCAGCCTGTATTCCTGCACCGCCACTACAATCTGAACCGGCTATTGTTACACAATTTTTCATAACGCTCTACCTTTCAGTGAAATTTGCAATCGGATAAATAAATTGAAAAGATATTATCGAGCTATATTATTTTCAAACAAAAAGCACCCAGTTATGGGTGCTAAAAATGCTTAAAAAACAAACTTGCTCCCTACGATAGTATTAACTAACAGGTTCAAAGGG
>JAXJXA010000239.1:0-4423 GCA_036307745.1 Acutalibacteraceae bacterium | reverse complement strand
TGTTTCCAGAACAAGAAAAAATAGAATTGTTTGCAAGAAATAACTATATTGGTTGGGATAATTGGGGACTTGAAATTCCAGATAGTAAAATCGAAATAAAAACAGGTATATAGTAAACGCATTGCTATACAAACAACATAAAAGAGAAGACTCGTAATAAATGAGTCTTCTCTTTTATGTTAAGATTAGGAGCTGTTTGAAACATCAAAAGCACTGTCTATTTTGCCTCAAAGCGGTGCTTTTCTGCGTTAAAAATCCTCGAATACGTCAGTATTTCTGCAGTTTTTGCCTTTAAATCACTCGTTTTGAAACAAAAATCAGTATTTTTCTATTTTCAAACAAGCCCTAGTATGAAAGTGGAGAGCTTTAATCTAAAATCATACGTACGCCACCATAAATTCCTGCATCATTGCCCAAGTCAGCAAGTTTAAAGTAAGTGTCTTTTGCAGCGTGGAAGGCATATTGCTGATAGTAACTCTGTACTTTATCAACAAGGTAGGAACCGGCTTTTGATACTCCACCGCCAATTACGAATACTTGTGGGTTAACAACACAAGAAATAAAAGAAAGACCTCTGCCAAGAATCTTTGCTGTTTTGTCAACTATTTTTTCTGCAATTTCATCACCGGATTTAGCACAGTCGAAAATTGCTTTTGCAGTAATTTCGTCATTTTTAAGTGTAGTTTCGCTGTCAGGGTGTTCAGCAAGATATTTCTTTGCTGTTCTTACAATACCTGTTGCAGAAGCATACTGCTCAAGACAACCTTGGTTGCCACAGCCACAACATTCCTTTTCATTTTCTTTCATATTCATATGACCTATTTCGCCACCTGCACCATTGCTGCCGCTTACAATTTTTTCATTTATAATAACACCACCACCAACGCCTGTGCCAAGTGTTACCATAACTATATTTTTGTAGCCTTTGCCACCGCCTTGCCACATTTCGCCAAGTGCAGCTACATTAGCATCGTTGCCAACTTTTACTTTCAGATTTGTAAGACGATTAAGTTCAATCTGTACATTAAATACACCCCAGCCAAGGTTAACGCATTTGAATACAGTGCCGTCATCATCAACAGGACCCGGTACACCAACACCAATACCCTCAACATCTGTTTTGTTAATTTCTTTTTCAGATATTTTCATATCAATCTGAGTGGCAATATCAGGTAGAATATTTATGCCATTTTCCTCTGTTCTTGTAGGAATTTCCCATTTTTCAAGCAGAACACCTGTGGTTTCAAAAAATCCCATTTTAATTGTTGTTCCGCCAATGTCAACGCCAAAAGCATATTTTTTCATATTAAACTTCTCCTTGCTATAAAATTATTATTATACTGTAATTTAAATGTAGACTTTTCCGAATACACGGTGTAGCCAACTTTTTCTGTTTTTATTCCCTGTAACTTATAAGATTAACGTACCTTATTTTTAGTGGAGGGATAATATATTTGAATCAACACCGAGCCATAAAGTTTAGATTCCGCCTTTTCAAAGGCAAGAAGATTTGTAAGTCAATTATAGCAGAAAAAATTTTTTCTGTCATTAAAATTTGGAATATAAGTTTGTAAATATTAATGACTTTGTGCTGTTGTGATATGTTTCTGTATAATTTTTAAGCTTAACTATTATTTATGGCTTCAATAAGCTGTCTTATTTCTTTTTCAGCTTCTTTTACTTCTTCTAAAAAAGAGTTTGATGAAACACGTAATGCACCATTACCAAGTATTATAAATTGTTCCATTCCGTCAGAGGTTACTACTCTTACCTTATTATTTTTTGCAAGTTGGTGAGTAACCTTTTCGATATATGCATCGGCAGTCTCTGCTTCTTTAGTGTATACAACACTAATATTGTTTACTTTCTCAACTTCTCTATGCTTACCTTTAACTTTGTATGCATCAAACACAAGTATAACTTCACATTTGCAGTAACCTTGAAAATTACAAAGAATATTTATAAGACTATTGCGTGCAACTTCAAGGTTGTCTTTTGCAATAATTTTCAGACTATCCCACGAGAATATAACGTTGTAGCCGTCTACAAGCAGATATTCAGTACCCGTGTAACTTTTGATTGTTTTATATTTTTTGGAGTGATTATTTTCACTTTTATTATAATTTTTCTTTTCAACAGGTTTAAAAGAATTTTCACGATTTCTTTTTATTGCACCATAGGTCTGTTCAAATATAGCCATAAGTTCTTTATCCCGTGCAAAAATATCATCACCAAGAGTTTTTGTTTTTAATATTGTTTTGTTTTTGAACTGTGTGTTTGTAGTATGAAGTTCTTCTGTGTTTTCGCTCTTTGTATTAAGTGTTGATGGTATATGAATATAGTTTTGTACTTCGTTCCATTTAACATTAAAACCTGCACCGTGAGAGCAGAAAACAGAATCACAAGGATTTTCGATGTCACTTTCGCTGTTGTATCCGATTTTTTCAATAACTTCTTCTGAATTATGGCAGGGTTCATAGCCTTTTAACGAACATATAAGCCTGCCTTTGCCGTGAGTATAGTTGTTAACTTCTTTTTGATAACTTCCCATAGTTGCAACAGGTGCAATACCTGTAATAACAGAAAGTTCTCCATCTGTTTCAACAGGATTAAAACTACCGTGCATACGTTGAATATCAGCCATAGCTCTACCGACATTTTCGGTTGGTACTTCAAGAGTGAACTCGTAAACAGGTTCAAGCAGGATACTTTCTGCTTGCATAAGTCCTTGTCTTACTGCTCTGTATGTAGCCTGTCTGAAATCTCCTCCTTCGGTATGTTTTGGATGTGCTTTTCCACTTGCTAAAGTAATTTTAATATCTGTAAGGGGAGAGCCTGTAAGAACTCCGTAGTGAGTTTTTTCGTAAAGGTGAGTGAGTATTAGCCGTTGCCAGTTTTTATCAAGCTGATCTTCTTTACAATTTGTAGTAATTTCAACTCCGCTTCCTTTTTTGCCCGGCTCTAAAATAAGATGTACTTCGGCATAATGTTTAAGTGGTTCAAAATGTCCTACACCTTCAACTGTATTTGCAATAGTTTCTTTATATATTATATTGCCTGTGCCAAATTCCACTTGAAAACCAAAGCGTTCAAGAATAATACTTTTGAGAATTTCTAACTGAATTTCTCCCATAAGCTGAATTTGAATTTCTCTAAGACGTTTATTCCACACAATATTAAGCTTTGGATCCTCCTCTTGAAGTATTTTCAGCTTTGCAATAGCTGTATGTGCATCAATATTTTGTGGTAGCTCGACTCTGTATGTGAGAACAGGTTCCAGAACAGGCAGAACAGAGCTTTTATCTTTACCCAGACAGTCGCCTGATTGTGCAAAAGATATTCCTGTAACAGCACATATTGTACCAGCTTTTGCAGAATCTGTGGATATAAACTTTTCGCCTGAATATATTCTGATTTGATTTACTTTTTCGCTATTTTTGTTTTTATCGCTTTCAAGAACATTACGAACTACAAGTCTTCCACCTGTTACTTTTAAAAAAGTAAGTCTGTTACCTTGCTTGTCCTGAGATATTTTAAAAACTTTTCCACCGAATTCATCACCATATTCAGGCATTTCGGTGTATAAATCAAATCCGTTTAGAAGCTCAGAAACTCCTTGTAGTTTTAGTGCTGAACCAAAGAAGCAAGGAAATATCCTGCGTTTCTTTATTGCTTCTATAATAGATTTTATGTCAATTTTTTCATTTTCATAATATTCTTCAAGCAAGCTATTGTGGCAGACTGCAACATTCTCAAAAAATTCCTGTTCAGGTATGTTGGTGCTGAAATCTACACAACTTTCGCTTAATTTGTTTTTCAGCTGCAACATAATTTTCTCTTTGTATGCACCGTCCAAGTCCATTTTATTTACAAATATAAATACAGGAACATTATAGCGATTAAGAAGTTTCCACAATGTATGTGTATGGCTTTGTACACTGTTTGTTCCACTTACAACCAAAATTGCATAATCAAGCACTTGAAGTGTACGTTCTGTTTCTGTTGAAAAATCAACGTGGCCAGGTGTGTCAAGCAGGGTGAATTCTGTATCATTAAATTTAAGTATTGCTTGTTTTGAAAAAATAGTAATGCCTCTGTCACGCTCAAGTTGAAATGTATCCAAAAAAGAATTTCCGTGGTCAACTCTGCCTAGTTTGCTTATATTGCCTGAACAATACATAAGTGCTTCTGACAAAGTGGTTTTCCCTGAGTCAACGTGAGCTAAAATTCCAACTGCAAGTTTTTTCATTTTTACTCCTGTTTCAAAGGGGATTAAAAATATAATGTTATTTATAAATAACATTTTCCCTTGATTTAATATTATATATTATAACTTACAAATCAAAATACAACAATAGCCATATTGTTTTTTTATTAGTGAAAACATACAGTTATTTTGAATATTTTTTCTTGAGTTGTTTTA
>JAXJXA010000238.1:0-9769 GCA_036307745.1 Acutalibacteraceae bacterium | reverse complement strand
TGTATTTTAAATGGTGTTTATTATGAGCTATATTTATATAATTTCAATTTCTTAACAAAAAAGTTTCCCAAATGTAGTTTATCCTAATTCTACATTTGGGAAACTTTTTCGTTTTTACTAATTTATTTCATTTTTATAATATCAAGTAATATCTGAAATTTTTAATTTGAAAAATTATTAATAGTTACATTACCACTTACTGTTTCAAAAGAATATTTGTACTCACCATTACCATAAACCTTTTGCTGTCCGTTATCACTCAATAACAAACTACTTTTAAAATCACCCGATACTGTTGAAAAATCAGCTGTAAATCCTGATTTATTCTCCGGTATCTTAAGGTAAATATCTCCACTTGTGGATTCTGCTTTCAATTCCTGTGGTAATTTATCAGATTCAATATTAATTTCTCCTGATATGGAATTTACAATAATATTAGAAAATTTTCCTAAAGCCATTATATCACCACTTGTTGAATTAAGTGTTACATCATCACTATTGCAATAGCTGTTAATATCACCTGAAACACTTTCAGCATAAAAAATTTCGCAAACTGAATTTTTTACATCAATCTCACCACTTACACTATTCAGCTTTGTGTTTTTGGCTTTACATTCATCAAATTCTAAATCTCCTGAAGTAGTACTGACAGTACACCCGTCTTTTGCATTTACATTACTCAAACAAACATCACCACTTGCTGTTTCTGCAACAATATTGTTAAAGTCTGAATTTTTTGTTGATATATCTCCTGATGCTGTAAACGCATTAATTTCGTTTAAATTGAGATTATTTAAATATACATCTGCGGATGCTGTATTTACAAGTATTTTTGATATTTCTTTAATACTGCCCTTTGGAAGATTAACCTCAAGTATTTTTGGTGTTTCTCCGAAGTTAAAAAAGTTCCATCCATAGCTTTTTTGGCTTTCTATATTAAGTACACCACTGCTAACCTGATACTTCATAGCTTTATTATCACTAAGTTCTTTTTGGGTACGTTCAATTAATTGCACCTCTTCACCATCGTATTCCGAAATTTTCACATAACCGGAACGCCAATTTATATTTATCTCTTCAAAATCTTTAACAGGTACACTATTAATATTAACTATCTTTGCATTTTCTTCATTAATTGTAAGATCATTAAAAGACATTGAGAACCCTTCAAATATCTGAAAACCTGCAATAATCCCCCAAATCAACACACCTATAAGTAACAAAGCAACTGCTGACCAGCATATAATACCTACTTTTTTTGCTGTTTTCATAACTCTTTCTCCTTTTCAGAACCAAGTGATATACACAAATTCACAACTTGATTGACTGCTAGACCAATCAAGAATATAAGCCATGTTATATACCACGCTCCTGTTAAAAAGCTGATTAAAAAATATACTATAAGTACACACGTCCATATAATTCCGCTAATTTGTTTTTGGATACTTTTTTGTGATGGCTTACCGGACTGCCAATCTTTAAACTCATTCACCATTGTCTGATTTTTTGCAGGCCTATATTTTGTTTTTGAATTATATATAAGCATACCTGTAGCAACTGCTATTATCAAAAACATAAATCCAATACCCATAGCACCATCATCAGAATTTCCTATTGTCTCTCCTATTATAGCCGCGATTGGTGACAAAATGTACAGCATAACTGCACCCGAAACTAAAAGGGCTGATTTTTTACGTTGTTTTGAAACAAGTTCCTCAGTTTTTTTCGAATTATCAGGGAATAAACTTCTTACATCACCAATACTTGCTACTGCAATGCTGTAAGCTGTTTCAAGGTCATTTCCATCGTTCAGCAAATCATAATATTTATCAATAAGATTCTGCAATATTTCGTCTTTTATTTCATATGTGTTCTCATTCTGAGGCATATCTTTAAATAATATATCTATGTGATTTTTTAATCTGTTCTCCATACAAATTTCCTCCTTCAATTATCTGTCATTTACAAGATTGTCAATTAACCGTTTAGCAATATTCCATTCTTCTAACAATTTACTGTATACTGCCTCTCCCATAGGCGTAATTGAATAATACTTCCGCCTTGCACCTGTGTTTTCATCACCCCAATATGAGCATATACATCCATTTGTTTCCAATCTTTTAAAAGCTGTATAAAGAGTTGCCTCTTTTAATTCATACTCACTGTTTGTACACTCTTTTATATACTTATTAATCTGGTAACCGTAGCTGTCACCCTTTTTCAGCTGTGCAAGAATTATAGTATCAGTGTGTCCTCTTATTAAATCAGACGCTATGGACATTAATTCCACCTCCAATCCGATTGATATTACAGGCATTATTATAAATCAATATACCTCATCTGTCAAGGTATATTTTATATTTTAGGTATATATAATTTAAAAATATATTAAAGATATTTTTCATAAATCTTTCTTTTATCATTTCTACAACAAAAAAGGCTGGGTATAAAAACCCAACCTTACTGCAAATTATATAATAATTTTAATCCTAAAAAATCTATTATTTAAATTCCTTCAGTGCGTTAACTACATTTTCAAGTTTCATGGCTCTTGATGCTTTAACAAGTACAGTATCACCGTGTTTAATAATAGCACTCAGATTTTCCAAAGCCTCCGGTACTGTTTCAAAGTAATATACAGTTGTTGAACCTTCCTCTGCACCCTTTGCAATATCTTGTGCGTCTGTTCCAACAGCAACCAGTACATCAATGTTTTTATCCTTAACATATTTTCCTGTATCAAAGTGCAGTTGTTTACTGTTTGTGCCAAGTTCCTTCATATCACCAAGCACACAGACTTTTCTGCCCTTAAAATTAGTCAGAGTGTCAACACCACCTTTAACTGATACAGGGTTTGCATTGTAACAATCATCAATTATAGTTAGATATCCTGTTTCTATTACACCGTCACGACTTCCAACTGTTTTATAGTTTTGAACACCTTTTGCTATCTTATCTAATGACATTCCCAGATGTTCACCAACAGCAACAGCTACCAGTGCGTTAGCTACCATATATGTACCAATAGCAGGTATAGTAACATTTATTTTATCTGATGGTGTGCAAAGCGTACACTCAATGCCATTCACACCACGATTATCAATGTTTTCTCCATAATAAGCATTTTTATTGTCAATTCCATAGAACACAGGTTTTGTTCCATCTATATTTGTTACCGTGGAAAGATGTACATCATCACCATTAAGAAATATTGCACTGTCTTTACTGCGATATTTAAACATTTCTGTTTTCGCCTTAAGAACACCGTTTCTGTCTATAAGATTTTCAAGATGGCAGTCACCGATGTTTGTTATAACACATACCGTAGGTTTAACTATTTTGCTGAGTCTTGTCATTTCGCCAAAATCGCTTATGCCCATCTCTATTACAGCAACTTGATGATATTCCTCTAAACCAAAGATCGTAAGAGGAACACCAAGTTCATTATTAAAATTACCCTGAGTTTTATGCACATTAAAACTCTGAGCCAAAACAGAAGCTATCATTTCCTTAGTGCTTGTTTTACCCACACTACCTGATACACCTATAACAGGAATATCAAAAAGTGAACGATAATATTCAGCAATATCCTTTATAGCCTGATAACAAGATTGAACTATTATAACCGGCTTTTCAGTTTCAAGCTCTCTTTCAGACAAACTACAAGTTACACCAGATTCAAAGGTTTGCTGAATAAAATCGTGTCCGTCGACTCTTTCTCCTTTAAGAGGAATAAACAAACCGTTTTCACAAGCCTTTCGACTGTCTGTGGTTATAGAAGTAATATATAAATCGCCATAGTTTGGATTTGTAAGTTTACCATTACAGGCTTTTGCAATTTCTGATAATGTTAGTTTTTTCATAATTCCACCCTATTACTTGTATTTTTTTAAAGACTCCTGTACAAGTGTTTCTACAAGTTCTGTATAAGAAACTCCCTGTGCCTGTGCTTCCTGAGGTAAAAGGCTTGTTGGTGTCATACCCGGTAATGTGTTTGCCTCAAGACAGAACATATTATTTTCACTATCCAGCAAAAAGTCAATTCTTGAATATGCCTCAAGCATAAGTACATCAGCAACCTTTTCCGCCATTTTCTGCATTTCTGCTGTAATTTTCTCTGAAAGAGGAGCTGGACAAATATCGTCTGTTAATCCTGCCTGATACTTATTCTTGTAGTCATAAAATCCTTCTTTAGGACAAATTTCAATTATCGGTAACGCCTTACCTGCAACAACACCAATAGAAAATTCTCTTCCCTTTACGTATTCCTCTACCAAAACCTCATCTTCGCACAGAAAAGCCTCACCCATAGCTTTGTCAAATTCTTCTTTACTCTGTGGTATAGCTACTCCTACACTTGAACCACCCGAACAAGGCTTTACAACACAAGGGAATTTATACCAGTTGTCAATACTGTCGCCTTTTATATACAATTTACCCTGAGGTGTGGGAACACCGCTTGTAAGAAACATTTTCTTAGACAAACTCTTATTCATTGCAAGTGCACTGCCCATATAGCCTGAACCTGTATACTTAATTCCCAATATATCGAATGTAGCCTGAAGTTTTCCATTTTCTCCCACATCGCCGTGTAAAGCCATAAATACAATATCAGCCTTTCGGCAGATTTCAATTACATTCTTTCCCAAAAAACAGTCTGGCTCCTGATTGGTTCTGCTTGCTTTAATCTTTTCTAAGTCAGGAGCAGTTTCTCCTATTGAAGATATGTTTTTTGTAAAATCGTAGTCTATATCAAAAATATCGTCTATATTGTCACTATCATAACCCATATAAACATCAAGCAAACATACTTTATGCCCATTATCACGCAATGCTTGTGCTACTTTTTGTCCTGTAATTATCGAAACATCTCTTTCACTGCTTAAACCACCTGCAAGAGTTACTATATTCATATGTATCCGTCCTTTCAAATGTACAGTAAATTTATACACATATGTTTTATATTTTACCACACACATTGTTATAATTCCATACTTATACTGCACAAAAACACTTGTACTAACCTTTAATATTTGCTAAACCTTGGCACAGAGTGAATAATACATTAAAAATCAGATTTATAATATCAATTAAATTTGCAAATATCACTTAATTCTGTTATATTATCCTTAATAGATACACTTAATTTTGGGGTGATAATATGGCGTGGTTTTTTACTGAACCTTTTGCAGGCGATTACTGCACAATTTCTGGAGAAAACGCAAAGCATATAGAAAAATCCTTGCGAATGAAAATTGGTGAGGAAATAACAATGGTAGACAGTAATGGTATTCAACATAATGGTATAATCGACAACTTTACAGACGGTAAAGTTACTGTAAAAGTACAGAAAAGCTTTAAATGTGAAAATGAACCGAATGTAAAAGTTACCCTTTATCAGGCACTTCCTAAGGGTGACAAAATGGATTTTATTGTACAGAAAGCAGTTGAACTTGGTGTAACAGAAATTGTGCCTGTAATTTCTGCAAGATGTATTTCACGTCCTGACGAAAAATCGTTGAAAAAGAAAATTCAACGCTGGCAAAAAATTGCATTGCAAGCCGCTCAACAATCACGTCGTGGTATAATACCACAAGTCAGCGAAGCTCTCTCTTTTTCGAATGCTGTAAACAATCTTAATAAAGAAGATTGCAACATTATTTTTTACGAATGTGGCGGTAGCAGAGTAGGTGACATTATTAAGACACCTGTTGAACATATTAACATATTTATCGGTTCGGAAGGTGGCTTTGAAGAACAGGAAGTTCAGCAAGTAATCGCTAAAAACGGAACACCTGCCACACTAGGTAAGCGTGTACTTCGTGCTGAAACTGCTCCGTTGGCAGCACTTTCAATTATTATGTACGTTACTGAAAACGCTTAAATTTAAAACATAAAGGGGAATTAGTTATGATAGGAATTATTGGAGCATTGGACATCGAAATTGCAGGTATAAAGGCATTAATGACCGATGTAGAGGAAAAAGAAATAAGCAAAACAGTATTTTATAAAGGCAAGATAAATGGTAAGGATTGTGTATTGGCACAATGCGGTGTGGGTAAAGTTAACGCTGCAATGTGTGCCCAGACTATGATTCTGTCATACAAACCCAATGCAGTTATAAACACTGGTGTAGCCGGTGCAGTTAACCAAAAGCTACATATTGGTGACATTGTTGTATCAAGCCGTGTAGTACATCACGATGCACAAAATATTCTTGATGAAGGTCAGGAAAGTACTATATATTTTCCTCGTGGAACTATTCAATTCAGTGATGAAATGATTACAGAAATACCGGCAAACAAAGAACTTGCTGAAAAATTACTTGCACAATGTAAAGACATTGAGAACATATCTGTATATAGTGGTACTGTTGCATCAGGTGATCAGTTCATATCAGGCAGACAGGCAAGACTTGAAATAGGAGAATTCTTTGACGCTTACTGTTGTGAAATGGAAGGTGCATCTATCGGTCAGGTATGCTACCGTAATGACACACCATTTGCTATTCTAAGAGCAATTTCTGACACTATTGACGATAATGATTATATGGACTTTGAAAAATTTAAGTACATTGCTACTGATGAAACACTAAAAGTTATCAGAGAATTTTTTGACATTAAAGCAGAATAATTAATTCTGTGTATTATAAAAGAGGAATATTATGAAAAGAATTCTTTCTGTACAGGATATTTCCTGTGTTGGTAAATGCTCTCTTACGGTTGCATTGCCTGTAATATCAGCTATGGGGGTTGAAGCATCGGTAATACCTACTGCTGTACTCTCCTGCCACACAGCATTTCCTGATTTTACATTTCACGATTTAACAAACGAAATTGAGCCTATTGCTTCAAACCTAAAAAAACAGAATATAAATTTTGATGCTGTTTATACGGGATATTTAGGCTCAATAGAACAAATCAATATTATAACAACATTGTTCGAGAACTTTAAAACAGATGATAATATTATAATAGCTGACCCTGCAATGGCAGACTACGGTGAACTATATAAAGGCTTTGATCAGAACTTTGCAGATAAAATGGCACAGCTTTGCGGAAAAGCAGATGTCATAGTACCTAATATTACCGAGGCTTGCTATATGCTCAACATACCCTATGTGGGCGATAATTACGACAAGACTTTTATACAGAAAATTCTTGTAGATTTAAGTAATCAAGGCTGTGAATACTGTGTTTTAACAGGAGTCAGCTTTGAAAAAGACAAGTTGGGAGTAATGTCGTATAACCGAAAAAGCAACAGCTTTTTTGAATATTACTCCGAAAAATTGCCCAACAGTTTTCACGGTACAGGCGATGTTTTTGCCTCAGCCTTTACAGGGGCATTAATGCTAAATATCACCAAAGAAGAAGCACTAAAAATTGCAGTAGACTTCACCGTAGATTGTATTCGTGCCACACTTAATAATAAAGACTATCACTGGTACGGTGTAGATTTTGAAAATGCCATTCCAAAGCTAATTGATAGAATAAAAGATTTGAGATAAAAATTATAAAGATAAAAACGAGTATCTGGCTACTTACTGCCAAATACTCGTTTTTATTTTTATTAAAAGTTGTTTAATAAATCTGTCTTTTCGCTGTTTTCATATCCAAATTCATAACATCACTTCCAAATCAATATTTATACTATTCTTGATTAATAACAATAAACATAGTAATGAAAATTTATTCGGCAGCAAATCTTTTAGTTCTCCATTTTCCACTTTTCCAACGCCATATCATAAGTATTCCACGAACACACTCGTCTGCTGCAAACGCAATCCAAAGCCCGTAAATTCCCATACCAAAAACAACAGCAAATATATATGCTCCTAATGTGCTGATAACCCACATTGAGAATATAGCACAAACTGTCGGGAAAACAACATCACCTGCACCACGCATACAAGCTATAACCACAAGATTTGTAGTTCTGCCCATTTCAAGTATAATATTTATTATAAGTATATTTGCACCCATTTGAATAACATTTTGATCAGTAGTAAAAATACTCATCAACTGCATTCTTAATATAATACCTAAAACCGATGTAGCCATAGCTATTATAAATGCATTGCGGTATGCTCTGAACCCCTGCTTATATGCCTCGTCCAACTTATTTGCTCCAACAAGATGTCCTGTAAGAATCTGTGCCGCCTGTCCGATGGACACAGCAAATATATAGAAAAACATTGTAATATTCTGCACATAAGTTTTTGCAACAAGCTCTGCCTCTGTAAGACAATTAAGTACAATAGAAGTAACCACAAGCTGAGAAAGGTTGTACATAAAGGATTCCAACGCAGATGGTACACCAATTTTTATTATGTTCTTTACATCACCCCACGGAAATGGTTTGAGCAATTTGAAAATAGATATCTTTTCCACCTTTGTAAAAAGAACAATCGCCAAAACAATAGTACCCAGTACACGGCTGAATGTAGTAGCGATAGCAACACCCAGAACACCCATTTTCGGGGCACCAAACAAACCAAGCACAAACACTACATCAAGCACAGTATTTACGATATTCATACCTACCGTTACATACATAGAAACTTGTGTAATGCCGTGGTTACGAATAATTACAGCCATTGCATTAAGAATAGCCTGTAAAAAAAGAAAACCACCTACCACAGAAAGATACTGCCCTGCAAATTCCAATAAATCACCTTTTGCACCAATAAAAGATAAAATCTGTTTGTTGAACATAACCAGTACAGCACTTATTATTATACCAAATAATAAATTAAATGTAATTGAAAGTGCCGCAATACGTGAGGCTCCCTTCTTATTTTCTGCTCCAAGATATTGAGAAATAAGAACGGCACTTGCACCAGAAATAACCGAAAACACTATGGTTACTATTGACACCGCCTGGTTTGCCGTATTTACTGATGATGCCGCCAGATCGTCATATTTGCTAAGCACAAAAACATCTATAAAACCCAACAGCATAAACAACGCCGTTTCTATAAATATAGGCCAAGCAAGATTAAACAATTTTAATTTTTTCATTTTCTTACCACCATCCTATTCTATTATATTATAAATTTTATAATATAAAAAGTTTCTATTCAACAGTTTTCTTGCAAATAAATATTCCAATTATCACCATTTGTAGAATACTGTATGATACAAAGCACCTGTTCTTATACTAATCCTCATTTAAACAGTGGATAAAATCCGCTGTTTAATAGCTACGAAGTAGCGTTGAAGATTGTATGAGACGTGCTGTGCGTAGCACAGTATAGCCTGTGCTACAGGCGTACTCTATTTTAAAACTTATCTAGTTTTTAAATAGAGTTTAGGGAGTATCTGAAAACAGAAAAATGACTGAATATTTCGCTAAGAAGAGGTGAGTTCAAGCGAAAAACGGAGAAATACTTTTGTATTTCGAGTATTTTTCATGAAGAAATCACCCGTATTAGTAAAAATAGACAATGGTTTTGAGTTTTCAGATACGACCTAGTATTATTTAATAGTATAAGTTTAAACTTTTCTCTAAAAACGTCTAACATAATAATACTTAAATATTACACTTATGCATAAAAGTTTTATATTAAACACCAGTTAAAATCCTGAAATAGTCTACTGAGCAAAATTTGTACAGTCCAAGGATAAAGAGAATATACCTCAAACTCATTCTTTTCATTATTAATATTTTGTGATTATCAATTTTTATTTTTCTGATTTATCTGATACTAAACACCGTTTAAAATACACAAATCATTTCGGCATATTTCGCATTGCACTTCATACTGCGT
>JAXJXA010000237.1:0-4495 GCA_036307745.1 Acutalibacteraceae bacterium | reverse complement strand
CATATATTTAGTAAGGAATGGTGAAAATGGCAGTAAAAATTGAATCCGTCAGCAATAACAGCCGTGCTATGAAAGCAGGTATTCTGCCTGGTGAAAAATTGTTGGAGATTAACGGAAATGAAATTGTAGATGTTCTTGACTACCGTTTTTATCAGACCAGCCGTGAAGTTAAACTTTTAATAGAAGATATAAATGGGAATAAAAGAACAGTAGAAATACACAAGGGTGAATATGAAGAGATAGGTATGGAATTTGAAACCTATCTTATGGATAAACAACATTCCTGTCGCAATAAATGTATATTCTGCTTTATCGATCAGTTGCCTAAAGGTATGCGAGAAAGTTTGTATTTTAAGGATGATGACTCAAGACTTTCATTCCTTTTTGGAAATTATATTACTCTTACTAATCTTTCACAACACGAGATTGACAGGATAATTAAAATGCACATAAGTCCTATTAATATTTCTGTGCATACCACAAATCCTGAATTGAGATGTAAAATGATGAATAATCGCTTTGCAGGAAAAGCATTGGAGGTTATTCCTAAATTTGCACAGGCAGGTATAAAAATAAACTGTCAGATAGTTTCCTGTCCGGGAATTAATGATGGGGCAGAACTGGAGCGTACAATTACGGATTTGGTTAATCTGTATCCTGCGGTTGAGTGTATTGCTGTTGTACCTGTTGGTCTTACAGCTTATCGTGAGGGCTTGTATCCATTGACGGAATATACAAAAGCAACAGCCACAGAAACACTCAATTTAATTGAAAGCTATGGCGAAAAATTTAAAAAAGAATATGGCAGTAGAATTGTTTTTGCATCTGATGAATTTTTTTTAAAGGCAGAACGTGAGATTCCTGATGTTGATTATTATGAAGATTTTGATCAACTGGATAATGGTGTAGGGCTTATGTCCCTTTTGCGTGACGAGCTTTTGTATGCTCTGGATGACGAAAATGAGTTTGATAAGGATATAACTGTTACACTTGCCTGTGGTACAGGTGTTTCAGAATTTATGCAAAATTTGATGAAGAACATTACCGAAAAATTCGGTAGTGTGAAAATAAATGTAGTGGGAATAAAAAATAACTTTTTTGGTGGCGGTGTAGATGTGTCCGGTTTGGTTACAGGTCAGGATTTGATTGCACAGCTAAAAGACAGAGAGTTGGGCGAAAGACTTATTATTCCCTCTGTTATGTTGAGAAGTGAAGGTGACATTTTTCTTGATGATGTGTCACTTGATGATGTTAAGAATACTTTGCACATTGAAGTTCAAGCTGTACCCAACAACGGTGAAGAATTGCTGAGAGTTATTCTTGACAGATAAAGGAGGTTAAAATTTATGGCAAGACCGGTTATAGCAATAGTAGGAAGACCGAATGTAGGTAAATCCACTCTTTTTAATAAACTGGTGGGAGAGCGTATTTCAATAGTTGACGATACTCCTGGTGTAACCCGTGACAGAATTTACGGTAAGGTGGAATGGCTTGATAAAGTAGCTGATATTATAGATACAGGTGGAATAGAGCCTTATTCTGATGATATAATTTTAAAACAAATGCGTAGACAGGCAGAGCTTGCTATTGATGCGGCTGATGTTATAATTCTTGTAACAGACCTAAAAAGTGGTTTAGTGGCAACCGATATGGAGGTTGCTACAATGCTTCAGAAAAGCGGCAGACCTATTGTATTGTGTGTAAATAAATGTGACAAAATTGGTGCCCCTGAGCCTGAGTTCTATGAATTTTATAATCTTGGACTTGGCGATCCTATACAGGTTTCATCAGTTCACGGTCACGGTACAGGTGATTTACTTGAAGCTGTGTTTGAGCATATACCCGAAAATGCCTGGGATGATAATGACGGTGAAGTAATAAGTGTAGCTGTTATAGGTAAACCTAATGTAGGAAAAAGTTCTCTTATTAACCGTATTACAGGTGAGGAAAGATGTATTGTATCAAATATTGCAGGCACAACAAGAGATTCTATTGACACCACAGTTGAAAATGAGTATGGTATTTTCAATTTTACAGATACCGCAGGAATGCGTCGTAAAAACAGAGTAGACGATGCTATTGAAAAATACAGTATCATCCGTGCAAAAATGGCTATTGAACGCAGTGATGTGTGTGTTATTATGATAGATGCAACCGAAGGTTTTACAGAGCAGGATTCTAAGGTTGCAGGTCTTGCACACGAAGCAGGTAAGGCATGTATTATAGCTGTTAATAAATGGGATGCTATTGAAAAAGATGGCACTACAATGAATTCATATAAAAAAGACCTTGAAAAAGACTTTTCATTTATGTCATACGCACCAATGGTGTTTATTTCTGCAAAAACAGGTCAGCGTCTTGATAAGCTGTTTGAGATGATTAAGGCTGTTGCAAATTCCAATGCAATGAGAATAAAAACAGGTACACTTAATGATTTGCTTGCACAGGCTGTTGCAAGAGTTCAGCCACCAACAGATAAGGGAAGACGTTTGAAAATTTTCTATATGACTCAGGCAAGCACAAAGCCACCTACATTTGTGTGTTTTGTAAATTCGGCACAATTATTCCATTTTTCTTACCAGAGATATTTGGAAAACAGAATAAGAGAAACTTTTGGGCTTGAAGGTACACCGATTCGTTTTGTTATAAGAGAACGTGGCGATAAATAATTTCAGGAGGATTTATGGATAGTTTATTAGCTTTTTTTAGTAATGGTTGGTGGCAGATAATAGCTACAGCTATTGTAGGGTATTTGCTTGGTAGTATAAATTTTGCAATAATAATAACCCATATGGTTGACAAAAACAACGATATTCGTAAAATGGGCAGTGGTAACGCAGGTTTTACAAATGTTTTGCGTTCGGTAGGTAAAGGGCCAGCAGTATTTACCATTGTATTTGATTTTATAAAGGCGATAATTGCGGTTATCTTAGGTGGTTTTTTATTTTCGTTAATTACTGCTCAAAGTGACATTCAGTCGGCTGAGTTTGTTTGTTACGGTAAATATCTTGCTGGACTTTGTTGTATTGCAGGTCATATGTTCCCTGTTTATTTTGGATTCAGGGGTGGTAAAGGTGTTGTTACAACAGCTGCACTTATGGCTGTTGCTGAGTGGCGTGTATTTCTTGTAATTATATTACTGTTCGGTATTATTTTCCTTATAAGCAAAATAATATCATTGGGCTCAATTATCTGTGCTATGTGCTATCCTGTTGCTACATTCGCTTTTACATTTTTTGTAGACTATCGTCCAAATGTAGGTGCAGATAATGCACATTCTCTTAGCTATGTAATAATTTCAACATTATTCACACTTTTAATCGGGGTATGTGTTATAGTAAAACACAAGGAAAATATTCAGCGTTTACTTAATGGTACAGAAAAGAAAATTACCGCAAAGAAGTAAAAACAGTTACCGGAGGTTAATTTCAAAATGAAATGTAATAAATGTGGAAACGAGTACGAAAATGAAAAATTTTGTCCTGTATGTGGGTATCCATCAGAACAAACAGTAAATAAGCGTAATCAGGCAGAGAGATATGCTTCACAGTTTGGGGATAATTTTGATATGGACACTGACGAAGAAACCGACAGAATTATTGACAGAGCAAAGCAAGCACAGCAATATGATTCTCAGTTTAGCTCTGATTATGGAAATCTCTTTAAAGAGTATGCGGCAGATATAGAAAATAAGGCAAACAGTTCTGATAATACAGATGGGAACACGGATATTTCCTCTAACAGTAGTGAAAATCTTTCTTCATATGATGACGAATACGGTGAAGCAGAAGATGACAGTAGTAATACACCTGCAAAATCCCAAAAGCCCTTGATTATTTTTCTGGTAATAGTTTTTATTTTGTTACTTGCTGGTATTGCTTGGATTGTTGCAGATAGTATGGATATCAATCCTTTTGCAAAAGAAAAAACAACCGAGCCTGCAACAGTTGTTACTTCAACTGAAGTACAAACAGAACCTATAACAGTACATACAACAGAAGAACCTACTACTGATGAGGTTACTACAGAGGAATCTACCGAATCAATAACAGAGGCTCCTACAGAGGCACCAACCGAAACACCAACTGAAGCTCCTACAGAGGCTTCTACAGAGGTACCAACCGAAGTACCAACTGAAGTTCCTACTGTTGAGACTACGGAGGCTAGTGGCAATACATATATCGTTGATTCTGATGGTGACGGTTATCCTGATGACTTTGTTGATGAGGATAACGATGGCTATGACGATAATACGGATATTTACTATGGTATTTTGTGATTTTTCAAACAGCCCCTAGTATAAAGTTTAGGTCAAGCCTTTTTAAAGGCTTGCGGGAATGGCTTTAGCCTATTGGTGTTACCTTTCAAAGGCAGAGCCTTTGCAGGTTTTAAGGACATCATCCTTAACTAAATATTCTTCAATAATCTTTTATACCCCCTAATTTATTAAAGAGCCTAAATATATAACACTCTATTATAATCTGAAATTTCAGAT
>JAXJXA010000236.1:0-10474 GCA_036307745.1 Acutalibacteraceae bacterium | reverse complement strand
TGGCTGTTATTTGGTTGCAAAGTTTCCACCCAACCTACCTTGTAGCAATAAATATTTCCTTCCACATCTGTAAATTTAACTTCACTTCCTACAGATAATTGTCTTAATAATCCAAAATGGCTTAAATAATTATGCCCCGCAATTACCATATTATCCTGATAAAAAGAACCATTATAACAACACGGTGCAATATTAAGTCTATAATAATCCCATTCCTCCATTATAGGCAAAGTAATATTCAACTGAGGTATTTCAAGAACACCAATATAACGATAACCGTCAATCTCCTTTGTTGGCATTTCTCTGTCAGGATATACATTCTGAAAATCTTCAGATGGTATATCTGGAATCTCCTCAATTATTTTTTGCACTACTTGTTTTGCAACTTTTTCTGCACGTGCATTGTCATTTATATTATAAATAGTTAAAGAAAGGGCTGCTACAATAAGCAGCAACCCCATAATAATACAAATTGTTCCCTTTTTTCGTTTCATACTATACATTCTTTCTGCGACGAATTACACCAATAGCAACTAAACACAATCCTGCAAATACCAAGCCAGATACAGGCCACCATAACTGACCTGTTTGTGGAAGATTAGCATTTGTAGTTGGTGTTGTGGGCTGTTCTGTTTTATAAGTATTTGTTATAACGAACGACCATTCATTCTGTTCAACACTAACCTCATAGCCACTAGGTACATTTTCTTCAATAATTGCCCATGAAGAACTTCCGTCAAGATTCTTCCATTTATATGTCCAGTTATTATCCTTAGTGAGCTTGACTGTATCATAAACTTCACCGTTTTTTGTCAAACTCACACTAATTTCATTTGGTCTAGCTTCTTTGTTTCCGTCATCTTTCCATACCTTCAAAGCAGAAATACTTATAATTTCTTCCCAATTATCCATTCTGTATTTGCCTTTTACATCCAAATCCCAAAGCAAAACATCATTATCCCATTTTGGTAATGAAACCATCACAGGAGATGGAGTATAAGTCATACCATCTACTTCGATAAAAGAACCTATAATCAGATAAACACCTTTTGAAAGATTAGTAAATTTTGCGTTACACTCAGCATCTGTTGTCACTGTATTCATAGGCTTTATATTATCACTTTCTACATAGGAAGCTAATGTTTTTGCAGCATCTTCGCTTTCAAGATTCACCTGATAGTTAGCAAAATCTCCGGTTAATACAAAATCTCCTTGATCATTTGCATTACCTACCAGATAGATATCGAAGTCAACTCCTTCAACTGCATATGCAAGATTTATAGAACCTTCTGTTTCCGTTGCTAAAGCCGTTTGAGACAAAGCAAAAACTAGCATAACAGATATAACCAAACAAATACTACGTTTAATATTATTAAAATATCTTACCATAGTTACACCACTTCCTCCTTACTTTATATTGTCTATTAAAATAGATTTAACAGGCTTACGTCTACCAAGAAATATTACAGCAAATAAAATAATTACAATAGGTACCGCAACAACAGGTGCTACCAAAACAGGCTCAATCTGTATTGCATCAGCAGTTACACGAACATCTGAAGTTTGCTTTACATTATCTACTCTATGTCCACGAACCAACAGTCTATGAGTATTTACCCCATATGGTGTACAGGTTATAAGTGTACATAAATCCTGCCCATCTTCAATACCCAACGCTGAAAAGTCATCAGGCTCTACAATAAGTATCTGATCAACTTTATATGTCAATGTTTCATCCATAACACGGATCATAAACAAATCGCCATTTTCAAGTTTATCAAGATTTGTAAAAAGTTTTGCAGACGGTAATCCTCTATGACCTGAAAGTACACTATGTGTACTTTCACCCCCAATAGGAAGCGATGAGCCTGCGATATGACCAACTGCAATCTGCAACACATTTTCATCTGTACCGTGATAGATAGGCAGTGAACAATTTATTTTAGGAATTTCGATATAGCCTATTATTCCTATATCAGAAATATTTAACGTATTATTGTACTCTTTTTCCTCTTCTTCAGACAATCTCCAATGACTTGAGTGCGATGCTAATTTTTCATTATATGCTTTTGCATCATTAAATATTTTTTCATATTTGTCTTCATCAATATTGGCGATTGTCTCTACATATCCTGCTATTGCCTGTGACTGATGGAATGAATTCCAATAATCACTTACAGTGGGATACAGCAGTAAGGAGAGCCCTACAAAAAATATTAATATTAAAATAATTGTAGATAAATGTTTTTTCATTTTACAGGGTTCTCCTTACTGCTGTAAGGCTGAAATATAGTCAGCTCTTACAGCAGTTTTTGATTATATTAGGGAGTGTAATTTTATTACTTATTACTTCCCATACGCTTTTTTGTAATAAGAAGTACAGCAGCACCAAGAACAAGAGCAGAACCTACGATATAGAATATTGTAGTACCTACACCACCTGTTTCAGGTAGTACTGAACCCTTGCTGTTCTCTATTGTAACAGCAACAGAACCATCATCAAGTTTACCATCAGTAGTTTTGTTATTTACTGTAATCTTCAAAGCTGTCAAAGCTTTTTTAGGCTCGCCTGCCCATGTCTGACCATTTGCAGTAGTAGCCTCAACTGTTAGCTCAATAGGATCAGTTAATAGGTTGTATCCTGAAGGAGCAGCAGTTTCATACAACTTGTATGTACCGTCTTCAATACCTTTAGCTGTGAAGTTACCGTCTGCATCTGAAACCAATTCAGTTGCATCGTTCTTATCTGCAACCCAGCTAACATTTCCTTTTGCATCAACTACATAGTACTTATCATCTGATGTTCTCTGAAGAATAAATTTAGCATCCTTCAGTGTTTTAGTAGCATCTTCACTGTCAATCTTATTACCATCAAGTTCGTAAGTGAAAACAATTACCTTATCTTTCTTTGTTTTACCTGTGTCACCCTCGCCTTTATTGTTAGGGTTGTTTGAATACTCTAGATAAACCTCGTTAGGGTTACCGTCAAGACCAATTTCTGCATCTTTGTTCAATATAGCTGTATACTCAACAACAAACATACTATCCTTTGATACATCTGCAATCGTCTTAACATCAGCACAAAAAACTGTGATTTTTGTTGTTCCATCATTTGCAACAGAATTTGAAATAGTAAATGATTTAGTAACTTCTGTTTTAGATGTAGTGTTTACAAGATAAACCTTAGCATCGTCATTAAATGTAAGACCCTTTGAAAGTGTATCGTGGAAAATGTACTTATAAGTGTCATAATCAGCCAATGTTGTAGGCATAGTACCAATCAGTTCAAATGGTACGTCATCGCCGATATCATAATCAGCAACATCGTTATAACCGTTAGTTAAAGGATAACCTGTAACGCCTGTTTCAACATTAGTTGTTCCGTATGTAGGATAAGATTCTTCCTGAACCTTCTTCTCTACCTTTGGAATATCTGTCTTGTTGGCAATATCAAAGGTTCCCTTCTTTGTCAATTGTAGTAATGAAAGGTTCTTTGCATTATCTTCTTGGTCATCTGTAACTGTTGTATCAATAACCAGATAATAACCAGCGTCAAGTGTAGCACCGGTATCGTAACCAGTACCTACCAAATGCTTATCAGCTATCTTTGCGAATGCCCTAGCTTCAGCATTATCATAAGTAAGATAGTTTGACAGTACCTTTGCTACATCCTCAGCTGTTTTACAAGAATCATAAAGGTCATATTCGCTCTGTAATTCAGCTAAAAAGTTTGCAGAATCAATTCCGTCGCCCCATTGAATATCAGATAGTATAACGTCTACATCTGAATCACCTGTATCAGATTGTGTACCGGTAAAAATCTGATATGCCTTAAAGGTGTGTGTTGACAGGTCTACATCGTCAGCAAATGCTGTTGTTGTTAAGAATACTGTCATTAGCATAGCCATTAATATGCCAGCTGTTTTTTTGAATAATTTCATATTATTCGTCCCTCCGTTCAAAAATTTATAATAACTAACTGTCTTGCGATGTATAGAGGTTATTAAGTTCCCTCCTTCCAACGCAAAAATTTCTTATATAAAACGTAAGCAGCTCCACAAGAAAGAATTACCCCTGCTATCGTATATATAACTGTACCATAACTACCTGTTTCAGGAAGTTCCATACCCTTCTCATCTGTAAGTTTCATTTCAGCCGCATATCCACCATCGCTAGGAACCTGATAGAAAGAAATACCCGGATGTGCTTCCTGAAACTCTCCAATTTCATTTTCAGCAAAGTAGAACCAGTGTTTAGCTGTATCCAGACTGTATCCTCTAGGTGCTGTCAACTCTTTTATATAATAGAGTTTATTTGATTGGAAAGTAACACCTTGGCGTACATCAGTTTTAAATAGATATAAACCTCCATTAGCTGTAGTACCTCGTGCCATCTCATATCCGTCTTCGCTATATAATCCATAAACAGCACCATCCAGCTTTATATTTTCATTACCAAATTCTGTCTTCTCTATATTAACTGAACGCTTTATATAAGACCATCCTTCACCAAATGTATAAGTACTTTCAGCATCATCTGAAGGTTCTTTATAAATCTTCAGCGTTGCAGTGTTTTCAGCAGGGTCATTCTGTCCATCATATGGCTCTCCCTCTGCAACTTTCGCAATTATCTGTCCTTGATAGGTGATTGTATATTGATATTTACCTAGCTTATATAATGTTATATTCATAACATTATTAACACTTTCATAAACGCCATCACCATTATTATCAATCTGTTCACCAGGAATATAATCAATCTTATAATCTGTTCCGTAAACTAATGTATTTTCATCAGAATTTTCATCCGTTGTAACTATCTTAATGCTACCTGGTACATATGCAAGATCGGTCATTACATCTTCAACAACTATCTCTGTATCAGGTGTTCCATTACCGTCATTATCAATCTCTGAGAAATCAATCATACTTTCATTTACAACAATGCTGTAATCACCTATGAAATCTTTACAAGA
Source organism: Acutalibacteraceae bacterium (assembly GCA_036307745.1). Taxonomy (GTDB): domain Bacteria; phylum Bacillota; class Clostridia; order Oscillospirales; family Acutalibacteraceae; genus CAG-964. The sequence continues at coordinate 5,499 of JAXJXA010000236.1, read as the reverse complement.
ATCAACAAAACTTGTACCTGTCTTCTCAATCAATATAGGTATCGGAACATTTACATTACTTACCCTATTATTCTTTCTATTATGAATATCAATTAAAGAAGCACTATTTATATACGTATATCCAGCATTATCTTTCAACAAATCACTTCCATCAAAAATATTTTTTCCATTTTTATATTCAATAGTCAGTGTTGAATTTTTCATCAGATTCCAACATACACACCAATCAGTGTACTGTGAGTATTCCTCCCCACAGTAGCTAAGTCCATCACATTTATTATTAACATTATCCCAATGCTCACAGTTACCTTTACCTGTACACTCACATCTGTTAACCAAATATAATCTGTTGGTACCTGCCATACTCAAATAAGCTATATCGTCATCAGCAGTTGCTTCAGAAATTTCAGGTAAATCATATGTCTTATTGCCATATGTAATTTTAATGTCAGCTTTGCCTAAATCTTGATTCCAAGAACCATCTATACTTGAATAATCCGTTATATACCACTCGTGAAATTTTCCAGTACCACTGTATGAAGGTATAGTAGCCTCAATTTTAAAATGGAATAAACCATCCTCTTCAACAAAGCCACCTGTTTTTTCAATTTTAGAATCAACAGGCTCCTCATTCTCATCTTTAATATCAAACCTTACGGCAAAGTGGAGGTTACCTTTAAAGTTTTGATAATCGTTTATTTTTTCATCAAAGTTCAATGTAATAACACAGTTTGTTCCATCAACATCATACGTACCAACTACTTCACTGTCAGCAGAATCTCCAGCCTTAATGTCACCATGTTTATCAGCTTCCATAGCTTGAATTTGTGATGGATAACTGTACTCATATAAATCATGTTCAATACCATCTGGAGCATCAATCTCTAATACAAATCTATATCCTTCTCCAGATGCTTTATTAATATCAACAACCTGATTATTACCATCAACTATTTTATAAGTAACTGTGCCACCTTTTCCCTCTATATATGTTGCAAAATCCCGAGCACCTGAATTTACAACATTGTTTTTCGCTTTGGAATCCAACTTAGTGTCTGCTTTATCTTTAGTTAAAACTTCAGAACTTTTTTCAGAAACACTTTCAGATGTATTCTCTGAAGAATCTTCAGTATTAACAGTTGATTCTGCGGTTGCTTGCTGTGTGGTTTCATAGCAAGATGATGAATGTGTATGAACTACTTTATCACAATTCAATATTGTCTTTTCTTCATAGCATTCATCTGTATGAGTATGGGGTTCCACAGCTTGCAAGGTACAAATAAGATTACCACTATTATCATAGCAGTTTTCTTCGTGCATATGTCCTTCTGTTTCCTCAAGACCACACACTAATTTTTTCTCCGTAGAATAACATCCCAATTTATGAGTATGTTCATTCAATTCACAAGTTAATTTACCCTCCATAGTAATAGCAGGTAAAATCATCGCATATGTGGTGCAGAAAACCACAAGAGCTGCAACGGCAACCAGTACACGCTGTCGCACAGAACGCTTTTTATGCTTACTTATGTATTTATTTACATCTGGAATATTTTTCTTTGCCACACGAACATCCTCCTTCCTCAAACTATTATTTTACAGGACCTATTTCATTTAACGGCCATACTCTGAATAAGATTTTTCCTACTATCTGTTCTTCAGAAACACAACCAACTGTACTGCTTCTACTATCTATTGATGTGGAACGATGGTCACCACATACAAATATCTTTCCGTCAGGCACCTGATACGGCAATTCAATATCACATTCTCCCAGAGCCTTTTCAACAAGATAAGGTTCGTCGAGAAGCTCTTCATTTACATAAACATTACCATCATCATCTATATTCACCCAATCACCCGGAAATGCTATAACACGTTTAACAAGGATTTTATTATTATAGTAGAATGAAATAACATCTCCCTGTTTAAAATCTGAGCCTTTTACAGAAACAACAATATCTCCTTCTGTGAGCGAAGGAGTCATAGACATACCATAAATCTGCAATACAGGCATCAGCAATGTAGCTACCAAAACAGCCACAGCAGCAACAGTAATCAATGAATAAATTGTACTTCGCAAAACTCTACTATATCTATTCTTATAATTTTCATACTGTAATTCAGCCTCCAGCTGAGATGCAGTAGGAATTTCAGAAATCGGCTTTTTTTTCCTTTTGAAGGCTCTGCTTAAAATATTTCTTGCCTTACTCAACAGCTGAGCTATCTGACTCTTCATCTTCTCTATCATCACAGGTCCTTTCCGTATGGTATTCACCAAACTGCCTGATATTATCCAGATATTGGTCGGCTGCTCTTTGTGCTGATTCAAAAACCTCATTAAGCATAAGCGATGCCTCTGCAATAGAACCCACTTTTTCCAGAAGTATCCTTCTATCATTAAGTTTGCGATTTGCATCTTCAAGTTCCTTGCTAAGACGTTCCACCTCTTTTGTTTGAATAAGCAACATTTCAAGCAACTCTGCACGACTCAGTTTTCTTAATTCTTTATCTGTCATATATATTCCTCCAACCTGTTGAATATACCAGAAATTAAACAAGCGGGTAACATTTTACCTAGTAAAAACATAATTTCAATAAAAAATTTTAAAAATAAGTCATCCGCCACAATACTCAGTTAAGGTGATGAAGAAATAAAAATTAAGCTATTATATACTAGGAGCTGTTTGAAAAATCAAAAGCACTGTCTATTTTCAAACAAGCCCTAGTATTAAATCACAAATCAGACTAACTAAAACACATTTTAAAGTTTCAGTAACTCATTTATCTGTTTATTAGAAAATTATTAGCAAAATTTTTACTTGGTTTATTTTAACTCTTTTGCACTATAAAGTCAATATAACTGTTAAAAAAAGGATATAATTAGCATAAATCAATTTTATTATTCATCCTACCTATTCTATTTTATACTAATTTTCATTTAAACAGTGGATAAAATCCACTGTTTAATAGCTATGAAATAGCGTTGAAGATTGTATGAGACGTACTGTGCGTAGCACAGTATAGCCTGTGCAACAGGCATGGAGCTGTTACATTAACAGCTCCAAAAAAGAAGAAGCTATCGCCTCAAGTTTTGAAAAGACTTGAGCTAAACTTTAATTTATATACTTCAACATTTGCAATAAAGTCTATTTGAAATAAATAATGTTGGAAATCTTATATTATTTTTGCTAGATATCAAATATCATATTCAATATAACAAATTTTCTCTAATGATTTGAAATATTTCTTTTGCATTTTGATTAATAAAAAAATGTCCTCCTTCAAACTCATATATTTTTAACATTTTTGAAGTATATTTTTCCCAATCATATATATTTTTTGCAACTTCCTCATCTGCATTTCCATATAAAACAGTCATATCAATCTCTAAATCATCATTACTAGCTGTTTTATAATTAAATAATATATTAAAATCACTTTTTATAATTGGAAAAAATACTTTGTAAAATGCACTGTTAGATGCTATAGAAGCTGGTATTCCATCTATATCTATTACAAAATTCAATAACTCCGTATCTTCTACCGAATTCCCAAATTTTTTATATACAGATTCAGTATTAGGAGCACTCATTGATGCAAGAAAAAGATAACATGGAAGTTTTATGCTATTTTTTTTCATTAAACAACATACCTCATATGCCAATAAACTTCCCATACTATATCCAAAAATTGCATAATCATCATTATTATTAATATCAGCACAAATTATACTATAAACATCGTTAACCGCTTCTTCAAAATTACTATATAACGGTTCATTAAATCTATGACCTCTTCCAGACAATTCAATAGGTATAATTTTAATTTCATCATTATTATACTTTTTCATTTGATAATATAATGTACTTGAGCCACCTGCACAAGGTAAAGCATATACTTTAATCATATTTCTCCTCTTTCTCTTCAAGTTCCAAAATATCTGTTAATAATTTAATATTTTGTATATGATCGGCATCAGAATATTTATTTCTGTAATAACTCTTAGCAAAATTTGCTCTCAGCTTCTCCCATAGTGCAAGCCTTTCTTTAGTAAACTTAGCTATCTCAGATTTTTCTGATTTTAGATTTTCTATACGTAAACAATTAATAATTTGGTTTACTCCATCAACTAAATTATATAAAAATTCCGATGTAACAATTCCAGAATCAATCTTTTTAAAATCATCATAAAATTTTCTTATAATTTTAGAATTCCATATATAACTTTGAGTCAAATTCATATTATCACTAATTTGATTACACTTATGTTGTTCAAACTCATAATAAGTATAGTTATTATCATAAAAACGCTCTAAAAAACCGTTATAACAATCTTCTATTTCATTAAAAGGAATCTCTATTTTATTATATGTAACATTGTCAGCTCTATCATGCTCTATAATATTAAAGAATTTAGTAACATTGTTATAACCATATATAGTGATTGTATGTGGAAAATGTTCTTTCTTATACTTATCACTACGATAAGATTCATAATAACAATCTATCCATAAAATAACCGGAGTTTTTCTATCAATAGATGTTTTTATTTTATCTACAATATTATCACATTTATACATTCCATTATAAGAAATTCCTCTGTCTTCTAACAATTCTTTAAGTTCTGTGTCCCATTCTCCATTAGCGGTAATTTGAAGTACATCATTATTATTTTGATATACATAATCCATATTATAATGTTTTATTAATTGACTTATATCAACATTATAATATTTAATAATCGCAAACATTGAGTTGTAAAAACAACTTTCAAAAAACATCTCATTAAATGGTTCTATACCTTCAATAATTACTGTGTCTTTATCATATATTTTTTTCTCAATCTTTTTTTCTTTAATTTCTACATTTGTAGTTTTATTATTAATAATAAATTGAGCTAAATTTTTGATAGTTCTGTATTTATATATTGTGTGACCATGTATCGGTAAATTAATCTGCTCAAACATAACATCTGCTTGTATAGCAAGCATGGAATTTCCACCCAAATCAAAAAAATCCATATGTACATCTATCGAATTCAATCCTAAAACTTTTTTCCATACTTCTTCAATCTTTAGTTCTATTTCATTTTTTGATTGGTTCTCAATTTCATAATTTGGTTCATTATTTTTAACATCTTTGACTGGAAGCGGTAACTTATGTCTGTCCACTTTTCCGTTATTATTAAGCGGAATATCTTTTAAAAACATAAAATATGAAGGTACCATATATTCAGGTAAAAATTTTCTTAACCTGTTTCTCATTATGTCAGAATCAATTTTTGTTCCAGTTAAATAAGCACATAGATATTTTGTACCAATATCATCATCGTAATCAACAACAACTGCTTGATTTATTTCATCCCAATTAAGCATTTGCTGTTCAATTTCTCCTGTTTCTATTCTGTATCCTCTGATTTTAACTTGAAAATCTTTTCTTCCTAAACAAATTATATTACCACAGGAATCCCATTTTCCTAAATCCCCTGTAGCATAC
>JAXJXA010000235.1:0-4085 GCA_036307745.1 Acutalibacteraceae bacterium | reverse complement strand
AGCCCAAACTTTTCAATAAGTGAAAAAAGCTCTAATCTGGTCATAATCTGTAAGGCTTTCACAGTATCCGCAGAATTTGGGATATAGCTTTCAAGATTTTTATTAATAGGAGCTTCTTTTGAAATTTCCCCCAAAAATCTGCTTAAAAAGGCACTTTCTTTACCTTCTTCAAGTTTTTTACGCATTGCAGGTTTAACCTCAATCGTATCCAGGTTCTCATATATATAATCAAGATTTTTATAACGGGTAATAAGATCAGTTGCACCCTTTTGTCCTATACCTTTAATTCCAGGAATATTGTCGGAAGTATCGCCCTGAATAGCTTTAATGTCTATCAACTGCAAAGGTGTAACACCGTACTCTTCCATAATCTTATCTTCATCATAAGTTATAACACTTTTTGTAGTTATAAGTCTTACACTTACATTTTTACTCACCAACTGTAAGCTATCTCTATCACCTGTAGCCAGAATACAACTGTTACCGCTTGCTTCACATTCCGAAGCAAGTGTTCCCAAAATATCGTCAGCCTCAAAGCCTGGACATTCTACTAATTTGTAACCAAGGCTGGTAAGTAGTTCTTTTACGATTGGTAACTGACTTGCAAGCTCTTCAGGCATACCGTGACGGTTTGCTTTGTAACCATCATATTTTTCATGACGAAAAGTAGGTTTTTTAAGGTCAAAAGCTATAGCCACTGCATTCGGCGTTGTATCTGAAAGAATTTTAGACATCATTGTTAAAAAACCATAAACAGCATTGGTATATTCTCCATTTTTAGTAGTTAAAAGTTTTATTCCGTAAAACGCTCTGTTTAAAATACTGTTACCATCCAGCACAAGCAATTTCATCGGTCTGCACCTCTTTTCATATTATAATACAATTATTCATTTTAGAATATGGTCTGCAACTTCTACTTCTTTTCCATCTTTAAAATAGACTCTTGCAACTCTTTTACTGATAAGACATACAACTTCGTAATTAATCGTGCCTGTCCAGTTTGCTATATCGTCAGCTGTAGGTGTATTTTCACCTATTCCAAACAATGTTACAATATCACCGATTTTTACCTTATTTGCATTATCAGCATCAACAATAAGCTGATCCATACATATTCTGCCCAGAATTTTGGCTTTGTTTCCATTTATGTTTATATATCCCTGCTCTGCAATTTTTCTTATAAAACCATCGGCATATCCAACAGGAACAGTGGCTACTTTTTTTGTTTCCAGAGCAGTATAGGTTCTTCCATAACTTATAGTAGTACCCTTTTGAATTTCCTTAATCTGAGAGATTACACTTTTCAGCTCCATTGCAGGTTTAAGATTTAATTTCCCATATAGCTTTGCAGAAGGTGAAAGCCCATAAAGAATAATCCCTGCCCTTACCATATCGAGATGCGTCTGAGGATAATCTATAATAGCACCACTATTAGCACAGTGTCTTATATCAAATTTAATTCCACGTTTTTCCAACTCTTTAACAGTATGCATATAACTTTCAAACTGATTTAAAGTAAAGTCTTTTCCTTGTTCTGCTTCGTCACTAACTGCAAAATGAGTAAATATACCCTGAGGGTATAAATTAGTAAGTCTGCATATTTTTTCAGCTTCATCAATACTTTTATCGTCACGATCAAATTTTTGGCACATAAGTCCGATTCGTGACATTCCCGTGTCAAGTTTAAGGTGTATGTTAACCGTTACATTTTGTTCAACAGCTTTTTCTGAAAGTAATTTTGCATATTCAAAACTATAACACGCCTGTGAGATATTATTATCTGCAAGAATTCCTGAACACTCGACAGGGGTGTATCCAAGTATAAGTATGGGACGTGTAATGTGGTTTTGCCTTAATTCAAGAGCCTCCTCAATGTTAGAAACGCAAAACCAGTCAGCACCCAGTTTTTCATATAATCTTGCTATTTGTACAGCACCGTGACCATAGCCATCAGCTTTTATAACACAACACATCATTGCTTTTTTATCAGCTTTTTTCCTTATAATTTTATAGTTATGTTCAATATTATCAAGGTTTATTTCAGCCCAGGTTCTTTTTATAAGATTATCCACATAATCACTCCAGTTTTACACTAATACTCTAATTTACTCTAATTTATTATAGTACTTAGAGTTAATAAAATCAATATTTTCAACTTTTCTTATTGCAATTAAGGGCTTGATTGAAAATAGAAAAAGTGCTGAATTTTTGTTTCAAAACGAGTGATTTTAAGGCGAAAAACGCAAAAATCACCGCTTTGGGACAAAATAGACAGTACTTTTGATTTTTCAAACGACCTCTGGTTCAACTGAATGTTGCAAAGAGAATTATTATATGTTAAAATAAAATTAATCGTTAAATTTTAGGGGGATTATAAATGTCAGGACATAATAAATGGAGTACCATTAAGCAAAAAAAGGGTAAAAATGACGCTGCAAGAGCTAAGATTTTTACAAAAATCGGACGTGAGCTTGCTGTTGCTGTAAGAGATGGTGGCAGTGCAGACCCTACTGTTAACTCAAAGCTAAGAGATTGTATTGCAAAAGCAAAAGCCAACAATTTTCCTAATGACAACATTGAAAGAATTATCAAAAAGGCTTCCGGTGATGGTGACACAAACAACTACGAGGCTATTACATATGAAGGCTATGGCCCAAGCGGTATTGCTGTAATTGTAGAAACACTTACGGATAACCGTAATCGTACCGCTGGTGATGTAAGACATTACTTTGATAAATTTGGTGGAAATATGGGTACACCTGGTTGTGTATCATTTATGTTTTCACAGAAAGGCGTTCTTATAATCGACAGAGAAGAATGTGACTTTGACGAGGATAAGGTTATGGAGGATGCTTTAGAGAGTGGTGCTTCTGACATTGAAACTGAGTCAGATATTTTTACAATTTACACTGAACCTGAAGATTTCAGCCAGGTTAATGAAACTCTAACAGGTATGGGATATACTTTTGCCAGTGCTGAAGTTGAGATGGTACCTTCAACTTATACAAAAATTGAGGATGAAGAAGCAGTAACAAAAATGCAGAAACTTCTTGACAACCTTGAGGACAATGATGATGTGCAGAATGTATGGCACAACTGGGAAATGGAAGGATAATTTTCTTGGGCGGTTATACCGCCCTTTCTCTTTTTTATTATACTTTAATCTTATACTAAACAGGGAGTGATTTTATGAATTATGATTTTAAATTTATATGCGACTGTCATTGTCATAGCAAATGGAGCTTTGATGGACAGGAAACAACAGATGCTATGTGCGAACAAGCTATAAAAATAGGTTTAAATGTTATTACAATTACCGATCATTGTGAGGCTAATGGCTGGAATACACCACAGGACAGTGAATTTGGTGATTTTTCAAAACTTCTTCCCCAATCTATTGCACATCTTAAGGAAAGTCAAAAAAAATATTCCTCTAAAATAAAATTGTTAAGAGGAATTGAGCTTGGTCAGGCTATGCAAGATTTAGATGCAGCTGACAAAGCACTTGCACTGGATGATTTTGATTTTGTACTGGGTTCTGTACATAATGTAAGAAATACTAAAGATTTTTACTGGCTTGAATATACTGAAGAATACGCTAAAAAAATTCTGAATGAGTATTTTGAAGAATTACTAGAATTATCAGAATGGAATAAATTTGACAGTCTTGCACATATCACTTATCCTTTACGTTATATAACAGGAGAACATAAAATTAAAATAGATATTAATAACTATTTGCCAATTATAGATAAAATATTTTTAACTCTCATAAAAAATGGCAAGGCTCTTGAAGTAAACACATCAGGTTTAAGACAGAAAATCGGGGTAACATTGCCCGACAGATTTTTACTTGAACGATATAAATACCTTGGTGGAACTTATATTACAATCGGCTCCGATGCTCACACTGTTAATGACCTTGGAAAGGGTATTAATGAAGGTTTAAATCTTCTAAAAGACATTGGTTTTGCTAGTTATACATATTTTGAAAAAAGAAAACCTGTAATGATACCTATTTTGTTACGTTGATTTATTATATGATATTAGGGGCTGTTTGAAAAATCAAAAGCACTGTCTATTTT
>JAXJXA010000234.1:0-3167 GCA_036307745.1 Acutalibacteraceae bacterium | reverse complement strand
CGAGGATTTTTAACACAGAAAAGCACCGCTTTGGGGCAAAATAGACAGTGCTTTTGATTCTTCAAACAGCCCCTAGTATAACAATGTAAAACAACACATAGAAATCAGTAACAAGATTAAAAAATAAAACTGACACCACTTAAAAAGCGATGTCAGTATGTCACTTAAATTTTAATATTCTATACATAGTCTCGTTAGTAGTATTGACCTACTATATGAGACAGACTATACATAGCACCGTGCAAATCAATATTAGCCACACGCTCCAAGTAAAAATAGAAACTTTTTAATTAGAGAGAGTATTAATCGCAACTAAAAGCACTTAGTTAATACCTACTATTTTTCTTTGGAGTAATATAATATCTTTTAATGTAGTAGTATTGGACATATCTATATCCGATGATTTTATTTGTGAATCAGTAAAATTATCTATACCAATCATAAATCTTATCGTTCTTACCACATCAACTACTCCTACTTTACCATCACTATTTACATCACCAACCATAAGATCAGCATATGTATTAATGGTTACGTTCAGTGTAATTTTGTACTTACCAAACTTCTCAGGTGCTTTTACATTTGTAAGAACATCTTGTAGAGTCTTGGTTTTAATTTCTCGTGTATATACATTGTTACTGTCATTTACATCTTCGAATGTTACTGTAACTATAAATTCGTCCTGTAATGAATTTACTCCTGTAAGTTGATTTCCGTTCTTATCAAGTAGTTTTGAAATTGAAAGATTTACGTTTTCTCCTTCATTTACTTCGTTGTTTATTGCTGTTACTTCACCTGAAAAGCTATTACTTATTTCATTTGTAACATTATTATCAGCTATACTTACTTCTTTATATATATCAAATACACAGTTATCAGACTTCAAAGTATAGTATACATCATAGGTATCAGCTGATAGCCTTGAAACATTACCGGAAATTACATTTTCATCAACCAATGCCGTACCCAATTTTTGAATATTCATTGTTGCACCATTGCTATATGCATATGCCCAGTTAGAATTTAAATTATGCTTATTACTGGATGTACTTATAGCTTTTGATGTACTCATACTCAAGGCTTTTTGCGTGCCTGAAATAAGTTTATTATTTGACGATGTTGTTATTGAACTATACAAATTATTTTCATTTAGTTTTATTGCATTGTCCAATGTTTCTACACGCTTTGAATTATTTATAAGTTGTAATTTATACACAACGTTACTTGTTGTAACAAGAACCATATATGCATTATTACAACTGTTGTATAATGCATAATTTTCATTGCTTAGATAAAATACCTGTTCGCTACCATTATTTAGAATATTATATGGTATTTGCTGATAATAATTTGAACCATTATTTTTAATATATAAATTAGCAAACTTTAGGTAATAAGGGCTTATGTTAACCTTAAAGGTGTTCTGTACCTTTGTATTGTCAACTGAGATATTACCTGCGGTTAGGCTGGTTACATACACTCCATTTCCAGTATATACAGCCAGTTTATAAGCATCTCTGTTATTGTACATATATGCATTGTACATATCTGCATTGTACATAATTGTGATAATACCGTTTGAATCCGGTTTATATGTAGAGTCAATGCTGTTATATCTATAAACAACCGCTGATGTATTGCTTGTAGAAGTATTTTTAGCAATAACAGTTGAAGAACTCTCTTTACTAATAACATTGATGTCTATTATTTTCTCAAGAGTTCCAGTAGCATTGCCTGCTTTATCATAGGTGATAATATACTTTAGTTTATGATTACCTGCTGACAAGCCCTTAATAGTTGTCCAATATTTAACACCATTGCTATAATAATTAGCACTTGAAAGTTTTTGTTCTTCATCATCAATGTAGCAAGCTACATTCGTAACATTTTGACAATCCAAAGTGTGTGTATATACTGAAAAATCTCTACCTTCCAGTGCTATTGAATTATCTGTTTCACCAAAACTTGGCTCAATATATTCGTTAGCTTTCATATTTCTTTCAGCCTTGTTATTGGTCAGATCTGCTTCTTTTATTGATGTGCATTTATTTGTCAACTCAACAGTAATTGCATTTTCTCTTGCTTTTGGGGTCCAAGGTATATCCAGTGTTTTTTCAGAGAACATTCCCATCCAAGTGTTAGTTTCAGAGTATATTACCTCTTCGCCGTCTTTAACAACAATATCTACCCAACCACCTGAGGCATTACGATTGTAAATGCTACAATGCAAAGTGGTTTCTTCATTTACATAAAACTCAGAGTCTGTATAAATATTTTCTTCAAAAATAGAGAAGTCCGGGTGCAGGGTGACATCGGGATAATAGTCTATATCACCTATGTAGTTTACAATAGTATCAGCAGGATAATATGTAACAATTTGCATATCAGATACTGTTCTGTAATGCGTAGGAGTTGTTGAATATTTGGCTGTAATAGTATTTGTGCCGTTCTTTACATTTTCATTTGTAGCATCCACAACAGCCATAGAAAGCTGTGCGTGACCATTGTTTGTAATAGTACCTGCCTCTACTCCGTTGATAAGATAATTTGTAGTCATATTGTCATCATTTGCTGACTTATCTCCAGCTGCTAAACGGCTTGTAACAAAAATAGATGGTGAAGTTCTATTAAAGTATCCATTCAAACAAGTGTTTGTAACATACATAGTATTAGTTGCTGTGTATGCAACTGTCTTAGAATTCTTTGACCTTATTAAGCAACGCACTTTATAAGTATTTGCAGAATCAAAACTGATGTGCCACGTAGGATAATCAGTATATTCACCGTAATCTGACCATAGGGGATAATTCTCTACTTTATATTGCAGTTTATATTCCCATTCGTCACTTTCGCCCACAGTTCCATCAGTTCTAATCCAGGCTTTTACAGTTTCACGAGTGTTAACTGTATTTTTATCCATAAGTAAAACAAATCTATCATCTTGACCAAGTGATGGATTGCCATTACCTGTTGTGCCCTCCGTAGGTGATGTTGGACTTGTTGCGTCTGTAGGTGATGTAGGATTCGTTGGATTTTCATTACCACCCTGAGATGATGTTGGAGCCGTTGGATTTTCATTACCACCCTGAGATGATGTTGGAGCCGTTGGATTTTCATTACCACCCTGAGATGATGTTGGAGCCGTTGGATTTTCATCTCCGCCAGAT
>JAXJXA010000233.1:0-3679 GCA_036307745.1 Acutalibacteraceae bacterium | reverse complement strand
ATAGTAGCTGTAATGAATGCTTTGTATGATAGAACAGGAAGAGAATCTTATAAATTGATATTAGGCAATACACATCTAGAAAAACTAACAGATGAACAGAAAGCTATTGCAACTGATAAAAATTGGATTTTATCGTAAGGTGGTGAATTTATGAAAATATTAGTACCTGATGAAAATATGCATTTTCAGAAAATTTCTAATAACGATGTATTTGAAGGTACAATTTACATTCCCGATATTTTATCTATTGATGATTTCATACAAATTACAGATGAGGAGTATCAGAAATTTATAAAAGAAGGTGAAGAGGAAGTGACACAACAAGAATATAATCAACTGATAGATAGAATTGAAAATGTTGAAAAACAGAGTAGTGAAAATTTAGAACAAATTACAGAAACACAAATGGCTTTGTGTGAGCTTTATGAACAGGTTATTGTGTGATTTTAATTTTAAAAAGAAAGGAAGTGGAAGAAATGGCAGTTATTTATGCAACATTGATTATTAAGGGTAAACGTACATACAAGAGTGTACCTGAACGTCTGAAAGCTGAAGTAAGAGAGATTCTTGTATCTCTTGAATGTGAAAATTTGATAGAGGAGTGATGTTGATATGTCAGTAATAACTGACTTAACAAAGCTAGCAAAAGCGGAGATAGGAAATAATGGTAGTAAATACCGAAAATGGTTTTATAACAGAACAGAGGATTATTATGGTGTAAACTGGTGTGCAGTGTTTATTAGTTGGTTATTTAACCAGGTTGTAGGTATTAATAAATATCTGGTAAAAACTGATGGTGCAGGAACAGTAGCACGTTACAGTGATGGAAAATATGGGAAATGGTATGAACCAAACCAAGTTACACCTCGTGAAGGTGACATAGTTATGTTTCGTTGGGGTGGCACATATACAGATAAATATCATAGTGACCATCTGGGATATGTATATGCTGTTGATGAAACATATATATATACTGTTGAGGGGAACACAGGTAGTAATGATTCAGATACATCAAGTGTTATGTATAAGCGTTACAGCCTTTCTAATAGTGTGATAAACGGATATTATCGCCCTGATTACGGTGATCAGAAATATAAGGTTTATCTGTCACCATCTAACCAAGATGGCAATAAATATGCAACAGGAAATACCAATGAAATAGAAATTTGTTATAAAATTGCTACAGCTACAAGTAAATATTTAAAAGAGAATGGACTTGAGGTTAAGGTTGCTAAAAAAGGTCAGTCAAATGAGACCAGTATTGAAGAAAGTAATTCCTGGGGAGCGGATCTGCATATTCCAATTCATACCAATGCAGGAGGAGGTAAAGGGTGTCTGGCTATTTTGTATTCTTATAACAATGAAAATGTAGCTTTAGCAAAACCTTTGCTTAACGCTGTTAAAGAGATTATCCCAAGTAAAATCTCAAGTGGTTACTTTACCTATGCAGATATTCTGGGGAATACCTCAGCACAATTAAAGGAGTTGTCAGAAACTGTAGCTATAGCCTGTTATCTGGAGTGTGAATTTCATGACAATAAGGAATATGCACAGTGGCTCATTGATAATACAGACACACTGGGTAAAGCAATTTGTAAAGGTATTCTTGATTATTATGGAAAAGATATACAAACTGAAAATAATGAAAGTGAGGAAATTGATATGAATTTTAGTAAAGGTGAAAGCTCAGATGGAGTATTAGCATATAAATCTTTGCTGATTATAGCTAATGCCCTTGGTTTGATTACAAGCAAGGTGGACAATTCAAATGGTTTTGGTGACGGAACCTATAAGGCAACTGTTGAAGTACAAAAGAAATACAAACTTGAAGTTGATGGTGTGGCAGGAGTAAAAACTATTACAGCATTAAGAAATGCAATTAACAAAGAACTTAGCGATGTAAAAAAAGCTGTTATTAATAGTACTATTGAATATCTTAAAAAGGAAATTACCTGATGAGTGAAAGTATTATTGTAGCATTGATTAGTTTGTTTGGATCAGCTTTTGGTGCCTTATTAGGAATATTAGTTCAATCTAAGTTGATTAAATACAGAATTGAACAGTTGGAAAAAAAGGTAAATGAGCATAACAATCTTATTGTACGGACGTATGAAAATGAAAAAGAGCTTAAAATACACAGTGAAAAAATAGCTGTAGCAAATCACCGGATTACCGATATAGAGGAGATGATGAAAAAATGAATGAAATAGCAATGCTTATTACAGCATTGGGTGTACTTGCATTTTTGGTAAGTGTGATTACTCAGGTTACCAAAGAGATAGGTGTATTGAAAAAAATTCACACTTCGTTACAGGTAACGGTTTTATCTGTAGTATTAACAGTTGTAGCTTATTTTGCATATGTATCATATAGTGGAATTGCAATAATCTGGTATATGGTGGTTGGTGCTGTTATAGCTGGCTTTATAGTTGCATTTGTTTCAATGTTTGGTTGGGAAAAATTATATGAGCTTTACAACAGATTTAAGAGAAAAGAATAGTTAATACTAAACACCGTTTAAAATCAATAAAAGATTTTCGAGCAGATTTTATACTGAACGAATACTGCTCCACAGAAAGTCTGTCGCCTTTTGAGGACGCAGTATGAAGTGCAGTGCGAAATATGCCAAAACGATTTCTGTATTTTAAATGGTGTTTAGTATAAATTATTAAATAGGATTTCTACAGAGTAGAGACTTGATAAAAATAAAATATAAGCAATTTTAAGTAAATCAAAGAAAATAAGAGAAAATAAGAGTATATTATTGATAGACTGATTTTTATAGAGTTTGACTTTCTTTGACTAATAGACTATAATTTGTTTAAAGGTCAGGGAAAATCAAAACTTAAAGGTCAAATAAAGTCGATATTAGTTTTAGAAAGTATCTACTTTTTTGTATAATACTAGGTCGTATCTGAAAACTCAAAACAAATGTCTATTTTTACTAATACGGGCGATTTCTTCGTGAAAAATACTCGAAATACGAAAATATTTCTCCGTTTTTTCGCTCGAATTCACCTCGTCTTAGCGAAATATTCAGTCATTTTCCTGTTTTCAGATACTCCCTGATTTTCATTTAAACAGTGGATAAAATCTGCTGTTTAATAGCTACGAAGTAGCGTTGAAGACTGTATGAGACGTGCTGTGCGTAGTACAAGATCTGAATATGAGAGGTGACAGTTATGAGAATGAGTGACCTTGTTGCTGAATATATTAAAAATATCCTTGATGAAAGCGATGGTATTGCAGAAATACAGCGTAATGAGCTTGCTAACATTCTTGGGTGTGTACCCAGTCAGATTAATTATGTTTTAAGCTCACGTTTTACTCAGGAGAAAGGCTATGTTGTAGAAAGCAGACGTGGAGGTGGCGGATATATCCGAATAACAAGAGTTCATCTTACAGCAAGTAAGGATACTGTTATAATGCACGTTATAAATTCCATTGGAACTGCTCTTGATGCAACTTCAGCCAATATAATTTTAGAAAATCTTGTTTCAAACAATATAATTGCTTCTGAAGTGGCGAGAATAATGTCAGTAGGTACTTCTGAACGAGCTTTTGTAGACATTCCGAAACCAATCAGAAATACAGTAAGAGCTACAGTGTTAAAAAATATGTTGCTAACACAGATATAGTTTTAAGTATTGTTTAAAAATAGAAAAAGTGCTGGATTTTT
>JAXJXA010000232.1:0-7347 GCA_036307745.1 Acutalibacteraceae bacterium | reverse complement strand
GTATTCGTTCAGTACAAAATCTGCTCGAAAATCTTTTACCGATTTCAAACAAGCCTTAGTATGAAAACAGAAAAATGACTGAATATTTCGCTAAGACCAAGGTGAGTGCGAGCGAAAAAACGAAGAAATCGCCCGTATTAGTAGAAATAGACAGTTGTTTTGAGTTTTCAGATACGACCTAAAATTTGGATATACTATCTCCGTTAAAATGTTGAAAATAAAGAATTTTAAAAGGTGTGAATATATGGATTTTCTTGCTATATTTAATTTACCGTATCTTGGTATTGTAGTGGACTTTGCACTTTTGGTTATAAGAATATTACTGCCTATTCTGGCTGTTATTATTGTTTTTCAGTGTTTTAGTTCAATGCGTAGACACAGACGAGAAGAAAACGCACTTATTATGCTTTTAAATAAATCAACAGGTGAAAGCAAGCCGGTGCTGTATTGGGAAAACTCTCTTGGTAGAAGCAAAAGTAGTGATATTATTATTGAAGACCCTACTGTGTCGAGAGAACACGCTGTTTTATTACGTAGAAAAGAGGGTTGGTTTGTAAATGATGTAGGTTCAAAAAGTGGAACTTTTGTAAACGGAAATCTGACAGAAGGCAGAACTGCCCTCAGAGTAGATGATGTTATAAAAATGGGCGAAAGTGAATACGTAGTAAAGAGAACAGATGATGTTATTGTAGACGGTCATTCTTGGTTTTTTAACAGACCCAAAAATAAAGCCAGTATAAAACCCTCAATGCTGATGCTACTTATTTCTGTGTTTTTGTTTTTTCTTGCTGTTGAGGCGAGTTTGTGCGATGAAGTGCAGGATTTTGAACCATTTTTAGTATGGGGCGTTTTTACAGCGGTAAGCTGGATTTTCTACAATGTTTCTACAAAATTGATAAAGAGAGTTAATTTTGAGCTTGAATCTCTTGCTATATTTATGAGTGGTACAGGTGTTATGATGCTTGTACGGCAGGAGTTCAGACAGAGTATTGTTCAGACCATTGCAATGGTTGGTGGTATGATCTGCTTCTGCATTATTATCAAGTTTATAGAAGATCCCGATAGAGTAGAAAAGGTCAGATATCCATTTTATGTACTTGCTGTTTTATTCCTTGTGGTGAACTTACTGTTTGCACGAGTAACAAACGGTGCAGCTAACTGGATTAGTATAGGTGGAATTTCGGTTCAGCCTTCAGAATTTGTTAAGGTTATTTATATTCTGGTAAGTGCTTCTGCATTAGACAGATTACTTACAAAGGGAAATTTGTTGCAGTTTATTGTATTTTCTGTAATATGTGTTGGTGCATTGATACTTATGAGTGACCTTGGTACAGCGTTGATATTCTTCTGTACATTCTTGTTTATTGCATTTATGCGAAGCGGTGACTTCAAAACTGTTGTGCTTGCTATTGTTGCGGCTGTACTTGGAGCTTCCTTTGTTCTTTCTTTTAAGCCTTATATTGCTGACAGATTCAGTGCTTGGGGCAAATGCTTTGAATTGGCCGATTCTACCGGATATCAACAGGCCAGAGTTCTTACATACAGTGCAAGCGGTGGACTGATTGGAGTTGGTGTAGGCAATGGCTACCTGAAATATGTTTTTGCGTCTGAAAGTGACCTTGTTTTTGGTCTTTTGTGCGAGGAGCTTGGATTGATTATAGCTGTATGTATGGTGGTTTGTATAATAGGTCTTGTAATATATGCAAGAGCCATTACCACACGAAGCCGTTCAACATTTTATTCAATTTCTGCTTGTTGTGCTGCAGGACTTATGCTTGTGCAGACAGCACTGAATGTATTTGGTGCTACCGACATACTTCCGCTTACAGGTGTTACGCTGCCTTTTGTGAGTTTGGGTGGTTCCAGTATGATTTCTTGCTGGTGTTTGCTTGCTTTTATCAAAGCAGCAGATGAACGTACCTATGCGGTGAAGAAAAATAAAAAGAAATCATAACAAATATAAGTTTAAATTTTATACGATATAAATACTGCTGTAATATAATTTTACAGAAGGGAGGATTTTTCTGTATGAGAAAAACCCGTACAAGAACAACTATGGTGCTTATAATTGCATTATTTGTAATTTCGGGTATGTGTGTGTTTATAGTAAGATTGTTTATGAATTCTGATCAGTGGATTCAGCATACATATAACGGTCATCTTGTTGGAAATAGTGGATTGGCTACGGCAGGTACTATATATGACAGAAACGGAACAGTGCTTGCGTATTCGGAGAATGATTTACGTCTGTATGCAGATGACTATACTACAAGGTTGTCTACAATGCACGTTGTAGGGGACGATAGCCTTAATATTTCGTCTGCTATACAAAGTTCATATCGTTCACATTTAACCGGATTTAACTATGTGTGGGGACTGGGATTGCCCAAGTCTATCAAAAAAGGTGGCGATATAACTCTTACTATCGATTCAAATGCTTGTAATGCTGCTTTTAATGCCCTTGATGGCTATAATGGTGCCGTTGTGGTATATAATTATAAAACAGGTGAAGTTCTTTGTAGTGTAAGTACCCCTTGCTATGACCCTCTTGATCCGCCGGAAATTACCGAAGAAAATGAAAGCGAATATGACGGAGTATATGTTGATAAAGTTCTGTCTGGTCAATATACTCCTGGTTCAACTTTTAAAATAGTAACTGCTGCTGCGGCATTTGAAAATATTTCAGGGATTGAAGATGAAATTTTTACTTGTAACGGAAGTACAAAAATAGGTGGTAAAGAAATTACCTGTATGCACGTTCACGGTGACATTACTATGAAAGAAGGACTTGCACAGTCCTGCAATGTAGTTTTTGCAGAGCTTGCTCAAAGATTAGGCAAAAATAAAATGACAAATATGGCTGAAAGATTAGGCTTTAATGATAGCTACTTGATTAATGGTACTACTACTGCTAAAAGTACCTACAATGTAGATAAGGCTAATGATAATGATATGGGTTGGTCTGGTATAGGGCAATATACGGTAGAGGCTAATCCAATGCAAATGGCTATTATGTGTGGTGCAATAGCAAACGGCGGTACAGCCGTACTTCCAAATGAGATAAAAAGTGGTGTTGTGGATATAATTCCTGAAGGCGGTGGAAGTAAAAATCTTATTGATTCTGACATTGCCGCAAAGTTGGATGAATATATGCGTTATAATGTAACAAGCTACTACGGCGACGGTTTATTCCCATCTCTTACAGTGTGTGCAAAAACAGGTACAGCTGAAGTAGGAGAGGATAAAGAACCTCACGCATGGATGGTAGGTTACTGTCAGGATGAGGACGCACCTCTTGCTTTTGCCGTTATAGTGGAAAACGGCGGTTACGGTTACAGTACGGCAGGTCCTGTAGCTGTAAGTGCAGTAGAGGCTTGTGCTTCTGTATTAAGAAGTGAAGGATAAAGAATAATTTAGTGGAGGTATTATATGAAATTTGTCTATTCAGAAAATCTTCCAATAGAATTGGTTGTAACGGAAGAAATGAATATGAATTACCGTTTTCATACGCATACTTCCCACTATATACTCTGTGTAGTTTTAAATGGCTGTGTTAATTTAAAATTAAAGAATAAGGAAATAAACTATTACACTAATGAATCTTTTACAATAGCACCTTATGTAGCTCATTCAATATTATTAGATAAAAAATCAAAGTTGCTTTCTTTGTGTATTGGTACACAGTTGTTTGATGAATATACAAGTGATGAATTAGTGCCTATTATCGAAAAATTTTTCTATTCATTTTTTAGTAAATCAACTTTCAATCCTGTAATGGAGATGTTTATAAAATTAATAAGGAAAACATACCAAATTAATCGTAGTCTTGATTGTGAATTTGATAAATATATGTATGATATTTCTCAAGATATTATAAAAGCCCCGGAGAGTATACACTCCTTAGATATGTTGTCTAAAACTTTATTTATAAGTAAATATTATTTTATACGCAAGTTTAAAAGCAATATAGGACTTACACCACACCAATTTATTTTACAAGAAAAAATCAGAAAGGCACAATGTTTATTAATTTCTGATATATCAGTTGTTGAGGTTTCTAATGCTTTGGGATTTTATGACCAAAGTCATTTTAATAAATGCTTTAAAAGTATGGTTGGTATTTCGCCAAGTGATTTTATTAATTCAGGAGTAAGTGTACAACAATAAAGTCAGCAATTTTTTACAATAATATTCTTATTTCAAATGTTATAATTTATTTATAATTACGTAATTATAAATAATTAAGCAGGAGATATTATAATGGATATATTTAAGTTATTTGATTGCGGAAAATTGGCAATGTATGATAAAACTGCGGATTTTTCAAGTATAGAATGGATAAATCATCGTTCGTTCGAAGGAGTTAAGTTGAAACACATACTTACTTCGAAAGATACAGGGGGAAGTTTTTCTTATCATTTGGTACAAATTGCACCTAATTGTTGTATAGGAGAACATATTCATAATACTCAAATTGAAACCCACGAAATTGTAGGTGGAAGTGGTGTGTGCTATATGTCTGATAAAAAAATAAAGTATGAAGTAGGTACGCTATGTGTTATCCCAGCTAATATGAAACATAAAGTTATTGCAAATGAAAATGGTTTATATTTGTTTGCTAAATTTCTACCGGCACTATGCTGAATTTTTTATAGTATAATTTGATAATATTATAAAACCATTTTTTCATTAGTCATTATGCTTATCTGAAAAGGCTTTTATTGAACGGTCGAAGTCAGAAATAATTTTTTGATTTTTATTAAATTCTAAATATTCTGTACTTGCTTTATCAACCGCTTTTTTGTGCGATATTTTTCCGTTATCGGGAAGAATATCATAACGTCTGAATGACAAAAATTCATTTACACTGTTTGAAAATTGTTCCATAGAAAATGTGTTTTCACGCTCTATTAAATCTTCTATATAATCGAAGTAGCTTGTAACAGTTCTCTCGAGTTGACGAATTTGTTTTTCTTCAAGATAGTTTTTAGCAACTATAACATCTGATTTCAATATTCTTCCTTCGGGAGCATTTTTCCATGTAGTAAGTCCCATATTTTCTTTTTGGCGATCGGCACCATTATATACGATTTCTGCGGCAGTTTGTCCAGTTATTGCATAATGAAATTTGTTTTGAACAGTTGCATAAAAATGCTTAGTGATTTCTGAATCTTTTTCGTAGTCGATACTACATTCTGCAAAAATATCTGTAATTTGTTGCCAAATTCTTCTTTCGCTTGCTCTGATAGAACGTACTCTTTCAAGAAGTTCTCGGAAATAATCTTTTTCAAAAGCAGTTTTTCCCTGTTTAAGTCTGTCATCGTCAAGAGCAAAACCTTTAATCATATATTCTTTTAATACGCTTGTTGCCCATTGTCTAAAATGTGTAGCTCTTTTGGAATTTACTCGGTATCCAACAGAAATTATTGCATCAAGATTATAAAAATCTACAATTCGCTTTACTTGTCTATTACCCTCATTCTGAACTATTTCCATTTTGGAAATAGTTGAACTGTGGTTAAGTTCGCCTTCCTCGTATATATTTGTAAGATGTTTAGATATTGCAGGTACTTTAACATCGAACAATTCTGCCATAGATTTTTGTGTAAGCCATATAGTTTCATCTTTTATCACAGCATTGACAGATATATTTTCGTCAGCAGTTTTATAAATCAAAAAGTTAAAATTATTTTTCATCTACTTAACTCCTTTTTGTTTTTTATTAATGATAAATTATTTTTTTAAGAATTTCAATATATAATATTATGATAAATTTTATTTAAACACTGGAAAAAACCAGCGTTGAAGATTGTATAAGATGCACTGTGCAACAGGCGTACTCTATTTAATGCTAAAAGGGCAGACGTTTTCGTCTGCCCTTAAAATATGCTTATATTAAGCTGTTTATATTATTCGTATAGTGGATATTTATTACAGATTTCTGTTACACCTGCACGAACTGCATCTGCACTGCCCTCAAAGTCATTTATAATCATTGAGATATACTCTGCAACCTTGTCCATATCCTCCTCAACAAGACCTCTTGTTGTAACAGCGGCTGTACCCATACGTATACCACTTGTAACGAATGGACTACGTGGTTCGTTAGGAACAGTATTCTTGTTAACAGTAATAAATACCTCGTCAAGTCTATGTTCAAGCTCTTTACCTGTAAGTTCAGTATCACGCAAATCCAACAACATAACGTGATTGTCTGTACCACCACTTACCAGTTTGTGACCTCTGTTTGAAAGACCGTCTGCAAGAGCCTTACAATTCTTTACAATTTGCTTGCCGTACTCTTTGAACTCAGGCTTTAAAGCCTCTCCAAGACATACTGCTTTAGCTGCAATAGTGTGCATCAAAGGACCGCCCTGTGTACCAGGGAAAATAGCCTTGTCAATATGCTTAGCGTGTTCTTCGTGGCAAAGAATTAAACCGCCTCTTGGTCCTCTTAGTGTTTTGTGAGTGGTTGTTGTAACAAAGTGAGCATACTCAACAGGGTTGGGATGTACACCAGCGGCAACAAGACCAGCGATGTGTGCCATATCTACCATTAAATAAGCACCAACTTCGTCTGCAATCTCTCTGAACTTCTTGAAGTCGATAACTCTTGGATAAGCACTTGCACCTGCAACAATCA
The DNA here is from genome assembly GCA_036307745.1 of Acutalibacteraceae bacterium. GTDB lineage: Bacteria > Bacillota > Clostridia > Oscillospirales > Acutalibacteraceae > CAG-964. Next base: position 704 of record JAXJXA010000232.1, on the reverse strand, counting down.
TAGCAGGCTTACACTCTTTTGCAATCTCCAGTACTTTATCATAGTCAATACGATGTGTAACAGGGTCAACACCATATGGTACAAAATTAAAGTAGCTGCCAGACATATTTACAGGAGAACCGTGTGTGAGATGACCACCTTCGTTAAGATTCATACCCATTACTGTGTCGCCGGGCTTTAACATAGCAAAGTAAACTGCCATATTAGCCTGTGCACCTGAGTGAGGCTGTACATTTGCGTGCTCTGCACCAAACAATTCACAAGCTCTTTTTCTTGCAATTTCCTCAACAACGTCTACACACTGACATCCGCCGTAGTAACGCTTGCCTGGGTATCCCTCAGCATATTTATTTGTAAGTACACTGCCCATAGCTGCCATAACAGCAGGAGAAACAATGTTTTCAGAGGCAATCAGTTCAAGATTCCTCTTCTGTCTTTTCAGTTCCTGCTCCATAGCTTGTGCAACGTCACTGTCATACTTTTCTACAAAGCCTATTGTATTTAACATATCATTGTACATTGGTATTAACTCCTTATATCTGAATTTTGGGTAATTTCACCCATTTAGTACATTATAAAATAAATAGCACAGTTTTGCAAGATGTTTTAAGGTTTTAATGTATTAAAATGACGAAGGAAAATGTATAAGATGTGCAAAATAAAGTTTAGGGCTTGTTTGAAAAAAGAAAAAGTGCTGGATTTTT
>JAXJXA010000231.1:0-1429 GCA_036307745.1 Acutalibacteraceae bacterium | reverse complement strand
GTTTAATTACAAATTTATAACAAATTTCTGTTAATTATGAGCTGAATTTGGTTTAAGAAATTTAGCTTTATGAATGTGTTACAGAAAGATTACTAAATTAGATTGACGTGATAAATGTTGTTTTTTGTATTGACAGTTTGTTAAAAATAAGAGATAATCTAATGTAGTAAATTAAACTCTATTTAAAAGTTTCTAATATAGAGTATGCCTGTTCCACAGGTTATACTGTGCTACGCACAGCACGTTTCATACAATATTCAACGCTACTTTGTAGCTATTAAACAGCGGGTTTTATTCACTGTTTAAATAAAGATGAGGACTTGTTTAAAAATAGACAGTGTTTCTGATTTTTCAAACAGCCTCTAGTATAATTTTATATAAATGGAGGAGTAATTATGCGTGCTTTTATTACAGTTTTAGGTAAAGATACAGTGGGAATATTGGCTAAAGTTTCTGAAGCCTGTGCAGAAGAAAATATAAGCATTTCAGAGGTAACACAAAGTGTACTTCAGGATATGTTTGTTATGATTATGCTTGTTGATATGGACAGTGCTAAAAAATCAATCAGCGAAATGCAGAAAAAGTTTGATAAACTGGGCGAAGATATGGGATTGAAGATTCATATTATGCACGAAGATATTTTCAATTCTATGCACAGAATATAATGGAGGCTTAAAAGTATGATAAATACACATGATATTATCGAAACAGTCAATATGATTGACAACGAAAACCTGGATGTGCGTACAATCACAATGGGTATATCGCTGTTAAGCTGTATTGATGATGATATTGATAAGGCGTGTACAAAGATATATGACAAAATTTGCCGTTACGCTAAAGACCTTGTAAAAACAGGTGAAGATATTTCCTCTGAATATGGAATTCCTATAATTCATAAGAGAATATCTGTTACCCCTATTGGTATGGTTGCCTCTGCCTGCCAAACTCAAAAAATTGTAAAGTTTGCACAGGCACTTGAAAAGGCTGCACAAACAGTAGGAGTTAACTTTATCGGTGGATATTCAGCACTTGTACAAAAGGGTTTTTCTGATGGTGATTATGCACTTATCGAGAGTATTCCCGAGGCTTTAGCTATAACCGACCACGTATGTTCGTCTGTAAACATAGGCAGTACAAAAGCAGGCATAAATATGGATGCTGTAAGAATGATGGGCAAAATAGTAAAGCAAACAGCCGAATTGACTGCTGACAGAGATTGCATAGGTGCAGCTAAACTGGTAGTTTTTTGTAATGCTCCTGAGGACAATCCATTTATGGCTGGTGCAATGCACGGTCCCGGAGAACCTGACTGTGAAATTAACGTAGGTGTTTCCGGACCTGGTGTTGTCCGTGCCGCACTTTCAAAATGTGGAGACTGCGACCTTTCAGCTGTGGCTGACCTTATAAAGAAAACTGCATTTAAGAT
>JAXJXA010000230.1:0-3449 GCA_036307745.1 Acutalibacteraceae bacterium | reverse complement strand
CTTTAATTATCTACCCCAACATTTGTGATAGAGCCTATCTAAAAAACAAAAAGGTAACGCATTCTTTAGTTTGCGTTACCTTTTTTGGTTTAATGTATAATCCGAAACAGATTACTCCTCGCTAGGAGCACCTACTGGACAAGCACCTGCACAAGCACCACAGCTTATGCAAGAATCAGCATCAATTTCATACTTGCTATCGCCCTCTGAAATAGCCTCTACTGGACATTCAGCTGCACAAGCACCGCAAGAGATGCAATCATCACTAATCTTGTATGCCATTAAGAAACACCTCCTTGTCTTTCTCTATGCTTATATTGTAACATTACTTTTAAAAAAAGCAACACTTTTTATAAATTTAAAAAATTTATAACATTTTTATATATAGATTTTGCACATTATGACATAATATTCAATAAAATCTAAAATATTCACAAAAATTATTCTAAACCTTTAAGCTGTTCTATTTCACTTTTATCAAGACGTATCTGTGCGTCTTTTATTAATTTAATCTGTTTAACATTATAGGTAGATGGTGCTGCATTCTGAGCTTTATCAAGACTAACCTTAAGCATACCTGTAAGAAGATTCTGTTCTACAACGATACCTTTACCATCAGGTGTATTTACAATAGCACCTACTTTTGGAGTTTTCTTTAGAAGATCCGTATATGCCTCCTGTTCATATTTCAAGCAACACATAAGTCTGCCACAGGTACCTGAAATTTTAACAGGGCTAAGTGATAACCCCTGTTCTTTTGCCATTTTAATTGACACAGGCTGAAACTCCCCCAAAAATGAAGAACAACAGAAAGGTCTGCCACACACACCTATACCACCAAGCATTTTAGCCTCATCACGAACACCAATTTGTCTGAGTTCTATTCTTGTGCGGAACACAGATGCTAAGTCCTTTACCAAAGAGCGAAAATCCACTCTACCATCGGCTGTAAAATAAAATAAAATTTTGTTATTATCCAGCGTATACTCAACATCAACCAGTTTCATATTCAAGCCGTGCTGTACTATTTTTTGTTCGCATACTTCAAAAGCTTCTTTTTCTTTTTCTTTATTTTTTTTCAGAATTGCTAAATCCTCATCATTTGCTTTTCTCAACATCTTTTTAAGAGGATGTACTATGTCTTTATCATCAATATTGCGGTTAGCCATTGCAACCTGTCCACATTCTATTCCTCTGGCAGTTTCTACTATTACATAATCTCCCACTTTAAGAGGTGTGGAATCCGGGTCAAAATAATATATTTTTCCAACTTCTTTAAACCTTACTCCAATAACTTCAGTCATTTTTTCCTCCTTAATTCGGCACAAAGCCACGCTGAAAACAGATTCATATTTATATTGCTGTTCAACATCTGTTTGGCTATAGCTAAAGTATCTGTAATATTAAATAAATTAATCGTTTCTATTCTTTCACACAGCATTTGCCCTTCACTACTGCATTTACTGTGGGTTATCTTTGATTTTATTGCATCATTTATTATATCTGTCAGATTGTCAATTACATTCTTTGCAAAATTTCTGTCTTTAAACACACCCACAGCACACAACAGCCCGTAACCCTTTGTGTGAGGCAACGCAAGTGCAATTTCTACCGCACATTCTTTTGCTCTTATTACATCTTCCTCCGAGTTTTCTGCTGATTTTAAATTATATACTATAACTCTAGAAAGAATAGTTCCCAACAACTGTTGTGAAGAGGTACAACACAAAATAAAAAGTATATTTTGAGGTGGTTCTTCCAGAACTTTCAAAAAAGCATTCTGTGCCTGCTGTTGCATTTTATCTGCATTAGGAATAATATACACCTTTATATCAGCCTCGTTCGATTTGATATAAGCATCATTGCATATTTTTCTTATTTCGTCAACATTTACAATCTCAGATTTCCCTGAAAGCTGTGCAGTGTAAATATCAGGGTGATTACCACTTTCAACTTTACGGCACTGAACACAATTACCACAGGGTTTTGACTCTCCTCTACACACCGCCCAACGGCATAGCATAAGCACATAACGCTGTAAAAGCTGTGGCTGATTACATTCAAGTACTACACCGTGAGGTACTCTGTTACTCTTTATGGCTTTCTCAAGTCCAATAATACCTGAATTTTGATTTTCACCCACAATTCTCACCTCTTTTGCTTATATAAATGTATTTTAACATTTTTACTGTTAAATTACCACAGTTTTTTGAATTTGATATATAATTTATTATTATAATGCTAAACAGGGCATACCATTGCTCATCATTGGTACACCCTGTTTTTATTTCAGAATAATTATATTTTTTCTGTAAGCTCTTTCAGATTAAGATACATACTTTCAAGCACATTAAAATCATAACCTGAGTACATACTTTCATACAGTTTTGTTATATTCTCTTCAAAATCCTTTGGCAAAATACTGCACTTTGTTTTACAAATCTGTATCAGACGTTTTTCGCCTGGGTGGAACATCTCATTCAAAGCAAAAATAACATCAAAATAGCTTGCCATATATTCTGCTGTTCTATGGCAGATACTTACAATATCATTGCGTTCAACAGCCTTTTTAATCTGCATATCATAAGACGGCAAAACTCCGCTCAACATATTCATATTTTTTTCTATAATATTCTTTTTTAACTGCTCTGGATAAGGGATATCGTATTTTTTCTGAAGTTCTGTAAATCTGCCTGATTTATCACAATAAACCTGACTTTCGTTAAGATTATGCCAAAAGGCAGTGGTATAACCTAATCTTGCACCACAGTTATCAGCAACATATCTTTGTATATTCTCAATCATTTCAAAATTTCTGAAAATTATATCTGCAAACACACCACAATTAAGTACAATATTATCTTCATATTCAAAATATTTATTACCTGTTTCGTATTTACTACAATATTTATTGTAAATCTCATCTCTTGTACTTTCAGGTACAGCTTCATTACCTGTACTATATATATATACATCATAATCAGAACGCTCATCGCCATTTCCGCTTGCTCTTGAGCCTGCAATAGCGATAGCATCTACCAAAGAATTTGCCTTTAGTTCTTCCAATACATTTTTAATATCTTCGTTTAATTTTATTGTCATAATATCACCTTTATAATTCTTAGTATAACAAAAATTCCCCACTGATAAAGTGAGGAACAATTTGTGCTGTGTATTAGCCTATATTTACTAAAACAATTAAAATTACTTCTTAATCTCAGCATCGCCTGTATCATTAAACAGGTTGAATCTGAACAGCTTTTTCTCATCTTCCGGATTTTCACATACAATGTATGCCTCGGCAATTTTACCACCTTCGATAAGCTGTGTTAAACCAACCAGCTGGCAAAGTTTACTCTTAAGGTTAAGATGGTCGCCCTCTCTTGTCACCAGAAATACGTTGCCCTGACATGTATCTAGCACGGCAAGGAATTCGGTAACATCGATGT
>JAXJXA010000229.1:0-3199 GCA_036307745.1 Acutalibacteraceae bacterium | reverse complement strand
TTGTAGTAGCATCTACAGGAAGAAGAAGCTTCTTGCCGAGTTTCTCAGCCTTTTCCATCATTTCCTTACAGTAGTCAAGTTTAGTTTCATCTACAAGAGACTTACCGATTTCATAACCCTGAGCCTTTAAGAATGTGTATGCCATACCACCACCGATGATAAGAGTATCACACTTCTCAAGAAGGTTAGAAATAACATTCAGCTTATCTGCAACCTTTGCACCGCCAAGAATAGCAACAAAAGGTCTTACAGGCTGCTCTACTGCATTACCAAGGTAGTTGATTTCTTTCTGCATCAGGTAACCAACAGCTGTTTCCTTAACATACTCTGTAACACCAACTGTTGAGCAGTGTGCTCTGTGAGCTGAACCAAAAGCGTCCATAACAAATACATCAGCCAAAGAAGCAAGGTCTTTGCTGAAGTCTTCAACATTCTTTGTTTCTTCCTTGCGGAAACGTGTATTCTGAAGAAGAACAACATCACCGTCGTTCATAGCTTCTACTGCCTTCTTAGCGTTCTCACCAACAACCTCGTCATCATTAGCAAAAACAACCTCTTTACCAAGCAATTCGCCCAGTCTTACTGCAACAGGAGCAAGTGAGAACTTCTCCTCTGCACCGTTCTTTGGCTTACCAAGGTGTGAGCAAAGAATAACCTTGCCACCGTCATTAACTAATTTCTGAATTGTAGGAAGAGCAGCTGTAATTCTGTTATCGTTTGTAATAACGCCATCTTTCAGAGGTACGTTAAAGTCACAACGAACAAGAACTTTTTTGCCCTTTACATTAATGTCATCTACTGTAACTTTGTCTAGGAAACCCATTAAAAAAACATCCTTTCAGGTATAAATTAAGTCTTTCGACAAGTTTTTAACAATCTTATTTGCATCGTCTTGTCAAAGCACCTTATACAACGTATATTTTATAATAAACCGGCATATTTTTCAATACTTACCAGACTTAATTTACTTTATTTTCTTGAAATACTGTAAAAATACAGATATACAGCAAATTGTATACCTTATTAATATTTATTCCAACTGTAATTACGCAGTTCGCCCTCGCATAAAAGCTGAGGATAGTTCCACTGTCTTAATGTTTCATACACTGCTATTGCAACAGAATTTGACAAATTAAGACTTCTTGCATCATTAATCATAGGAATACGCACGGTTGTATCCGGATTATCGTGAAGTAATTTTTCGGGTAAGCCTGCTGTTTCTCTGCCAAAAAGCAGATAAGCTCCATCGGGATATTGTATATCTGAATGAATATGAGGTGCTTTGGTGGAAAAATAATAATATGGACCATTTGTTTTTGCAAAAAAATCATTTATATTATCATATACAGTAATATCCAATAAATCCCAGTAATCAAGGCCTGCTCGTTTTACAGCTTTTTCTGAAATACTAAAGCCCAATGGACGCACAAGATGAAGTCTTGCTCCTGTTGCAGCACAGGTACGTGCAATGTTGCCTGTATTCTGGGGGATTTCAGGCTCCACCAAAACCACATTTAATTCTGCCATAATTTTATATTATCCTTTCTATTATAAATTATTAATTTATTGTACAAAATAGTAAAAGGAACTTCCCTACTTAATAAAGGATTTTCCAATATTTTAAAGCATATCAGAGTCAGACTTATCCAGTATCCCACAAAGTAAGGAAGTTCCGCAAGGAAGTGACTATATATTAACAACCTGATACTTTTACAAGATATCTTAACCCTTTACAGCTTGTACAGGAGGTGCAGAACAATGACCAAAAATGTTACTAATATTGCAAAAGGTGTAGCTGTTGCCGTTGCAACAGGAATGGCAGTAGGATATGTAAGTAATAAAGTTATGCAGAAAAATCCAAAAGCCGTAAAACGTAAGGCTAACGATGCTATGAATGCAATGAGCCAGATTGTAAGTGATATTTCTTACTTGCTTAAATAAATAGTAAGTAACATCCACAGAAAGCAGAGAAGCAAAATTATATTGCTTTTCTGTTTTCTGTTTTTCAATGTTCAGCCAATAATATCTGATACTTTTTTAATTTTTATCATATTATTTCATATTATTTTTCTATTTTTTATCATTGTTCTTAAAAAAGTTATCTACAATATTAATCCAATCATCAGGTTCATATATTGCCTTGTAACAGTGCATATAACCCTTACAGCACACAATGTCTGTGTCAGGGTAATATTTTGAAATTAGCCTTGCAGACTTTTTTGAAGCAACTTCATTTATCTTTGTACCGTGAATATAAAGTAAGTGTGTATCATCAAACGAAACAGACGAATCAAACCTGTTTTCATTTACAGAATTCATTATATTTTTTATAGTTTCATCACTCATAGTGTCTGCAATTTTCAGGTAATCATCAAGATATTTTAAGGGTAAAAATACCTTTCCGAAGTTATCCAGTGTTTTAGTGTCTCTTTGGTGGGATTTATGTATAATTTCGATATAATTTTTTGTCATTACCTTAGTCAGAAGTTTTCCGAAAGGTACTAACGGAGCACCATCCAAAACTAAATTTTTAATAATTAAATTTTTATTTTTGAACAATACATACGAAATAGCACCACCCATAGAAAGTCCACACACTGCAAAAATTTCCCTACCGTATTTTTCGATATAGTATTTTTCAATGACTTCTGCCTCTTTCTCTAATGAAAGAAACTCACTTTTACATTCCTCTATATGCCCATCCAATGCCGGAACTATAACAAAGTAATTCCTTTTGAAATATTCTATCTGGGGTTTCCATATTTGCCATGGAGTAAGAACACCGTGAATAAGCATTATTTTTTGATTTTTAGGATTTCCAAATTCGTGAAATTTCATACTATTCCCCTCAGTTAAAAATACAGAATCAACATACCGAATAGTATATCAATTCTGAATTAATTTTAACATTGTTACACTACAATATCAAATTATATTTCAAGATATTTAAATATATTAGACCTGTTCGATAATCTCCCGAACGCCGTCTGAACGATTATTTTTCCACCATACTTAGACAATTTTTCTTGAAACACTATATTATTCATAAGAAAAATTGTCGTTGTCTGACAAAAAATTACTCGTTCATATGACATTGTTTGCTTACCAAACAGGTCTATTTTGTTCCTATGGTGTCATATTACCCCTGATTAATATAGCTGTAATACTAAACACCGTTTAAAATCGGTAAAAGATTTTC
>JAXJXA010000228.1:0-4724 GCA_036307745.1 Acutalibacteraceae bacterium | reverse complement strand
GCAATATATAATACAAATGCCACCTGAACGAAAATTTTGACCTGCCCACAAAAGTTAGCCCTGAAAAACGGTTTTATTTCAAATGTTGGGGTAGACAACTAAAGTTTAGGTCAAGCCTTTTTAAATGTTTTCAGTATTCTTTGCGTTTTTTTGCTTTGAAATCACTAGCTCTTAAACAAGAATTCAGTACTTTTTTATTTTCGAACGAACCCTAGTATCAGATTTTCTGTAAAAAGATATTTGTACAGAACAAAATTTGTTTGAAAATTTTTTCTGAATTTTAAATGTGTGGGATAAGGGAAAATGCAGGTGAAATGATTGTTATCTCTATAATTCCACTATCTTGTTCAGTCGGCTAACAAGCATAGAAGCAACAATAATTTTGGCTCCGTCAGTAATGAGAAATGGAAATATGCAAAACGTCAATGCGGATAGAAAATCTGTTTGTGAGAATATACAAAACCATATTGTTCCCAGTAAATAACATAGCAATAAACCTGCTGTCATAGAGGTAATAAGAACCCAGAGTTTTCGTCCCAATAAATCGCACATCAAACCAACTATAATCGCTGTAAGTATAAAACCTACTATATACCCTCCTGTTGGTCCTAACAGTTTACCGATACCGCTTGAAAAACCTGAAAATACAGGTAACCCTATTATTCCCAGTAATATATAAATGAGTACGCTAATTGTGCCACGTTTACATCCGAGAAGAGCAGATGATATAAAAACTCCAAGTGTCTGTAAAGTAAATGGTACCATAGTAGGAATTGTAATTTGTGCAGATACAGAAATTAACGCAGTAAAAAGAGCAATAAATATGATGTCCAGTAAATGTCCAATTTTTTTATTTTTTTCTTTTATTAATGCTAAATTTTTCTTTTTTGAATATATCTTCGATTCTTTCATAATTTATACTAAACACCATCCTTCGCTTTGAATGTTAACTATATTATTGTAATCGGGTTGACAATATTATAAAGCAACTTTATAATATTGTCAACTTATGTTTGCTTCTTGGTTTACAAATATGACCTGTTTATAGTAAGTCTATTGTATAGCATATCTTATACAATCTTCAACACGGCTTACTTATTATATAAAACGGGTATTTGTTAGTATAATTTTTAATGTCTATAACTTGATAATATTGTATAAATATGATATTATATAATAAAATATTAAAAATTTACGAAAAAAGGTGTTGGTAATGAAGTTAAAATCTCTTGAAAATCGTAACACGGCGATGGATATTATCCGAATAACAGCGGTGTTTTTTGTAATTTGTATACATTTTTTTCTTAACAGTGGTTTCTACGGCGAAAGTACAAGTGGTACAAATATGTACATTTTATTTGTGTTGCGAACATTGTCATCAGTATGTATTCCAATGTTTCTGATACTTACAGGGTATTTAATGTGTAAAAAGATGCCCAGTAAAAAATATTATGTAGGTATTTTAAAGACTTTACTTATTTATCTTTTGGCAAGTATTGCTTGTACACTGTTCAAAGTATATTATTTGAACACACCAATAAACTTTGGAGATTTTATTATTAGTGTACTGAATTTCTCCGCTGCTCCATACAGCTGGTATATTGAGCTTTACATAGGTTTGTTTTTACTGATTCCGTTTTTAAATGTGATGTATTGCAAACTTGAAAGTAAAAGAAAAAAACAGGTGTTAGTACTAACCTTTATTGTAATTACAGTGCTACCATCTATAATGAATATATTCAGTGTTACTTCTTATTCATCGTGGTTTAATCCAAACTCAGGTGATGTAATAACAAAATTGGTGCCTGCCTGGTGGAAAGAGTTCTATCCTGTTACTTATTATATTACAGGTTGTTATCTGCGTGAGTACAGATTGAAAATCAAAACCCCTGTAGTGGCAATTTTTTTTGTAGTGTGTACAGTTGTATTTAGCACTTTTAATTATTACAGAAGTTATGGTGAATTCTTTGAAGCTGGTCAGTATATAGCTTGGAATGGTTTTGAGCCATATTTATTAGGAGTACTGTTTTTTATACTTTTAAGTAGGATAAAAGCAAATAAACTTCCTACAGTAATAAGACGTGTGATTTACACAATATCCAATGCATCACTGGGAATATACTTGATTTCGTATATTCCTGATATGATTGTTTATTCACAGTTAAACGTAAAGGTTGCCATTATGCCAGATAAACTTATGTATTTTCTGCCTGTTGTGTTAATTGTTTTTTTATGTTCCACGCTTCTTGCTTTTATTTTAAATATAGCTGTTAATATTATAATGAGAATTTGTAAAGAACTTAAGGGTATTGCATCAACAATTAAAGAAGAACCGCAAATTGATATAATGAGTACATTTTCTGAAAGTGAAGTAAATTATATGAATATTAAAATTGAAAAAGAACATTCTCATAAAGAAACCATAAAAAGTAAAAATGAGGTGTAAAATATTTTATGTTTACTTTGGAAAAATTTAAAACGATGAATATCATTGATAAATATAAACTGTATAGACATCTGATTTTTAGTGTTCTGATGTTAGGTGCTATTATTTTTGCAATATGGAAATGTTCATACGGCTTTGGTGGAAACGACGAGGCTTTTTATCTGACAATCCCTCACAGACTTCTGATGGGGGATTCTTTGTTAGCGGAAGAATGGCACTTGTCACAGCTTTCAGGAACTCTTCTTATACCTTTTGTATGGATATACGAAGTCATAACAAAATCAACGGATGGCATAATATTTGCAATGAGAATTATATATGTTCTGTTTCACGCTTTAGTTTCAATATTTATATATCTACATTTGCAAAAATTCAATGATATGGCTATTATATCATCACTACTCTACTTTATTTTTACACCGTTTGATATTATGGCATTAAGCTATAATACAATGGCGTTTGACCTGTTGGTGTTTACAGGTGTACTTATTTCAACAGCAAATACAGATAAAAAAATACCATTTATAATATGTGGAATAAGTTTTTCAGCTGTGGTATTGTGTTGTCCTTATATGGCTGTTGTTTACATTCTTTTTGCGGTATGTGTTTTGATACATAAAATTCTTTGTAAATGTAAAAATGAAAATATGGAAAAAACTGTCTTATTCACAGATCTTTTTTCCGGCAGAGTTTTTATTATTTTTTCAATAGGAGTTATTTTTTCAGCAGTTGTTTTTATAGCTTTTGTGCTATCAAGAACGAATATTTTCAATATCATTGAAAATCTACAATACATATTATCAGACCCTGAACATCCTGCAATGAGTATTCCTAAGAAACTTCTTATGTATTGTAAAGCGTTTACAGAATCTCATCCTCTTATATGCATTCCACTCATCGCTTATTTAATAACGATTTTAATTATGATATTTGATAAAAATAGGGTAAAGCACCGCACTTTATATTTTGTGGCTAGTGCAATAATAACAGTTTTTACATATATAATTTTTATACCTGAACTTATTGAAAAATATTATAACGCTATTATGTTCCCTGTATTCTTTATGGGGATTACATCATATATACTTATTAAAAATAAGCCCCAAAAGTTGTTTGCATCAATTTTTATAGTTGGTGTTTTATATTCACTTGCATTATGTTTTTCATCAAATCAATATTTTTATGTTATATTTCCAGCTTTTACTATTTCAAATATAGCAAGTTTTACTTTTGTAGGTATTTTTATTAAAGAATTAAAAGAAGAATTTAATATACAAAATGAGAAAAATAACGACTATAAAATTATACTTTGTACAGTATTGGTTACAATAGTAGTATGTCTGCAAGCTACACTTGAAATAACTGTAAAATATCGGCATTGTTTTTTTGAACCGGTAACTGCCCAGCATATGAATAGTAAAATAGAGTGTGGGCCAGCAAAAGGAATTTATACAAATTCAGATAATTACAATTTTTATAATCAAGCCTATAACGATATTATAAACTATAAAAATATGTCGCAGGGGAATATTTTGTTTCTAAGCAACAGATGTTGGTACTATCTTGTTACTGACAACTGTACACTGGGTACATACTCAACGTGGTTATCAGGAGTAAACTATTCTACTGTAAACAGACTTCAGCAGTACTACACTCTCAATTCTGAAAAAATACCACAATATATCTATATCAAAAAAGAAGAAGCAAGAGAATTGGATTTATCAGATATATACAACACAGCTGACTATTATGGATATAAAATCAGCGAAAATGAAATCAGCTATAAACTTGAAAAAATCACATAATATTGTGTTATCATTTAATTATTGATGTGCAGAATTTGTACTATAAGGTATTAATATAGAAATAATTTAAATAGACAGAAAAAAATTAATTTTTTTTGAAAATACTGTTGACAAATATAAAAAGTGGTGCTATAATAACAAACGTTGTACGGAGAGGTGTCCGAGTGGTTTAAGGAGCTAGTCTTGAAAACTAGTTATCTCGCAAGGGACCAAGGGTTCGAATCCCTTCCTCTCCGCCACTTTTTCTATATTATAAATAATTCACCATATGCGGAAGTACTCAAGTGGTGAAGAGGCTCCCCTGCTAAGGGAGTAGGTCGGGTGACCGGCGCAAGGGTTCAAATCCCTTCTTCCGCGCCAAGAAATAACGCACTTTTGTTTTAAACGAGAGTGCGTTGTTTCGTTTTAATATGGTTTAATTTCAAATGTTGGGATAGACAACTAATACTAAACAGGCTCTATAATAAATGTTG
>JAXJXA010000227.1:0-6604 GCA_036307745.1 Acutalibacteraceae bacterium | reverse complement strand
GCTATATATACTTTGGCTTTTCTTGAAGGAGGTACATTCATTTCTGAACGGCGAGTACGAATAGCTTTAATACCATTCATAACAACTTCCATTTCTTCTCTGGCTTTAGGAAAATCATACTCAGATTTAAAAGCAGGATATTCTGCATACATTATAGTGTCACCATTATGAGGTAGTGTCTGCCAAATTTCCTCAGTTATAAACGGCATAAAGGGATGAAGCAAACGTAAAGCTCTGTCAAGCACCCATACAAGAACCTGACGGGCATTTTGTGCAGATTCACTATCACTTTGAAGTCTGGATTTTGCAAGTTCTATATACCAGTCACAGTAATAGTCCCAGATAAAATCGAATACCTTTTTAACAGCAGTACCCAACTCAAACTTGTCCAGATTTTCTGTAACCTCTTTAGCTACATTGTTAAGTGTACTAATAATCCACTTGTCCTCTGTAGCTAATATATCTGGCAGTTTGTTTTCTACATTGTAATCGTCTATATTCATATGAACAAATCTGGAAGCATTCCATAGCTTATTAGCAAAGTTACTGCTTGCCTCAACTCTTGTATCGTAGAAACGCATATCGTTACCAGGTGCATTACCTGTTGCAAGAGTAAGTCTTAGAGCATCTGCACCGTATTTATCAATAATCTCGAGTGGATCGATACCATTACCCAGTGATTTACTCATTTTTCTGCCCTGACTATCACGAACCAGACCGTGGATAAGTACAGTGTCAAAAGGTACTTTATCTGTATGCTCTATTCCTGAGAACATCATTCTCATAACCCAGAAAGGAATAATATCATAGCCTGTTACAAGAGTATTGGTAGGGTAGAAGTAGTCTAGCTCCTCTGTTTTTTCAGGCCATCCAAGTGTTGAAAAAGGCCATAGTGCAGAACTGAACCATGTATCCAATGTATCAGGGTCTTGTTTCATTTTTTTGCCACATTTAGGACAGATAGTTTCGTTATCTTTGGTTACAACAATTTCACCACATTCATCACAATAAAATGCAGGAATTTGATGTCCCCACCAAAGCTGACGTGAAATACACCAGTCACGGATATTTTCAAGCCAGTGAAAATATGTCTTTTCAAAATGACTAGGAACAAATTTTGTTTCTCCGTTTTTGACAGCGTCAATAGCGGGCTGAGCAAGAGGCTTCATTTTTACAAACCACTGCTTAGAAACTTTTGGTTCAACTGTTGTTCCGCAACGATAGCAGGTGCCTACATTGTGATTATATTCTTCAACTTTAATTAATGCACCCTCAGCTTCTAAATCAGCAACAATAGCCTTTCTTGCTTCGTATCTGTCCATACCTGCATATTTAGGATAATCATCAACAATTTTTGCATCATCTGTAAGAACATTGATAACAGGTAGGTTATGACGCAAACCAACTTCAAAGTCGTTAGGGTCATGTGCAGGTGTAATTTTTACAACGCCTGTACCAAACTCCATTTCAACATAATCATCAGCTACAATAGGAATTTCACGGTGTACAATAGGCAGAATAAGAGTTTTTCCTACCATATCCTTATATCTTTCATCATTAGGATTAACTGCAACCGCTGTATCTCCGAGTAATGTTTCTGGACGAGTTGTGGCAAGGTCAATATATCCGCTACCATCGGCTAACTGATATCTAAGATGCCAAAAATGTCCAGCCTGATCTTCATATTCAACCTCAGCATCTGAAATAGATGTTAAACAATGGGGACACCAGTTGATAATTCTTTCGCCTCTATAAATAAGACCTTTGTTATAAAGATTAACGAAAACCTCTTTAACAGCCTTATTACAGCCTTCATCCATTGTAAAACGCTCTCTCTGCCAGTCACAGCTACTACCCATTTTCTTAAGTTGATCACAGATTCTTCCGCCATATTCTTTTTTCCATTGCCAGGCTCTTTCAAGAAATTTTTCTCTGCCAAGGTCTTCTTTAGAAAGACCTTCTTTACGCATAGCTTCTACAATCTTAGCCTCAGTGGCGATTGATGCATGGTCTGTACCTGGTAACCACAATGTACAGTAACCCTGCATTCTTTTGTAACGAATAAGGATGTCCTGTAATGTGTTGTCAAGTGCGTGACCCATATGCAGTTGTCCTGTAATATTGGGTGGTGGCATAACTATTGTATAAGGTTTTTTCTCCTTGTCAATTTCCGAATGGAAGTAGTTTTCTTTAACCCAAAAGTCATAAATTCTGTCCTCAACCTCTTTTGGATTATAGGACTTAGCAAGCTCCTTTGCCATTGGTATCATCTCCCTTAATGCTTATTGTTGCAATTTGTTACGTTTAAGTAATTTATATGGTTATAATGTTCTTATTGTATAAAAACATTGTTGCAAACTATACTTTTAATTATCACATTATTGCAACAATTTGTCAATGGTTTAAGGCAATGGGCAGGGTAATCTAATTTTGCAATAACTCTGCAATTAAAATTGAAAAATAAAATGACGAATAAACTTAGCTAAATTATTTATATCAATTCAATATGAGTTTTTGTTGTTCTTTTTGATGGTGACTTTCTTCTTAAAGTCACTTTTAATAAATTTTAATTTTATTTTCGTGCGGTTGCCCTGGATTTACTACTGAAATTACTTGCATAATGTTCTAAAATTATGTATAATGTACTTTAAGTGAAATGCAGGGTAAAAATAATGTTGTATAACGTATTTTTTCGTTGATTTTTAATGAGATTTATTATAAAATAACTAGATGGTGGTGTAGCTTATGAGTAGTGCTTTAATAGTTGCAAAAAGTGAAAAGACCACCCAAAGTATTATGGCTTTGCTTAAAGAAGAGGGCTATATAGATCTTGAAACAGCGGATTCTGCCACAGATGCAAAAAAGTATGCAAAGCAGAAGGCTTTTGATTTAGTTTTTATTTATACTCCCCTTACCGATGAGATTGGACTCAACCTTTCGATGAATATAGGTGAATATGCAAATTCGGGAGTTTTTATTGCTGTTAGTGGTGAAACAGCCGCCAGAGCAGGTGAGAAACTTTCAGTGCACGGTGTAGTTACTTTGGTTAAACCTATTACTGTAGAAGCTGTACATCAGAGTGTGCTTGCACTCAGGGCACTTAAGTGTCGCATTGGTATAATGGAGAGAGAAAATGAAAAACTTAAAATACAGCTTGAACAGATCAAGGTGATTAACAGAGCAAAATGTGTGCTTATGCAATGTCTTAATATGACAGAACAGCAGGCACATAAATACCTTGAGAAACAGGCTATGGACCTGCGTGTAAGCAAGAAATATGTTGCAGAACAGGTGCTTAACACTTATGAAATATAATCATTTATAGTTTATATTTGTGATTTAACAGAGAAAGGGATTGATTAAATGAGCCGTAGATCATTTCTTATTTTGGAAAATGGAAAGGTTTTTGAGGGAAAAGGCTTTGGAGCAGAGCACGATGCAGTAGGAGAACTTGTTTTTACTACTGCAATGACAGGTTATTTAGAAACTATAACTGATCCAAGTTATTTTGGACAGGTTATTGTTCAGACTTTTCCGTTAATTGGTAATTATGGTGTTATTCCAGCTGATTTTGAAAGCAATTCACCAGAGTTAAAGGCTTATATTGTTAGAAATAGGTGTCAAGAGCCGTCCAACTTCCGTTGCGAGGGGATTCTTGACACTTTTTTAAAGGATTCTGGCATTCCAGGATTATACGATGTTGATACAAGAGCTATAACAAGAATAGTAAGAGAATACGGTGTAATGAACTGTAAAATTACATCTACACTAGATAATCTTGAAAAAGACCTTGAAGAAATTAGAAACTACAAGATAACAGACGCAGTTAAGAGTGTATCACAGAAAGAAGTTACTCAAGAAAAGGCTGAAAATCCTAAATGTAGTGTAGCATTGTGGGACTTTGGTGCAAAGGCAAAAATCCAGAAAGCCCTTTTAGAAAGAGGTTGTAATGTAACTGTGTTCCCTTGTACTGCTACATCAGAAGAAATTCTGGCAATCAATCCTGATGGTATTATGCTTTCAAACGGTCCTGGAGATCCAGCAGAAAATGTTGAGATTATAGAAAATCTGAAGAAATTATGTGAGAAGAAAATTCCTACATTTGGTATTTGCTTAGGTCATCAGTTGCTTGCTTTGGCTAAGGGGGCTACTACTCAAAAGCTTAAGTATGGTCACCGTGGTGCTAACCAGCCTGCAACAGAAATAGAAACAGGCAAAGTGTTTGTAACAAGCCAGAATCATGGCTATGCAGTAGTTGCAGAGTCACTTCCTGAAAATGCAAAGGTAAGCTTTACAAATGCCAATGACGGTACTTGCGAGGGTGTAACATATACAGATATGCCTGCGTTCTCAGTACAGTTCCACCCAGAGGCTTGCGGTGGTCCGCTTGATACTTCATTCCTGTTTGACAGGTTTGTTGCTATGATTGAGGAAAATAAGTAATACAGAATTACTAAATATATAAGCTTCTATTATGGAAAGAAAGGGTGTTTTTAATGCCAATTAATAAGGATATTAAGAGAGTTTTGGTAATAGGTTCAGGTCCTATTGTAATAGGTCAGGCTGCTGAGTTTGACTATGCGGGTACGCAGGCCTGTCGTGCCTTGAAAGAAGAAGGTTTAGAGGTTATTCTTATCAACTCTAACCCTGCTACAATTATGACAGATAATGCAATGGCTGATAAAATTTACATCGAGCCACTTACACTTGATACTGTAAAGAGAATTATCAAGAAAGAAAAGCCCGACAGTTTGTTGTCTACATTAGGTGGACAAACAGGTCTTACACTTTCTATGCAACTTGCAAAAGAGGGATTCCTTGAGGAGAATAATGTAAAGCTGTTGGGTGCTAACCCTGAAACTATTGACAAGGCTGAAGATAGACAGATGTTTAAAGACACAATGGAGTCCATAGGTCAGCCTGTAATTCCGTCTACTGTTGTTAATGATGTTGAGAGTGCTATTGAATTTGCAAATAAAATAGGTTACCCTGTTATTATTCGTCCTGCATTTACATTGGGCGGTACCGGTGGCGGTATTGTAAATAACGAAGAAGAACTTATCGAAATTACATCGAATGGTCTTGAGCTTTCTCCTATTACGCAGGTGTTGGTTGAAAAATGTGTTTCAGGTTGGAAAGAAATCGAGTTTGAGGTAATTCGTGACAGTAAGGGTAATGTTATTACTGTTTGTTCAATGGAAAACCTGGACCCTGTTGGTGTACACACAGGTGACAGTATAGTTATTGCACCGGCTGTAACACTTGCCGATAAGGAATATCAGGTATTAAGAAGTGCTGCATTAAGTATGGTATCTGCTCTTGGTGTAGAGGGTGGATGTAACTGTCAGTTTGCTCTTGATCCTGAAAGTTTTGAGTATGCTGTAATCGAGGTAAATCCCAGAGTTTCCCGTTCTTCTGCTCTTGCTTCAAAGGCTACTGGTTATCCTATTGCTAAGGTAGCGGCTAAAATTGCTATCGGTTACACACTTGATGAAATTAAAAATGCCGTTACAGGCACAACATATGCGTGCTTTGAGCCCGCGGTTGACTATGTTGTTGTTAAATTTCCAAAGTGGCCTTTTGACAAGTTTGTATATGCAAAAAGAACTCTTGGAACACAAATGAAGGCAACAGGCGAAGTTATGGCTATTGCTCCTACATTTGAGCAGGCTATTATGAAGGCTGTGCGTGGTGCTGAAATTTCTCACAATACACTTAATGATGAAAAGTTTATGCAGATGTCTGATGAAAGCATAAAGAACAAGCTCTCAGTTTGTGACGATGAAAGACTTTTCTGTGTTTATGAAGCATTAAAAAGGGGTATAACAGTAGACGAAATCCACGCTATTACAATGATAGATGAGTGGTTCCTCGAAAAGCTGTTAAAGTTGGTTAATATTGAAAGAGAGATGTCAAAGGGAGAGCTTACACCTGAGCTTTATCATAAGGCTAAAACAATGGGCTACCTTGACAAAACAATAGAAGAATTTACAGGTTGTAAGGTTACAGAGCCTGCAACCCCTGTATATAAAATGGTTGATACCTGTGCGGCTGAGTTTAAGGCTGAAACACCTTACTTCTACTCAACATTTGATGAAGAGAATGAGGCTGAGGAATTTATAAAAGAGAACAGCACAGGCAAAAAGACTATTATAGTATTTGGTTCAGGCCCTATAAGAATTGGACAGGGTATTGAATTTGACTATGCTTCGGTTCACTGTGTATGGGCATTGAAAGAGGCTGGATATGAGGTTGTTATTGTAAATAACAATCCCGAAACAGTATCTACTGATTTTGATACATCAGACAGACTGTATTTCGAGCCTTTGACAAACGAAGATGTTATGGGTATTATAAAAACAGAAAAACCATATGGTGTTGTTGTTGCGTTTGGTGGACAGACAGCTATCAAGTTAACAAAATTCTTGAGCGACAATGGTGTTAACATTCTGGGTACATCTGCTGATAGTATTGATATGGCTGAGGACAGAGAGCGTTTTGACGAGCTTCTTGAAAAGTACCATATCAAGCGTCCGCGCGGCGTAACCGTAATGACAACCGAGGAAGCTCTCAGCGTAGCCGACAAAATCGGCTATCCGGTTCT